>JAIBEO010000077.1 GCA_019459185.1 Rhizobium sp. | reverse complement strand
AGAGTCAATTTCCGGCGCGGATGCGTCGGAAGGCGAGGGCCTCTCGCCGGAAATTGACTCTGACCCCTTTTCTTTCCCTGCCGCTGCCGGCGACACGATGGCGGTGCGCTGGTACGAACTGACCCAGCGCGGTTTCACGCTGCAGCGCACGCCGCTGGACGTGTCGGGTCCGCTGCGGCGCTACCGCGAACAGAGCCGCGCCGCGTGGATCTTCACCTCGGCGACGATGGCGGTGGACGGCAGCTTCCGCCACATCGGCCGTCGGCTTGGCCTGTGGGAGCCGCGTGAACTGCTGCAGCCCAGCCCTTTCGACTGGCCCAGGCAGGCGCTGTGTTACCTGCCGCGCGCCATGCCCGAGCCCAACAGCCGCGACTACGCCCTGGCCGTCATCGACGCCGTATGGCCGGTGCTGGAAGCCTCGAAGGGCCGCGCCTTCCTGCTGTTCACCTCGCACCGCGCCCTGCGCGAAGCTGCCGAGGAGCTGCGCGAAGGCCCCTGGCCGCTGTTCGTGCAGGGCACCGCGCCGCGCAATACGCTGCTCGAACAGTTCCGCGCCTCGGGCAACGGCGTGCTGCTCGGCGCCGCCAGTTTCTGGGAAGGCGTCGACGTGGCCGGCGAGGCGCTGAGCGTGGTCTGCATCGACCGCCTGCCCTTCGCCGCGCCCGACGACCCGGTGCTGGAAGCGCGCCTGGAAGCCGTGCGCCGCCGCGGCGGCAACCCCTTCCGCGACGAGCAACTGCCGCAGGCCGTGATCGCGCTCAAGCAGGGCGTCGGCCGCCTGATCCGCAGCGACGCCGACCGCGGCGTGCTGGTGCTGTGCGACCCGCGCCTGCTGGGAAAACCCTACGGCCGCCTGTTCCTGGACAGCCTGCCGCCGTTCCCGCGCACCCGCCAGGTCGAGGACGTGCAGCGCTTCTTTGCCGCACAATCGCCCGGTGCGGCGCCTGCCGCGAGCGACGAGGACTGGCCGTGAAGCTGTTGGCCATCGAAACCAGCACCGAAGCCTGCTCGGTCGCCGTCTACGCCGACGGCGCCGTGTTCGCGCGCCACGAACTGGCGCCGCGCCGGCACACCCAGTTGGTGCTGCCCTGGGCCGACGAACTGCTGGCCGAAGCCAGCCTGCGCAAGTCGCAGCTCGACGCCATCGCCGTGGGTCGCGGCCCCGGCGCCTTCACTGGCGTGCGGCTGGCCATCGCCCTGGTTCAGGGCCTGGCGCTGGCGCTGGACCGCCCCGTGCTGCCGATTTCCACGCTGGCCGTGCTGGCCATGCGGGGCCGCGGCGAACGCATCCTCGCGGCCATCGACGCGCGCATGGGCGAGGTGTACCTGGGCGAATTCGCGCGCGATGCCGATGGCCTGGTCACGGCCGCCGACGAGGAAATGATCTGCCCGCCGGTGCAAGCGCCGGTGCCGGTGAACGCGGTGTCCGGCGTCGGCACCGGTTTCGGCGCCGAGCAGGGCGCCCTGGTCGCGCGCCTGGGCACCGCGCTTGCCGGCTTCGACGCCAGCGCGCTGCCACACGCCGCCGACCTGGCCAAACTCGCGGCCCGCGCCTTCGCTCGCGGCGAGGCCGTGGATGCGGCCCGCATCGAACCCGCCTACCTGCGCGACAAGGTCGCGCTCACGCTGGCCGAGCAGGGCAAGCCGACGCCGCGCTGAGGCTCAGTCGTCGCTGCGGTCGCCGCGCGTCGTCGGCTGCGACACCACGAGGAAATGCACGTCCTCGTCATAGGGGTTCATGAACTGGTGGGGCAGCCCGGGCGGCACTTCCAGTCCCTGGCCGGCGACCAGCGCCACTTCCTTGCCGGCCAGCTCGATGCAGGCACGCCCCGAAAGGAGGTAGAAGAACTGCCGCGCCAGTGCATGCCGGTGCCGGCGCTCGCGGCCACCCGGCGGCACGCGCTCGGCGATCACGGAAAGGTCTTGGCGCTGCACAAGGTGCCAGCCGTCGTTGTCGCCGCCCCAGGCATAGTGCCGCGCCGGGCCACGCTCCACCGGCGACCACAGCGCCGCCACGGCCGGCAGCAGCTGGTGGCGCGACAGCGGCGCGATGATGCTTTCGCCCGGCGCGGCCGGGTCCACCCAGGCCAGTTCCTCGATCTCGGCACAGGCCGCGGGTTCGCCGTCCACTTCGGCCAGGTAGACCTCGGCGCGCACGCGGGTGTCGGCCTCGTTGACGGCCACGTCCTCGAATTCGCCCAGCCGCAGCGCGCCAGGGCGCAGCACCACGCCCAGCTCTTCGTGCAGTTCGCGCGCCAGCGTGGCCAGCGGCTCTTCGCCCGGCTCGCGCTTGCCGCCGGGCTGGATGAAGGTGGGCGTGCCACGCTTGCGCACCAGCAACACGCGGCCCGAGGCGTCGCGGATCACCGCGGCGACGGTGCGGATCAGCCTGGCTTCCGTCACGGCGACTCCGGCGCGGCCGGCGCCGCTTCTTTCCGGCCGGCCGCGCAGTCGCGATAGGCGCCCCGCAGCGAGCCGACCAGCGCGGCATAGGGCAGGGCGGTCTTCTCGACGACGGCGCCGGCGAACACCACGCCGTCGGCCGGCGAGTGGAAGGCGAAGGTGTTCCAGAAGCCGCTGTGGCCGGTCAGTCTTTCGCCGTCGACCTCCAGCTCGAAAAGCCCTGCGCCGTAGTCGTTCCAGGCGTCGGCCACGCCGGGCGTACGCATGGTCTGCAGCGAGGCGGATTGTTCGAACAGCCGGCCCTCGAGCAGCAGGCGCAGGAACGCCGCCATGTCGGCCGGCGTGGCCACGATGCCGCCGCCGCCGTAGAGGTCGAACGAAGGGTGCCAGCCGCGCGTGTCACGGCCCTGCCAGTACTGGTGCGCCTGTGGCGCGCGCGCGGGATCGAGCATTTCGAACCAGGTATGCGCCAGGCCGTTCGCGTCCCAGGCCTGGAGTTCCCGCAGCGCCGCGGGCAGCGGCTGGCCCGCGTGGCGTTCGATGATCGATCCCAGCAGCACGTAGCCGGTGTCGGAGTAATGGAATTCGGTGCCGGGCGGCGACAGCGGCGCGCCGGCGGCCATGGCCAGGTCGAGCTGCTCCGGCACCGTCCATTCGCGCGCCTCGGGCCCGGCCTGGCGCAGCAGGAAGTCCTCGCTGACGTGCTCGCGCAGGCCGGCGGTGTGCGTCAGCAGGTGGCGGATGCGGATGGCGCGCGGGTCGTAGCCGCCCTCTTCGAGCGCAACGACGAAGGCGGCCGGCAGGTGCGCGGCGATGGGATCGTCCAGGCCCAGCTTGCCCTGTTCGGCCAGGCGCAGCACCGCGGCCGCGGTGTAGGTCTTGGTGTTGCTGGCGATGCGGAACGCGTGGCCGGTCGTCAGCGCTTCGCCGCGGTCACGGTCGGCCACGCCGCGCGCGCCCTGCCAGGCTTCGCCGCCCTGCATCGGCAGCACCGCCACGCTCACGCCGAGCGCCTTGTCGAGGCCGAGGTCAAGGGCGTCGAAGTGCGCCTGCAGGCAGGCCTGCATTGCCCGTTTCGGCGCATCGGCAAATGCCGGCGCGGCCAACAGCGCAAGGGCGGGGACGAGGGCGAGCAGGCGCATCACGCGGCTCAGCGCAGCAGCACCAGGGTGGCCAGGCCGAGGAAGGCGAAGAAGCCCATCACGTCGGTGACCGTGGTCAGCACCACGCCGCCGCCCAGCGCCGGGTCGATGTTCATGCGCCGCAGCAGCAGCGGCACGCCCACGCCGGCCAGCGCGGCCGAGACGAGGTTGATCACCATGGCCGCGGCGATCACGCCGCCCAGCGCGAAATCGCTGAACCACAGCGCCGACACCAGGCCCACCACGATGGCCCAGGCGATGCCGTTAATCAGGCCCACCAGCACTTCCTTGCTCAGCAGCGCGCGCAGGTTGCCGGTGCCCACCTGGCCCAGGGCCATGCCGCGCACCATCAGCGTCAGGGTCTGGGTGCCGGCCACGCCGCCCATGCTGGCCACGATGGGCATCAGCACCGCCAGCGCCACCAGCTGTTCCAGCGTGTCGGCGAAACGCCCGATCACCCACGAAGCCAGGAAGGCCGTGGCCAGGTTGATGCCCAGCCAGATAGCGCGGCGGCGCGCGGCGCGCGGCACCGGGCTGAACAGGTCCTCGTCCTCGTCCAGGCCGGCGGCGCTCAGCGCCTGGTGCGCGGCGTGGTCGCGGATGATGTCGACGACGTCGTCGATGGTGATGCGGCCGAGCAGGATGTTGTTCGCGTCCACCACGGGGGCCGAGATCCAGTCGTGGTCGGAGAACTGGCTGGCCACCTCGTGCGCGGCCGTGTCCACCGGGATGGCCGGCTGCTCGTCGTCGAAGAGTTCGTTGATGGGCGTGCTTGCGTCGTGGGTGAGCAGCGCGGCGATGGCCACGCGGCCCAGGTACTGGTGCCGGCGGCTGACCACGAACAGGTGGTCGGTGTGTTCCGGGATCTCGCCGCGCAGGCGCAGGTAGCGCAGCACCACGTCCACGGTGACGTCGGTGCGCACCGTGATGACGTCCGGGTTCATCAGGCGGCCGGCGCTGTCCTCGGGATAGGAAAGCACCTGCTCCAGGCGCTCCCGGTTCTCCCGGTCCATGGACTTGAGCACTTCGTCGATGACCTGGTCGGGCAGGTCGCCGGCCAGTTCGGCGAGGTCGTCGATGTCGAGGTCTTCGACCGCGGCGACGATCTCGTCGGTGTCCATCTCGGCCAGCAGGCTTTCGCGCACGTCGTCGCCCACGTGCACCAGCACCTCGCCGTCGTCCTCCGGGTCCACCAGGCCCCACACGATCTCGCGCTTGCCCGCGGGCAGGGACTCGAGCAGGTTGCCGATCTCGGCCGGCGACAGCGAATTCACCAGCCGGCGCACCGGGCCCAGGCGGCCGGTGTCGAGCGCGTCCGACAGCAGCCGCAGCTGCCGAGCGGTCTTGTCGTGGCGGACGGCTTCGGCCATCAGGCGGCTCCCGGGAAGGCGCCGGTATTATGCGGGGCCGGCGGTTCCCCGCCTACCCGTGCTTTCAGCAACGCTCGAGCCAGCGCTCGATCGCGGCGCGGTCGTGGCAGCGCAGCAGGGTGCCCGAGCGCCGGCGCAGGCTGCCCAGGTCGGCCTCGCGGATGGCCTTGCGCACTTCCAGCAGGGTGGACGGATGCAGGCTGAAGTCGCGCAGGCCCAGGGCCAGCAGCAGCGGCACGTTCGCCGCCTCGCCGGCCATCTCGCCGCAGACCGCCACCGGGATGCCGTTGCGGCGGCCGAAGGCGAACACCTCGGCCAGCAGCCGCAGCACCGCCGGGTGCCGCGGCGTGTAAAGCTCGGCCAGCGATTCGTGGTTGCGGTCGGTGGCCAGCAGGTACTGCACCAGGTCGTTGGTGCCCACCGAGACGAAGTCCACCAGGTCGACGATGTCGCCCAGGCCCAGCGCCGCGGCCGGCACTTCGATCATGGCGCCCAGCTCGGCCAGCGGGCCGACCTGCAGGCCTTCGGCCGTCAGCCCGGCGCGGGCCTGTTCCAGCAGTTCGCACACCTGCATCATTTCCTCGCGGCCGCTCACCATGGGCACCAGGATGCGCACCGGGCCGTAGGCGCTGGCGCGCAGGATGGCGCGCAGCTGGGTCAGGAACAGCGCCGGGTGCGCCAGCGACAGCCGCACGCCGCGCAGGCCCAGGGCCGGGTTGGGTTCGCTGCGCAGGGCCAGGCCGGTGTGGTCGGCCTTGTCGGCGCCCAGGTCGAGCGTGCGGATGGTGGCCACGCGGCCGGCCATGCCCAGCACCAGGTCGCGGTAGGCCAGGAACTGTTCTTCCTCGGTGGGCAGTTCGCGCCGCTGCAGGAACAGGAATTCGGTGCGGTACAGGCCCACGCCGTCAGCGCCCTGGGCGTGGGCTTCGGCGACGTCCTCGCGCGATTCGGCGTTGGCGTACAGGCGGATGTCGACGCCGTCGAGGGTGCGGGTGGGCTGCCGCCGCAGCCGCGCCAGCTGGGCGCGCTCGCGGCCGATCTGGGCCTGGCGGGCGTGGTAGCGGGCCAGGTCTTCGGCGCCGGGTTCAAGCACCACTTCGCCGCTGCTGGCGTCCACCATCATGGCGTCGCCGTCGTTGGCGTGCGCCAGCAGTTCGCCCACGTTCACCAGCAGCGGCAGGTGCAGGCTGCGGGCCAGGATGGCGCTGTGCGAAAGCGGGCTGCCGGTGGCGGTGACCACGGCCACCACGCCACGCGCCTGCCATTCGGCCAGTTCCGAGGGCGCCACCGAATCGCAGACCAGGATCTCGCCCGACAGGCCGCCGCCGTTGCCGTTCTCCCGGCGGTGCAGGGCGGCGTGCACGCGGCCGATGACGTGGTCGAGGTCTTCGCGCCGGCTGCGGAAGTAGTCGTCGTCCATGCCCTCGAACACGGCGGCAAGGCGGTCGCGCTGGAGCTTCAGGGCGTAGTCAGCGCCATAGCGGCCGGTGCGCACGAGGTCGTCGAGGCCCTGCAGCAACTCGGGGTCGTCGAGGATCATGGCGTGCAGGTCGAGGAACTCGCCCACTTCCTGCGCCAGCGCGCCGTGCAGGCGCTCGCGCAGGCCGCGCAGTTCGGCGCGGGCGACGTCGAGCGCGGCGTGCAGGCGCGCCAGTTCGCCGGCGACCTCGCCGGCGGTGATGCGGGTTTCTTCGACCACCAGGGCCTGCGGCTGGCAGACGCGGGCCCGCCCGAGCGCGATGCCGCGCGAGGCGCCCACGCCGCGCAGCGCGCGTCGCATCAGCCGTCCTCGTCGAAACCGCGCTCGAACAGCGCGGCGGCGGCGGCCAGGGCTTCGGCTTCGTCGGCGCCCTCGGCGCGCATCACCACCATGGCGCCGGGCGCGGCGGCCAGCAGCAGCACGCCCATGATGGACTTGGCGTTGACCTCGCGGCCGCGGCCGAGCAGCGTCACCTGCGACTGGAAGCCGGAAAGGAGCTGGACGAGTTTCGCCGCGGCGCGCGCGTGCAGGCCGAGTTTGTTGCTGACCTGCAGTTCACGCTCAAGCATCGTCCACCACCACGCCATTGCGCGCGCCGGCGGCGGCCGTGCGCGCGAGTTCATCGAGGTCCAGTTCGGGATAATTCTGCACGCGCAGCAACATGGGCAGCGACAGGCCGCTGACGCGGCGCGCGGGCGTGCCAAGGTGCACGAGCTTCTCGGCCAGGCGGGCGGGGCTGGCGCCGTACAGGTCGCTCAACACCAGCACGCCGTCGCCGCTGTCCACCTTGCGCAGGGCGGCGCTGGCGGCGGGCAGCAGTTCGGCGGGATCGCCGTCCCAGGGCAGGCCGAAGGATTCGGAGGCCAGCGGCAACGCCCCCAGCAGCCGGCGCGCGGCCGCCAGCAGGGCGTCTCCGACGCCTTCATGGCTCAGCAGTAGTATCCCGACGGGCATGGGCTGACATTACCAGACGCCCCCCGGGGTCCGGAATCTCTGGCCGGCAGGTCACTGGCTCGCGGGCGGTTGTTCTTCGCAGGCGTCATCGCGCACAGAGGGGTATGGCCGCCGGTTCGATCGATACGACGTCCATGTCCATCGACTCACCGCCGTTCCGGGCATCCTGCCCTCCACTTCGTCCATACCCCTCTGCGTGCGATGACGCCTGCCGCCCACCACCGCCTACGAGCAAGTGACCTGCTTGCCGCTGGGCAAGCCCAAATCCGCTCACTCAAGCTCGCGGTGGAAGGTCAGCACACCCTCGCGGCCGTGGCTGCGGCAGTGGGCGGCGAGGCGTTCGGCCAGGTAGACCGAGCGGTGGCGACCGCCGGTGCAGCCGAAGGCGATGGTGAGGTAGCTGCGGGTTTCGGCTTCGAAGCGCGGCACCCAGTTTTCCAGGAAGGCCTGTACCTGGGCCACGAATTCCTGCACCACCGGGTTCTGGTCCAGGTGCTCGCGCACGGCTGCGTCGCGGCCCGAGAGCGGGCGCAGGCGCGCGTCCCAGTGCGGGTTCGGCAGGGCGCGGGCGTCGAACACGAAGTCGGCGTCGGCCGGCAGGCCGCGCTTGTAGGCGAAGGATTCGAACAGCAGCGACATGCCGCGGGTGGTGCCCACGCCCAGCGCCGTCGTCACCTGCCGGCGCATCTGGTGCACGTTCATTTCCGACGTGTCCATCACCAGGTCGGCGATCGCCTGCAGCGGGCGCAGGCGCAGGCGCTCGAGCTCGATCGCGTCGGCCAGCGCCATGCCGCCGTGGCTCAGCGGGTGCTTGCGGCGGGTGTCGGAATAGCGCTTGAGCAGCACTTCGTCGCGGGTGTCGAAGAATACCAGCTTGTAGTCGAAGCCCAGCGAACCCACCGCCGACAGCCATTCCGGGATGCGCGCCAGGTCGGAGGCGTTGCGCACGTCGATGCCCACCGCCATGCGCGCCATGTTGCGGCCGTCGCCGGCCACCGATTTCACGAATTCCGGAAGCAGCTCCACCGGCAGGTTGTCGGTGCAGTAGACGTCGAGGTCCTCGAGCGTCTTGAGCGCCACGGATTTTCCGGAGCCGGAGAGGCCGGTGAGCACGATAAGCAGCGGACGGACGGGTTCGCTCACGAAGTTTCCCCTTGTTGCAGGAACGCCGTGTGCCGGGCCAGGAAGGCCGCGGCCGGGTCCATGCCCTTGCTTCGCAGCAGGTGCAGGCGCACCGCGGCCTCGGTGAGCACGGCCAGGTTGCGGCCCGCGGCCACCGGCAGCTGCACCACCGGCACGTCGAGGTCGAGCACCTTGCGGCTGCCCGATTCGCCGGTGATGCGCGCCATGGCTTCGTTGGAAAGCTCCGGCGCGCGCTCGAGGTGAACGATGAGGCGCAGGTACTTGTTACGTTTCACCGCCGTGTCGCCGAACATCTCGCGAATGTTGAGCACTCCCAGGCCGCGCACCTCCAGCAGGTCCTGCAGCAGCTCGGGGCAGGTGCCGTCGAGCACGTCCGGGGCGATCTGGGTGAACTCGGGGGCATCGTCGGCGACCAGGCGGTGGCCGCGGCTGAGCAGTTCCAGCGCCAGCTCGCTCTTGCCCGAGCCCGCTTCGCCGGTGATCAGCACGCCGATGG
>JAIBEO010000075.1 GCA_019459185.1 Rhizobium sp. | reverse complement strand
TTTTACGGCCCCCACCTTCATATACACTATTAACCACATTCTTACCATACACTACGCTCTTCCGATCTGCCGTCAGCGCATTGGCGTAACGGCCGCGCACGTCGGCGGGGCCCGGGGATGAGCGGAACGGATGGCGCATGGGCTCGGGCTCTCGGGCCACGATGGCCCCTGCCGTACATTCTCGCCGGGTACGCCCCGGGGTATGTCAAAAATCCGTAATGCGGGGCGTGGGTTCAGCCTGCGCTGCGCCAGAGACGAATTCGCACCTGGCGCAGCGCGTCGGGCTCAGCCCAGGCCGATGGCCTTTTCCTTGCGCTCGGCCAGCCGCTTTTCCAGGTAGTGGATGTTGGTGCCACCCTGCTGGAAGCCCATGTCGGCCATGATGCGGCTCTGCAGCGGCACGTTGGTCTTGATGCCGTCCACCACCATTTCGCTCAGCGCCACGCGCATGCGGGCGATGGCCTGGGCGCGGGTGGCGCCGTGCACGATGAGCTTGCCGATCATCGAATCGTAGTTCGGCGGGACCTTGTAGCCCTCGTAGATGTGCGAATCCACCCGCACGCCCGGCCCGCCCGGCGCGTGGAAGTGCCTGATCAGGCCGGGGCTGGGCAGGAAGCTTTCCGGGTCCTCGGCATTGATGCGGCACTCGATGGCGTGGCCGGTGATCTTCACGTCGCTCTGCCTGATGGACAGCTTCTGGCCGCTGGCGATCAGCAGCTGCTCGCGCACCAGGTCGATGCCGGTGATCATTTCCGTCACCGGGTGCTCCACCTGGATGCGGGTGTTCATCTCGATGAAGTAGAAGCGGCCGTTTTCGTACAGGAACTCGAAGGTGCCGGCGCCGCGGTAGCCGATGCGCACGCAGGCCTCGGTGCAGACGCGGCCGATCTCGGCGCGCTGCTCGTCGGTGATGCCCGGCGCCGGCGCTTCCTCCACCACCTTCTGGTGGCGGCGCTGCATGGAGCAGTCGCGCTCGCCCAGGTGGATGGCGTTGCCCTGGCCGTCGGACAGCACCTGGATCTCCACGTGGCGCGGGTTCTCCAGGAACTTCTCCATGTAGACCATGTCGTTCGAGAACGCGGCCTTGGCTTCCTGGCGCGTCGCGGCGATGGCGGTGAGCAGCGCGCCCTCGGTGTGCACCACGCGCATGCCGCGGCCGCCGCCGCCGCCGGCGGCCTTGATGATCACCGGGTAGCCGATTTCACGGCCGTGGGCGATGCACTCGGCCTCGTCGTCGGGCAGCGGGCCGTTGGAGCCGGGCACGCAGGGCACGCCGGCTTCCTTCATGGCGCGGATGGCTTCCACCTTGTCGCCCATCATGCGGATGACGTTGGCGGTAGGGCCGATGAACACGAAGCCCGACTTCTCGACGCGCTCGGCGAAATCTGCGTTTTCGCTCAGGAAGCCGTAACCCGGGTGGATGCCCTGGGCGTCGGTGACTTCGGCCGCGGCGATGATGGCCGGGATGTTGAGGTAGCTTTCGGACGACGGCGCCGGGCCGATGCACACCGACTCGTCGGCCATCGCCACGTGCTTGAGGTTGCGGTCCACGGTCGAGTGCACCGCCACGGTCTTGATGCCCAGCGCATGGCAGGCGCGCAGGATGCGCAGCGCGATCTCGCCGCGGTTGGCGATGACGATTTTCTCCAGCATGGGCCGGTCCTCAGCTGATGACGAACATGGGCTCGTCGAACTCGATCGGCTGGCCGTTCTCGACCAGGATGGCGCGCACCGTGCCGGAAACGTCGGCCTCGATCGGGTTGAACATCTTCATCGCCTCGATGATGCCCAGCGTCTCGCCGGCCTTCACGGTCTGGCCCACCTTCACGAAGGCCGGCTTGTCCGGGCTGGGCGAGGCGTAATAGGTGCCGACCATGGGCGAACGCACGGTGTGGCCGTCCGGCACGTCCCGGGTGGACTTGCCCACGGCTTCGGCCGAGAGCGCGGGCGCGGCGGCGGCCGGTGCCGGGCGGGCCGGCTCGGCGTGCACCACCGGGGCCGGGGCGGCCATCGGCGCCGGCGCGGCATAACCGGCCTTCGGCACGCGGGCCAGGCGCACGGACTCCTCGCCCTCCTTGATTTCGATTTCCGCGAGGTTCGATTCCTCGAGCAGGTCGATGAGCTTCTTGATCTTGCGAAGGTCCATGATGGCCTCGTCTTGTGGTGATGGTTGGAAAGGGTCAGAGCCGCGCGATGGCGGCCTCGAGCGCATAGGCGTAGCTGTCGGCGCCGAAGCCGCAGACCACGCCCGTGGCGATGTCGGAGAAATAGCTGTGGTGCCGGAACGGTTCGCGCGCGTGCGGGTTCGACAGGTGTACTTCGATGAAGGGCAGGGCCACGGCCGCCAGCGCGTCGCGCAGGGCCACCGAGGTGTGGGTGAAGGCGGCCGGGTTCACCAGCAGGAAGGCGGTGCCGTCGAGGCGGGCGGCCTGCACCCGGTCCACGAGTTCGTGCTCGGCGTTGGACTGGAAGCTTTCCAGTGCGTGGCCGGCGGCTTCGGTGCGCGCGGCCAGGCGGGCGGTGATGTCGGCGAGGGTCGTGCGGCCGTAGATGCCCGGCTCGCGTTCGCCGAGCAGGTTCAGGTTGGGACCGTTCAGGACCAGGATCTTTGCCACGCCAGCCTCCCCAGGGGAGGCACAGTCTGGGGGCAGGACGGGCGGGTTGTCCAGAAGATCGCCGCGACTTCGGCGATTTTAACGGGCGTTTGAATTTACCCAGGCCTGCACGGATTCCGGGTCCGGGAAGGCACCGTAGTGGGTCGCCAGCAGGGTGCCGCTGGCGTCCAGCAGCACGGTGTAGGGCAGGATGCCGCGCCGGTTGCCCAATTGCACGGAACTGTCGCCCGGGCCCGGGTTTTCCACCAGCAGGGTGAACTCCACCGGCACCTCGCGCAGGAAGGCCAGGGCCTCGTCCGGGCTTTCCAGGGCGATGCCGACCACTTTGACGCCGTTGCCGCCCTGCTGGCGGGCATAGGCGTCGAGCACAGGCATTTCCTTGCGGCAGGGGCCGCACCAGCTGGCCCAGTAGTTGATCAACCGCGTGCGGCCGGGGCCGGACACGGTCACCAGCTCACCGGAGCGCAGGTCGGGCAGGGCCAGTCCGGGCACCGGCTGGCCGACTTCGGTGATGACCATGCCCGGCGGCGCGGGTTTTTCGTCCGGCATCAGGGCGCGCTGGCCCAGCCACCAGCCCAGCCACGCCGACAGGCCGCCGAGCACCACGATGGCGCCCCAGGTGAGGATGGCGTCGCGTTTCATGTCAGTCCGCCGCCTTGGCCAGGGCCTCGTCCACGATGGACTGGGTCAGCAGGGTCGGCAGCACCTCGGGCTCGCCGCCGTCGCGCGGGTACACCACGTACAGCGGCACGCCCACGGCCTGGTGCGATTCGAGGAAGGCGGTGATGGCCGGGTCCACGTCGGTCCAGTCGCCCTTCATGTAGACGGCGCCGGTGCGTTCCAGCGCTTCGCGGAAGGCGGGGCGGCCGAGCACGGTGCGTTCGTTGGCCTTGCAGCTCACGCACCAGTCGGCGGTCATGTTCACGAACACGATACGGCCGTCGCGGCGCAGCTGTTCCAGGCTGTCGGCGGAGTAGGCCACCACGCCGGCCTCGGCCGCCGCGGCCTTTTCCGGCACCGGCATGCGCTGCACCAGCACCGCCGGCCACAGCGCGGCCAGGATCACCGCCACGGCGATGGCCTTGGCCAGGACGCCCTTCCAGCGCGCCTTCTCCCACAGCCACAGGCCCAGGCCCAGGCCCACCGTGCCCACCAGCGCCAGGCCGATGGCGTCGGCGCCGCGCTGCTTGGCCAGCACCCACAGCAGCCACACGGCCGTCAGGTACATCGGGAAGGCCAGCAGGTGCTTGAAGGTTTCCATCCACGCGCCGGGCTTGGGCAGCCGCGCCGCCAGCGCCGGCACGAAACCGATGAGCAGGAAGGGCAGGGCCAGGCCCAGGCCCAGTGCCAGGAACACCGCGATCGCCACCACCGGCGAGGCGGTGAACGCGAACGCCAGCGCCGTGCCCATGAAGGGCGCGGTGCAGGGGCTGGCCACCACCACGGCCAGCACGCCGGTGAAAAAATCACCCGCCGGGCCGGATTTTTCCGTGAGCGACTGGCCCGCGCCCGCCAGCGAGGCGCCGAAGCTGACCACGCCCGACAGCGACAGGCCGATGGCCACCATCACCAGCGCCAGCGCGGCGATGACGCCCGGCTGCTGCAGCTGGAAGCCCCAGCCCAGCGCCAGCCCGGCCTGGCGCAGCGCCAGTGCGATGCCGCCCACGGCGGCGAAGCTGGCCAGTACGCCGGCGGTGTACCAGAGCGCATGCGCGCGCGCCTTGCGCGGGTCGCCGCCGCCCTGCGCCAGCGACAGCGCCTTGAGCGACAGCACCGGCAGCACGCAGGGCATCAGGTTGAGGATGACGCCGCCGCCCAGGGCCAGCAGCAGTGCGACCCACAGCGAGGCCTGCTCTTTTGTGGGGGGGGGGGGGGGGGGGGGGGGGGGGGGGGGGGGGGGGGGGGGGGGGGGGGGGGGGGGGGGGCGGGGCGGCCCCGGGCCCGCGGGGGCGGCGCGGGGCGGGGGGGGTGGGGCGGGGGGGGGGAGGGGGGGGGG
>JAIBEO010000118.1 GCA_019459185.1 Rhizobium sp. | reverse complement strand
CCGCCGCCCCCCCGCGACGCGGCTTAACTCTGGCGTTAGGCCTTTATTGGCTCAGGTGCCTTCGCCCCGTTCGCGGGCGGTTCTCACTTCTGGGCTTCGGCTGGCCCCAGGGCTAGCGCGCGCCGCCCGCGCCTCCACCATCCGGCGCCTGTTGTGTCAGGCAGGCCGGCTCGCTGGCGTTCGAGGACCAAGCATCCCGGCGGCCTCCCGCGGGCGTCCCAGCGGCTCGCGGCGCGGGCACGACTTTTTCAGCCAGCCCTGGCTTGCAAAGCGCCCAGCCGGGGCTTAGCGTCCGGCCTAACTACTCATTCAAGCCGACGTCGCTCCGCGACGCGGCTTAACTCAGGCGTTAGGCTGCTGGAAAAGACCATCGTATGCCCGAAGAATCTCAAAGTCAGAACTGGAAGCTTGAGCTTCGGTATGGTCGGGTTGCAGCGCCATACAAGCACTTCACTGCAATAGCGGACGGTGTCGCTGGCAAACTTCAAGATGGGTTCGAGTGCCGCCCAGGGCCAGCGGTCATGTCAATCAAGACTTGGGCGGCTGACGCCGATGAATCAGCTCATATGGCCCGCATCATCGGGCAAAAAATCGGTTTCTCTGCTACCGGCAGAATTGAGATCTACGAGACTGAGGCTGAGCAGCCTCCGGGCGAGAATCCGCACGGCTACGACATCAACTTCGTTCCGTACGACGAGGATTGAGCAATGGCTGCTCAGCCTAACAACTCATTCAAGCCGACGTCGCTCCGCGACGCGGCTTAACTCAGGCGTTAGCCGCCTAAGACAAACTATCGAGGGAACCGTGAAAAGCATTACCAGACTGTTGCTTCTAGCTGCAGTATCGATTGCCATCGCAGGATGTGACTCGGCTCCACAAGGCAACACCGCTGCACCGAAAGCTGCAATCACTTCAACGCAAGAGGCAACATCTCCAGTACGCGCGGCCTCGGAGCAAATGCCCTTTGATTTTGTCCAGTTCAACCGCGAGTGCAACATTGTCATTGCAGGGCAGGGGCCATCTGCTCCGACTGTCTATTCTGGGTCCGAGCACATGGGCGGCTGTATGGCTGTTGTGCCCGTAGAGCAGCTGTCTCAGCGCTACTCTCATTGCGCACTAAGCCTAATGACCTTCGATCCAGAAATGGAGGGACGACTGCGGTCGTGTGATTTCGACATCAATGACGCAGATAGCATCTACTTCCGCAATTACCCGACAAAACAGTTTTGCCGCTTCATTTGCGTCAAGAACGGATCCGCAGCAGGCGGCTAACAATTCATTCAAGCCGACGTCGCTCCGCGACGCGGCTTAACTCAGGCGTTAGGCCTGTAGTTGCTTAGGTTGCTTCGGCCCGCTCGCGGGCCGTTCTTACATCCTGCCTCCGGCTGGCCTCAGAGCTAGCGCACGCCGCCCGCGCCTCAGCCATCTGGCGCCTGGCGCGTCAGGCGGTCCGGCTCGTTGGCGGTCACTGATCGAGCATCCGGGCGGCTTCTCGCTTGCGCCCCCGCGGCTCGCGGCGCGGGCACGACTCTTTCAGCCAGCCCGAGCTTGCAAAGCGCTCACCCGGGGCTTAGCGTCCGGCCTAACCACTCATTCAAGCCGACGTCGCTCCGCGACGCGGCTTAACTCAGGCGTTAGGCCAGTAGTGGCTTAGGTTGCTTCGGCCCGTTCGTAGGCCGTTCTCGCCTATGGGCTCCGGGTCGCCCCAAAGCCGCCGCGCGCTGCCCGCGCCTCAACCATCCGGCGCTTGGTGCCACCGACATGCCGGCTCGCTGGCAATCGAGGACCGAGCATCCAGGCGGCCAATCGCAGGCGTCCCAGCAGCTCGTGGCGCGGGCACGACTTTTTCAGCCAGCCCAAGCTTGCAAAGCGCTCACCCGGGGCTTAGCGTCCGGCCTAACCACTCATTCAAGCCGACGTCGCTCCGCGACGCGGCTTAACTCAGGCGTTAGGCCCAAAAATCGTGAAACTCTCCGAGTCCGACACACCAGCGCTCTTGGCCGAGCACCTAGTCGGGGAGCACATTAATTCCGTCTTGCTGGCAACGTACGGCTTTGAGCTGCAGATCGGAGACATCTCCATCACTTGTAGTGAGCGCGTGTTCGCGTCTATCGGCAACACACGGTGGACTTGGGAGGACGCGCCAAGCAATGGCCCGTGGGGGATGCTCGTGAGGCAATACGTCACGTCAGTCGAACTACTTAGCCCTGGCTTGCTTAGAATCTCACTTGCCGGTGGTGATTGTCTGGAAATTGAAACTGTTGAAGGGCCCTATGAGTCCGTGCTTTTTGACTTCCCTAGTCAGGGTGAGTCAAAAGTCATGGAAATCTACTAGGCCTAACTAATCATTCAAGCCGACGTCGCTCCGCGACGCGGCTTAACTCAGGCGTTAGGAGGCACAAATGAGTTTCTCGCACTTCAAAGCAAATACAATCGGCATGACCGCGTCATTTTTGGTCTTCGTTGGCATGGTGGCTGGCTTGGTAGTCGCCTATCGCAGTGGCGTGCCAAGCAGCACAGTCAATCCAATCTTTTGGCTTTCCGTCGTCGTCTTTATTTCCTATCTCGTGTTTCTCGCCAAACTGGCCACACAAACACGACGCAGTTCTATTGCCTATGTTCTCGGCGCGACACTGGTGTTTCCAGCCGGAACCATCTACACATTTGTTCGCATGCTTTTCAATGTCGCCATCGCAACACGCAGCGCTACAAGGACCAGCCCTGCCTCGCCATTCCCGCGAGGTGCCTCCTAACCAATCGTTCAAGCGGACATTTGGGCCGAACCCAGCATGTTCCCGATCTTGTAACATGCTGGGCGCGGCTCAAATGCCGCTTAACTCCGGCGTTAGGGCTCACAGCCGTGCAGCAAGATTTCAGGTTTTCATACAACGACCCGAGCCGATTGAGGGCGTTCCTCGAATCTCTCGGTAGCGATGCGACTATGGATAGACGAACAGACGACTTCTACCTCTTCACGGCCTTGCCAGGAGAGCCGGGCTTCTCGTTTGATGTCGCCATTGTTCCGCAGGGCTTTACATCCGTTCGCGGGGGCGCCTATTTTCACTTCCTGGGGTTGTTCGTCGAGGCTTTGACCGGAGCTTTTGGTCCGGTCACCATCTCCGACACATGAGCCCTAACTAGTCATTCAAGCCGACGTCGCTCCGCGACGCGGCTTAACTCAGGCGTTAGGCCGTCATGGGAGATTTTCGCGTGTCAAACGAGGAACTTGCGTTCCAACAATCAGGGCAGAATCTGGAAGGTGCAAAGCCATCGCACGCGCTGTACCGGGCTTTGATTCTGGCTTTTTGCTCTGTCCAGTTTCTGGCCTTGTCTGGAATGCTTCTGATTTCCCCCGATCTGTTCGCTGGCGCACTGCGCTCCGGATATGTTTCGCCGCTAGGCTTGTTGGCGAGTTTTGTTTTTTCATTCGGCCTCATGCTTGGCGGGATTCTGTTCTTTCTTTCGCGCAGGACCTCTCTCTTTCTGCTTTGCGCATACGTCCCTTATCAGCTCTACTGGGTCCTATATGCTCCTCACGCGCTCGACCGGGCTCTAGCCATTGCTTCACTTGTGTGCCTAGCACTCTGTCTTGCGCATGGATTCAGGCTAAAGCGACGAGGCCTGCTCAAGTAATGCCGGCCTAACAAATCGTTCAAGCGGACGTGCGTGCCGCACCCAGCATGCAGTGAATCTTGTAGCATGCTGGGTGCGGCGCACACGCCGCTTAACTCGGGCGTTAGGCGGCCATGGAAATAATCGAAGAACTCGGAGCAAAGTTTGTCGCGCTTCTCGCGGTCGTCGCTATCGTTTACCTACTTCTGGCGCTGACACCGCTAATCTGGCCGGCCGCGCGTGCTTTTCGCCGAGGTCGTCGCTTAGAGCGGCCGTGGCTTTTTATCGGGGTCGTTGGGGCATTGGTGTATGGTTCCGTGTATCTGGTTGTAGCTGTCATTGCCATTCCAGTCCAGGTTTACGTTGTGTTTCTCGCGCCGCAATTGGAGGAATCTGGGCATCCCTATGGCAGTTGGCTCGTCACCACAGCGCGGTTTGTGGGTGAGTGGTGGTGGCCGGCGCTTCCTATCGCCCTTGCGTTCGCCACCGTTAGACTTACAGGCAGACTGGCGGCGCGCTGGCCCGGCATCTGTGCTGCGCTGGCCGCCTAACATCTCATTCAAGCCGACGTCGCTCCGCGACGCGGCTTAACTCAGGCGTTAGGCCTCATGCGAAGCTTCTGGATAGGATCGACGTTGAGTCTGGCCCTGGGCTTTGGCCTTTCGGCCATGATGTACTGGTCAATGACCTCTTCGGCCGTAAGGAACTGTGAGATCAATGGGGTGCCGTGCTCCAAAGTGCCGCCCCTTGAGTTGCTCTGGTTCTGTGCACTTCCTGCTGCGGCGTTCCTGTTCATCTTCTTGCTGGGCATTCGCATTAAACGGCGCCGACCCAAGTTGGCCGCGTGGCTGGTCTCATTGCCTCCCGCTGCTTTGATTATCTATGCTTCGTTCAAAGCGGTCACTGTCCCCCAGGGCGTATGAGGCCTAACTAATCATTCAAGCCGACGCCTTCGGCGCGGCTTAACTCAGGCGTTAGGCCTCAGATGTCGACTTCCGCGCAGCTTCTAGAAATCCTGGAGTCTGCGCTTGATGCGACTGGCGATAAGTTGACGCCGCACGTGAAGAATCGACCTAAGCGTATTCCCGAGTGGCGCGCTGATCTGATGGCTCATTTTTTGGATCCGCCTTTCCGTGTCCTGGCTATCCCCAAGGCGCATGCCCGATCATGCAAGGTCGCAATCAACAGCCTTGAAGCTTGGGCGCTGGTGCGCAAGGATCTTGGCTGGAATCACTCATGGCTGCTCTACGATCCTGCCGACCAGCAGTTCTGGCTAGCTTGGGGGAAGGATCCAGAGGGGCTTGAGCTCACAGGCTTCAGTGGCGGCGACCCACTGGATGTTTGGCTAAACTGAGGCCTAACTAATCATTCAAGCCGACGTCGCTCCGCGACGCGGCTTAACTCAGGCGTTAGGCCTGTAGTCGCTTAGGTTGCTTCGGCCCGTTCGGGGGCCGTTGTCGCATCTGGGCCTCGGGCAATCCGCAGTGGTCGTCCTGGCTGCCCGCGCTCCCAGCATCCGGCGCCTGGGGTTCCTGGCCACCGGATCGTCGGCGTTCGAGGAGCCGTCATCCGGGCGGTCGCGCCGGGTGCGTGCCGGCAG
>JAIBEO010000040.1 GCA_019459185.1 Rhizobium sp. | reverse complement strand
GGGGGGGCGGGGGCCGCCCAGCCCCACGGGGTCCACGCCCTCTCCCCCGTCGCCGGGGCCCCGGAGGGCGGGGGGGCCCGCCCGGCGCCCGCGCGGGGCCGGCGACGACAGCCGCACCTGCACCTTCCAGTTCCGGAGCAGCGCCTCGATGTAGCTCGAGGAGCCGCCGGCCACCACCCGCCACTCCGGTCGTTCGCTGACCTGGAGCATGTGGTGGTTGTCCATGAACCGCACCAGGTACTTGGCCGGGAACTGCAGGATCGACTGCGAGGGCGACGACCACAGCGCGCAGGCCATCGGCACCAGGTGGTCCACGACGAACATCGGCGAATAATCGTAGTCGCGCAGGTAGTCGCCCAGCGAGGGGCCGTGGCCGGCCTCGGCCAGCAGCGCGGGGGCCTCGCGGTAGAAACGCGTGATGTCGCGCACCATGCGCCAGAATTTCGGCGACACCAGGTTGCGGCGCTGGCAGAACAGCGAATCGAGGTTGGTGGCGTTGTATTCCAGCCCGCTGCGCGCATCCTGCACCGAGAAGCTCATCGTGGTGGGCCGGGTGGGCACGCCGAGTTCATCGAACAGCGCGGTCAGCAGCGGATAGTTCCGCGGGTTCATCACGATGAAACCGCTGTCCACCGAATAGACCTTGCCGCCCTGCTCGACGCGGTGCGTGTGCGTGTGCCCGCCCAGGCGCGCCTCGCGCTCGAACAGCACCACCTCGTGTTCGCGCGAAAGCAGCCAGGCCGCGCCCAGCCCCGCGATGCCGCTGCCGATGACCGCGATCCTCATGCGGCCTCCCGGCGCGCCGTGCGCAGGGCGGCCGGCACCGGCCGCAGGTCGCTCACCAGGCCCAGCACTGCCATCGCGCGCAAGCCCAGGTAGGTCAGGTCCAATTCCCACCAGGCGAATCCTTGCCGGGCCGAGCCCGGGAAGTGGTGGTGGTTGTTGTGCCAGCCCTCGCCGAACGTCAGCAGGGCCAGCAGGGCGTTGTTGCGGCTGTCGTCGCGGGTGGCGAAGCGGCGGCTGCCCCAGCGGTGCGACAGCGAGTTGATGGTCACGGTGACATGGAACAGCACGATGGTCGACACGAAGAAGCCCCACACCAGCAGCTGCGGCCCGTTGGTGCCCAGGCCCGGGTGGGCGCCTTCCAGCCACGAACCCAGCGCGTAAAGGCCCAGGGCCAGCAGCACCGGCACCAGGATGTCGAAGCGGTCGAGCAGGCGCAGCTCGGGGAAACGCACCAGGTCCTTGATGGCGTCGAAATCGGTGCCGAAACCGCGCGGCGTCAGGAACCAGCCCATGTGGCTGCGCCAGAATCCGTGGCGCGGCGAATGCACGTCGAGTTCGGTGTCGGCATGGCGGTGGTGGTGGCGGTGGTGCGCCGCCCACCACAGCGGCCCGCGCTGCACCGAAGCCGCGCCCAGCACCGCGAACGCGAACTGCACCGGCCGCGAGGTGCGGAAGGCCTTGTGCGAGAAGTAGCGGTGGTAGAAGCCGGTGATGGCGAACATGCGTGCGGCGTAGAGCGTCACCGCCGTCCAGAACGCGAACCACGAGAAGCCCACCCAGAACACGCCCAGGCAGGCCAGGTGCAGGCCGATGAAGGGCAGCACGCGCAGCCAGTCGATGCGGTCGGGATCGCCGTCGCGGGCGGGGGCGGCGCCGGTGTCGAACCAGAGCACGACGGCGCGCAGGACGCGGTGCCAAGCGGGGGCGGGGGCAGGCGTATCAGGCATGGCGGTATGGTCGGCAGCGGGCGGTGATGGGTCGGTGAACCGGCCGCCCGCGCGGTCCCGGACTGGCGCGCTCCGCCGCGCCTGCGCCATGCTTCGCGCATGCAACGACGACCTCCGCCGACGCGCCAGCCCAACGTGCCCCGCCACGGCGTCGCGCGCGTGCTGTCGAAGCAGGGCCTGTGCTCGCGCACCGAGGCGGCGCGTTGGGTGGCCGCGGGCCGCGTGGCGGTGAACGGCCGCGTGGTGCTCGACCCCGAGTTCCCGGTGCGCCAGGGCCAGGACCGGCTGGCGCTCGACGGCCGGCCGCTCGAGGCCGCCGCGCCGGTGTACGTCGCGCTCAACAAGCCGCGTGGCCTGGTCACCACCGCCAGCGACGAAAAGGGCCGCGACACCGTCTACGCCTGCCTCGAAGGCTCGGGACTGCCCTGGCTCGCGCCGGTGGGCCGCCTGGACCAGGCCAGCGAGGGCCTGCTGCTGATGAGCAACGACCCGGCCTGGGCCGCGGCCATCACCGACCCGGCCACCGGCCCCGACAAGACCTACCACGTGCAGGTGGACGCCGTGCCCGATGCCGCCCTGCTGGCGCGCCTGCTGAAGGGCATCAGCGAAGACGGCGAAAACCTGTCGGCGAAGTCCGCCAGCCTGCTGCGCAGCGGCGGGCGCACCGCCTGGCTGGAAATCGTGCTCGACGAAGGCAGGAACCGGCAGATCCGCCGCCTGCTCGCCGCCCACGGCCTGGGCGTGATGCGCCTGGTGCGCGTGGCCATCGGCCCGCTGGCCCTGGGCGAATTGCCCAAGGGCGCTTGGCGCAGGCTCACCGATGCGGAACTATCGTGCCTGGCCCCGCCCGCCCGAAAGTGAGCCCATGACGACCGCCATCACGATCCGCCGCGCCGAACCCGGCGATTTCGCAGCCGTCCAGGCCATCTACGCCGGTCCGGCTGCGCAGGCCGGCACACTGCAACTGCCGTTCCCGTCGCTGGACTTGTGGCGGCAGCGGTTGCAGGTGGTCGATCCGAACGCGCACGTGCTGCTGGCCTGCGCCGGCGACGTGGTCGTCGGCCAACTGGGCCTGCATGTCGCCAGCAATCCGCGTCGCCGCCACGTCGGCGACCTCGGCATGGGCGTGCGCGACGACTGGCAGGGCCGCGGCGTCGGCACCGCGCTGCTCTCGGCGGCGATCGACCTCGCCGACCGCTGGCTACAGCTGCGCCGGCTCGAACTGCAGGTCTACGCCGACAATGCCGCCGGCATCGCGCTTTACACGCGCCACGGCTTCGTCGAGGAGGGCCGCCACCGCGACTACGCCTTCCGCGACGGCGCCTTTGTCGATGCGCTCTCGCTGGCGCGGATCAGGGGCTAGCGCGCCGCGGCGAATACGACGTGGTAGTGCTCGTCGTGTCGCACCCAGGCGGGTCGCTGGCTGAAACGCACGCGGTCGCGCAACCGGGCGCCACCCTTGGCCGCGAACAGCGGGGCATGCAGCGGCGGGTCGAAGATCACGACCTCGAGGCGCAGGCCATGGTTCCGTGCGGCGTCGTCCAGCGCCAGCAGATGCGCAGCCATCGCGTCGTAGTCGATGCGCAGCGCCCCCAGTCGCCCCTCGGAGTCGAATTCCAGGCCGTACCCCCACTGGTTCCAGGGATAGGTCGGCAGCCAGCGCGACGTGCCTTCGATGTCGACGACCGGCACATGGAAGTCCACCGCCAGGCCGTTGCTGTGGGTACGGTGGGGCCGGAAGCGCCCGCCAGATGGCCAGCCGGTTTCCGCGTAGACGTAGCGCGTCGCGGGGTGCGAGGCCGCAAGCGCAGCATAGGCGTCCACCACCGAGTCGCGCACGGAACCGTGCACCGCGTTGCGTCCGAGCAGGGTTCCGAGCGACGAATACGCGCGGAAATTATCACCCCGGCTGGGCAGCCGCTTACCGTTTTCGAGCCACCCGTCGGCGGGCGTGCCGTGGCTTCGGCTGGTGGCATCGTCCTCGAGCAGGATCGCAAGGTCGTTGCCCCAGCGCAGCAAGGCCAGCCAAGCCAGCAGCAAGCCGGCGATGAACAGCAGGCGTTTGCCCGCCTGGCTCACCCGCCAATCACGCCCAGTTCGCGGCCGACCTTGGTGAAGGCGGCGATGGCGCGGTCGAGGTGCTCGCGGGTGTGGGCGGCGCTCATCTGGGTGCGGATGCGGGCCTGGCCCTTGGGCACCACGGGGAAGAAGAAGCCGATCACGTAGATGCCTTCTTCCAGCAGGCGCTGCGCGAATTTCTGCGCCAGTGGCGCGTCGTACAGCATCACCGGCACGATCGGGTGCACGCCCGGCTTGAGGTCGAAGCCTGCGGCGGTCATCTTCTCGCGGAAATAGGCGGTGTTTTCCTGCAGGCGAACGCGCAGGTCGCCGGCGGCGGCCAGCATGTCGAACACCTTGGTGCCGGCCGCGACGACGTGCGGCGGCAGTGAGTTCGAGAACAGGTAGGGGCGCGAGCGCTGGCGCAGCATTTCGATCACCTCGCGGCGGCCGGTGGTGAAGCCGCCCAGCGCGCCGCCCAAGGCCTTGCCCAGGGTGCCGGTGAAGATGTCCACCTGGTCCATCACGCCCTTCACTTCGGCGCTGCCGCGGCCGGTGGCGCCCAGGAAGCCGGTGGCATGGCATTCGTCGATGTGCACCAGGGCGGCGTACTTGTGCGCCAGCGCGGTGATCTGGTCGAGCGGCGCGATGAAGCCGTCCATCGAGAACACGCCGTCGGTGGTCACCATGATGGTGCGGGCGCCGTCGGCGGTGGCCTGCTGCAGCTGCTTCTCGAGGTCAGCCATGTCGCAGTTGGCGTAGCGGTAGCGCTTCGCCTTGCACAGGCGCACGCCGTCGATGATCGAGGCGTGGTTGAGCGCGTCGGAGATGATCGCGTCCTCCTCGCCCAGCAGCGGCTCGAACAGGCCGCCATTGGCGTCGAAGCAGGCGGCGTAGAGGATGCTGTCCTCGGTGCCGAAGAACGAGGCGATCTTCGCCTCGAGTTCCTTGTGGAGGTCCTGGGTGCCACAGATGAAGCGCACCGAGGCCATGCCGAAGCCGTGGGTGTCCAGGGCGTGTTTGGCCGCCGCGATCACCTCGGGGCTGTCGGCCAGGCCCAGGTAGTTGTTGGCGCAGAAGTTGAGCACCGTCGAGCCGTCGGCCAGGGTGATCTCGGCCGACTGCGGGCCGGTGATCACGCGCTCGGCCTTGAACAGGCCCTGTTCGCGGATGGCGTCGAGTTCGGCGGCGTAGCGGGCGAGGGCGGGCGTGGTCATGGGCGGTCCCTGGGGCAGTGGAAAGCCGGCCATTATGCCGGCAAAGGTTTGCTGCGCTGCCGCATGCCTTATCATTGGCGGCTGTTGGACACTGCGCTCATTATTTTCAACAACTGGCCCGGAATCCCGAACAGGGCTGCCGGTGACAAGACCAGCCAATGCGCCGTGCCATTGCCCGCCCCAACCAGACGAGGATTTCCCCGATGTTCAACAAGAAGACGCTTTCGCTCGCCCTGACCGCCGCGCTGTTCGCGCTGCCGATGGTTTCGCTCGCCCAGGACGGCGCCGAAGAGGCCGCCGGCGAGGAAGAGAGCTCCATCTACAGCTGGAACGCCGCCATCGCCACCGACTACATGTTCCGCGGCGCGTCGCAGACCGACGGCGAGGCCGCACTGCAGCTCGGCGCCGACCTGAACTTCGACAACGGCTTCTACGTGGGCGCCTGGGGTTCGAACGTGGACTTCGGTGCCGGCAGCCCGGACATCGAGCTCGACACCTACATCGGCTGGAACCACGACCTGACCGAGCGCCTGAACCTCGACCTGATGGTCAACCGCTACAACTACATCGGCGAAGCCGATGACTTTGGCGATTCCGACTACAACGAGTTCATCGGCGCCCTGACCCTGGACGAGGCCTACACCTTCACCCTCGGCTACACCAACGACGTGTACGCGCTGGGCGAGACCGGCATGTACTTCGGCCTGGGCGGCAGCTGGGAGCTCCCGTATGACATCGGCCTGGACGTGGGCGTCGGCCGCAGCACCTTCGACGAAGCCACCGGTTACGAGGACTACAGCGACTTCTCGTTCTCGTTCAACAAGGACTTCGGCCCGGTGAACGCGGCGATCGGTTATTACGGCACCGACGCCGACGGCGACGTGAACTTCGGCGACGCCGCCGACAACCGCTTCATGCTCACCCTGTCGATCGGCGGCTGATCCACCCGCCCGAAGCGACACTGCGGGGCGCCCCAGGGCGCCCCGTTCCTTTTCAGGGTGCGGAACGCGCCAGGCGCAGGCCGCGGCGGTAGGGCGGCTCGCCGGGGTAGGGTGGCGGCGGGGCCAGGCGCCAGCCGCGTGCGCTGATTTCCCGATGCGCCAGTTCGCTCACCACGCCCGACACCAGCAGGCGGCGCGTCGCGTCGTTGGCCAGCACGCCCAGGCCGAACCAGCGCTGCAGTTCCGGCGTCCAGGCCAGCCAGTCCACGGCCAGCGGCACCACCAGCTCGCCGGTCGGCGTGCGGTAGGCCAGCAGCGCGCCCTGGGGTACGAATTCGCCACCGCGCTCGTCGGTGCGCAGCGTGGCCACCAGCAGGCGCAGGCCGTTCACCACGAAGCGAGCCTGCGGTTCGTCGGTGGCCATCAGCGCGGTCTCGAGCAGGGCTTCGCAGCCGCCGGCGGGTTCGAGCCGCAGCATCAGGTCCACCAGTTCGGTCTGCAGCGCGGGGCCGTAGGCGCCGTCGCGCAGGAAGGCGCGCACCAGGTGGTCGTCCAGGCAGACGGTACCCAGGCGTTCCTGGTTGCGCTGGCGAAGTTGTTCCGGCGGTTCCTGCAGCACCCACTGGTTCACCTGCACGGCATAGGACAGCGCCGAACCCGCCGGACCCGCGACCAGGCCGATGGCGCGCGCGGTGGCGAAGCGGCCGCTGGTTTCGGCCCAGGCCAGCGCGTCCAGGCGCGGCCCGATCAGCGGGTTGCGGGTGGACGGGTCCACGCCCAGCCGCGCCGCCAGCGCGCGCCGGGCGGCCGGGTAACCCACTTCCTGCTTGGCCAGGCCGGCCACTTCGCGGCCGCGGCGCTTCCAGAAGCCGCGCGAGCGGCCGGGGCGATCGTCGCCAGCCACGCCCATCAGGCCATCGGGCTGGTCATAGGGCGAACCATCGTGCATCACTTCTTCGCGGCCGCGATCGGCCAGGCGGCGCACCGCGGCGCGAAGGCGCTGCCAGCGTTCGCCGAAATAACGCGCCACGCCCAGCGGCAGGCCGGTGACGGCGCGCATCGGTTCGCGTGCCACCGCGCCCACGGCGTTCGCCGGGTGCAGGGCGCGTTCCCTCGCGGCCGCGGTCACCACGTCGTCCACCTCGGCGCCGTGCAGCGCCGCCAGCGCGGGCATTTCCGCCACGCGCACGGCCAGCAGTTCGACGCTGTCGGCCTCGAGTTCGCCCCAGTCGGTGTGGATGCGGAAACGCGCCTGGTAACCACGCACCTCGACGCGCGGGTCCACCCGCCAGCCGGGCCCGGACAGCAGCGAGGGCTCGACGAGGGCGGCGGCGTCGAGCACCGGTTCGGATTCGGCGCGGGCGCCGCCGGCCAGGGCAAGCGCCAGCGCCGCCGGGGTCAGCAGGCGGCGGAACACGGCGGCGGCGGGCTCAGGCGTTCGTCAGGACCAGCTGCACACGACCTTGCCGCACTGGCCGCTTTCCATCAGGTCGAAACCCTTCTGGAAATCGTCGATGTGCACCTGGTGGGTGAGCACCTTGCCGAGCGGGAAGCCGGATTGCACGAGCTGGGTCATCTTGTACCAGGTCTCGTACATCTTGCGGCCGTAGATGCCGTGCAGCACCAGGCCCTTGAAGATGACCTTGTCCCAGTTGATGCCGGCGCCGTTGGGCAGGATGCCGAGCAGGGCGATCTTGCCGCCGTGGTACATGCAGTCGAGCATGTCGTTGAAGGCGTGCGGGTTGCCGCTCATCTCGAGGGCCACGTCGAAGCCCTCCATGTGCAGGTCCTTCATCACGTCCTTCAGCGACTGCTTGGAGACGTTCACCACGCGGGTGGCGCCCATTTCGGCGGCCAGCTTCAGGCGGTAGTCGTTGACGTCGGTGACCACCACGTTGCGCGCGCCGATGTGCTTGCAGATGCCCGCGGCGATGATGCCGATCGGGCCCGCGCCGGTGATCAGCACGTCCTCGCCGACCACGTCGAACTCCAGCGCGCAGTGCGCGGCGTTGCCATAGGGGTCGAAGAACGCGGCCAGCTCGGACGGGATCGAATCCGGGATCGGCCAGAGGTTCGACGACGGCATGACGATGTATTCGGCGAAGGCGCCGTGGCGGTTCACGCCGATGCCGGTGGTGTTCGGGCACAGGTGCTGGCGGCCGGCGCGGCAGTTGCGGCAGTGGCCGCAGACGATGTGGCCCTCGGCCGACACGCGGTCGCCGATGGCGTAGCCGGTGACGCCCGGGCCCATTTCGACGATGCGGCCGACGAACTCGTGGCCGATGACCAGGCCCGGCTTGATCGTGCGCTGGCTCCACTCGTCCCACTTGTAGATGTGCAGGTCGGTGCCGCAGATGGCGGTCTTCTCGAGCTTGATCAGCACCTCGTTCGGGCCGGGCGAGGGCACCGGCACCTGTTCCATCCAGATGCCTTTCTCGGGGTTGCGCTTCACCAGCGCCTTCATCGTCTGCTGGGACATCGTCCTGTTCCACGCTGGCCCGGACGGGCCGTGAGGGCGGGAATTATACCCGCCGGCCGTGAACCGGCCGGGAAAACCTCAGGGCAGCTCCACCCGCCAGCCCAGGGCCAGCACCCGCTCCTGAAGGAAGTCGTGGCCGACGCGCTGGCGCAGCTCGACGAAGCCCGAATGCCCGCCCGTGAAGACGAACACCGCGCCCAGGCCCGCCTCGCCCCAGCTGTCGTCGGCGTCGTCGGTGTCGAAGCGGATGGCGGTGGCGTTGCCGTCGTTCACGAAGGTCACGGCCAGCGGCCGCGCCGGGTTGGCGAATTCGCGCCGCCAGCCCAGCCGCAGCATCGGCTGCCACACGCCCCAGGACGTCGACACGCTGCGCGCCAGCGCCGCGTCGAGCCGCCCGCGGCGGCTGGTGATGGCCCGCCCCGGCACGAACAGCGCCAGGCCGGAGCCGCCGGTTTCGGTATAGGGATCGATTTCGGTACGTTGCCAGTCCAGGCCGGCGCCCAGTTGCCATTCCCAGGCCCCGGCCGGGAGCGACCAGGTCAGGCCGGCGCCCGCCAGCCGGCGGTCGGCGTCGGTGCTGGCGTTGGCCACGGCGTCCACGCTGACGCCGCTGAGCAGGGTGAAGCTGATGGCGCGGCGCACGCGGTAGTCGCCGCGCAGGCTGCCGGCGTAGGCGTCCAGCGACAGGCTGTCGGCCAGGTTCCAGCCCGCCAGCGCCATCACGCCGGTGAAGCGGGTGCGCAGGCTGCCGTCGGAGCGCAGGAAGTCGAGTTCGTCGCGCACGTGGTTGGCCACCAGGCCCAGGCGCCAGCGCGGCGTGGGCGCCCAGTCCACACCGGCCAGCAGGGCGCCGGTGTCGCCGTCGAAGGGCGCCTCGTTGGTGCCGTCGCGGCGCTCGAGCCGGCCCAGGTCGGTACTGGCGAAGGCCGACCAGCCGGCGCCCAGGTCGGTGCGCAGTTCGGTGTCGGCCGGGGCGCCGTCGCGGGTGGCGGCGCGGCCCTGGCCCGGGATCTCGCCCAGGAAGTTGCCGCCGGCCGCGCGCTCGCGGCTGTCCGGGCCGCCGGCGAAGATCTCGGCACAGCGGCTGGCCAGCGGGCTGCCGGGTGCGGCGCCGGCGCACAGGGCGTTCCACAGGTTGGCCAGGGCTTCGTCGGGCGACTGCGCCCGCACCGGCCCAGCCAACGCAGCCAGCAGGCCGCCCACGAGCAGTACGAGTGCACGCATAAGTTCCCCTCCCTTGTCCCCTGCCGAAAGTCTATACCCGCCTGCACGCCCCGCAAGCGCCGCCGCTGCTACGCTTCGGAATTCGCCAAAACACGAGGTCCCGCCGATGCGTCTTGCCGTCCTAGCCGTCGCCCTGTCCCTGTCTTTCGCCGCGCAGGCCAAGGAAGGCATGTGGGTTCCGCAGCAGTTGCCCGAGATCGCCGGTCCGCTCAAGCAGGCGGGCCTGGAGCTGCCGCCCGAGCAGCTCGCCAACCTCACCGGCGACCCGATGGGCGCCGTGGTGGCGCTGGGCGGCTGCACCGCCTCGTTCGTGTCGCCCGAGGGCCTGGTGGTCACCAACCACCACTGCGCCTACGGTGCCATCCAGCTCAACTCCACGGCCGAGCGCAACCTGATCAAGGACGGCTTCAACGCCGCCACGCTCGCCGATGAAGTCTCCGCCGGCCCGAACGCCCGCGTGTACGTGATGGACCGCATCACCGACGTCACCGACAAGATGCAGGCCGCCGCCGGCAGCACCGCCGGCCTGGCCCGCCAGCAGGCGCTGGAAGCCGCGCAGAAGGCGCTGATCGCCGAGTGCGAATCGGAAGCCGGCTACCGCTGCACCCTTTACAGCTTCTTCAGCGGCCAGACCTACCGCCTGTTCCGCCAGATCGAAATCAAGGACGTGCGCCTGGTCTACGCGCCCCCGGGCAGCATCGGCAACTACGGCGGCGAAGTGGACAACTGGATGTGGCCGCGCCACACGGGCGACTTCTCCTTCTACCGCGCCTACGTGGGCAAGGACGGCAAGCCGGCCGCGTATTCGGAAGACAACGTGCCGTTCAAGCCCACGCAGTACCTGCGCCTGGCCAAGGGCGGCGTGGAAGCCGGCGATTTCGTCATGGTGGCCGGCTACCCGGGCACCACCAACCGCTACGCGCTGTTCGACGAATTCCAGGCCGTGTCCACCTGGCAGTACCCGGTGGTGGGCCAGCACCTGAAGAACCTGGTGGCGATGGTGGAAGCGGCCGGCAAGGACAACGCCGACCTGGCGGTGAAGTACGCGGCCACGATCCGAAGCTGGCAGAACGCCATGAAGAACTGGGACGGCCAGCTCGAGGGCTTCGCCCGCATCGACGCCTCGACCACCAAGCGCGCCGAGGAAGAGGCCGTGCTGGCCTGGCTGCGCGCCCAGGGCAAGCAGGGCGAAGCCGGCCTGGCCGCGCACGCCCGCCTGGTGCAGCTGGCCGCCGAGGCCCGCGCCACCCGCGAGCGTGACCTGGCGGTGGGCCAGATCGCCAATACCGGCCTGCTGGGCAACCTGCGCATGCTGCACCGCCTGGCCATCGAATCGGCCAAGCCCGACGCCGAGCGCGCGCCGGGCTACCAGCAGCGCGACCTGCCGGGCATCCAGGGCGCCATCCAGCAGCTCGACCGCCGCTACGTCCCGGAGATGGAAAAGCAGCTCCTGGCCTACTGGCTGCGCGAGTACCTGAAACTGCCGGCCAACCAGCGCGTGGCCGCCATCGACGCCTGGCTGGGCGGCAACGACGAGGCCGCCATCACCCGCGCCCTCGACGTCACCTACGCCGGCACCACGCTGGCCGGCACCGACGCCCGCATGGCCCTGATGAAGGCCGACCTGGCCGCCGTCGAGGCCCACGCCGACCCGCTGATGAAGCTGGCCGTGTCGCTGGCCCCGGTGCTCAAGGAAATCGAGGACGCGGGCAAGGCGCGCACCGGCGACCAGAGCCTGCACCGCCCGGTCTACCTGGCCGCCGTGCAGTCCTACAAGCGCAGCCAGGGCCAGGGCGTGTACCCGGACGCCAACCTCAGCCTGCGCATCACCTACGGCAACGTGATGGGCTATTCGCCGAAGGACGGCGTGGCCTACACCCCGTTCACCTCGCTCGACGGCCTGGCCGCCAAGGCCACCGGCGTTGAGCCGTTCGACGCGCCGAAGAACCAGCTCGACGCCATCGCCGCGATGTCGGCGCAGCAGAAGGCCGCCGTGCCGGTGAACTTCCTGTCCGACCTCGACATCACCGGCGGCAACTCCGGTTCGCCGGTGCTCAACGGCAAGGGCGAACTGGTGGGCCTGGCCTTCGACGGCAACTGGGAGTCGGTGAGCTCGAACTGGGTGTTCGACCCCACCATGACCCGCATGATTTCGCTGGACCACCGCTACATGGTCTGGATCATGGACAAGGTGTTCCCGGCGCCGAACCTGCTGGAGGAAATGGGCGCGCGCTGAGGCGTACGCCCGGCCCCGGCCGGGGCCCTGCCCCTGTAGGAGCGGCTTCAGCCGCGAAGCCTTTCGCGAAAAGCTTCGCG
>JAIBEO010000032.1 GCA_019459185.1 Rhizobium sp. | reverse complement strand
TTCAAGGCTTACGACGCGATCGACGCGGCGCCGGAAGAGAAGGCTCGCGGCATCACGATTTCGACGGCGCACGTGGAGTACGAGTCGCCGACCCGTCACTACGCGCACGTGGACTGCCCGGGCCACGCCGACTACGTGAAGAACATGATCACGGGTGCGGCGCAGATGGACGGTGCGATCCTGGTGTGCTCGGCCGCGGACGGCCCGATGCCGCAGACGCGCGAGCACATCCTGCTGGCTCGCCAGGTGGGCGTTCCGTACATCGTGGTGTACATGAACAAGGCCGACCTGGTTGACGACGCGGAGCTGCTGGAGCTGGTGGAGATGGAAATCCGCGAGCTGCTGAGCAAGTACGACTTCCCGGGCGACGACACCCCGATCATCAAGGGTTCGGCGCGTTCGGCGCTGGAAGGCGACCAGTCGGAGATCGGCGTGCCGTCGATCATCAAGCTGGTTGAGGCGCTGGACACCTGGATTCCGGAGCCGCAGCGCGACATCGACAAGCCGTTCCTGATGCCGGTCGAGGACGTGTTCTCGATCTCGGGTCGTGGCACGGTGGTGACGGGCCGCATCGAGCGCGGCGTGATCAAGGTGGGCGAGGAAATCGAGATCGTCGGTATCCGCCCGACCCAGAAGACGACCGTCACGGGCGTCGAGATGTTCCGCAAGCTGCTGGACCAGGGCCAGGCGGGCGACAACGCGGGCCTGCTGCTGCGCGGCACCAAGCGTGACGACGTGGAGCGTGGCCAGGTTCTGGCCAAGCCGGGCTCGATCACCCCGCACACCGAGTTCGAGGCGGAGGTGTACGTGCTGTCGAAGGACGAGGGCGGCCGCCACACGCCGTTCTTCAAGGGTTATCGTCCGCAGTTCTACTTCCGCACGACCGACGTGACTGGCGCCTGCCAGCTGCCGGAGGGTGTGGAGATGGTGATGCCGGGCGACAACGTGAAGATGGTGGTGACCCTGATCGCGCCGATCGCGATGGACGAGGGCCTGCGCTTCGCGATCCGCGAGGGTGGCCGCACCGTCGGCGCCGGCGTGGTTGCCAAGATCATCAAGTAAGC
>JAIBEO010000024.1 GCA_019459185.1 Rhizobium sp. | reverse complement strand
GGGGGGGGCCCCCCCCCCCGGCCTTCGCCGGCCAGGCGCGCGCGGTAACCACGCATGCCGGCCACTTCGGACACGGCCAGCGCCGCGCTCCAGCGGCCGGCCTTGCCCAGGTCGTAGGCCACCGGCCCGTCGCCGGTGCCGATGCACATGACCTTGCCGTCGTCGCGGATCACTTCGCGCGGCGGGCCGCTGAGCGCCACCAGCCGCTCCTGTTCGCGGCCGTCGCGCACGCGGTGGAACACCTTCAGCGTGTCCACCCGGCCGTCGGCCACCACCACCAGGGTGCCCTGGTAGTCGAGGCTGCGCAGCGCCGGGCCCACGCGCGCCAGCCAGCCGGCGGCGTCGGTGGCCGCCGCGTGCAGCGGTCCGGCCAGGGCCAGCAGCAGCAGCGCGGCGAATCGCCTCACCGGCGCGACTCCACTTCCGCGCCGGCGTCGTGCGCCACCACGTCCACGTAGGGCATGAAGCCGCCCAGGCCGTCGGCGGCCATCATGGCGTTGTGGCGCACCAGGTAGGCCTCCATGGCGCGGTCGTCCTGGGCCAGCGGCGAACGCGGCCAGGGGCGGGCGCGCACTTCGCCGTCTAGCGCCAGGGTCTCGCCCTGCTCCGCCGGCAGCGGCGACACCGGCGCCGGGCCGGCCACCGGCGGGATCACTGGCGCCTCGCGTTCGGCCAGGCCGGGGCCCGGCTCGGGCAGGCGCGGCGCGCTGCCGCCACCCAGCACGCCGGGCAGCAGTGCCGCCGCCAGCACCGCCGCGGCGATGCCCGCGGCCCAGGGCCAGCGATGGCCACGGCGCGGCTCGTCGGCGACGGCCCGGGCGATGCGCGCGGAAAGCGACTCCGGCATGCGCCGCAGCGGCTGCCCGCGCAGGCCGGCCGAAGCCAGCTGCCAGCGTTCCCACTGCGCGCACAGCGCCGGATCGTTGGCCAGGCGGCGCTCGAGGAAACGCGCCTCGTCGGCGGGCAGTTCCCCGTCCATCCAGGCACTGAGGTCTTCCAGCAGCTTCGCGTCGACTTGGCTCATGGGCGCACCCGTTCGTTGTCCATCAGGGGCCTGAGGCGGGCGTCGATCGCCTCGCGGGCCCGGAAGATGCGCGAGCGGACGGTGCCGATCGGGCATTGCATCAGCTGCGCGATTTCCTCGTAGCTCAGGCCGTCCACCTCGCGCAGGGTGATGGCCTGGCGCAGCTCCTCGGGCAGGGCCGCCACGGTGTCGGTGACGGTCTGCTCGATCTCCTCGCGCAGCAGGTTGTGTTCGGGCGTGTCGTGGTCGTGCAGGCGACCAGCGCCGGCGTGGTGCTCGGCGTCCTCGGCCGCAATGTCGGCGGTCGGGGGGCGGCGCTTGGCGGCGACGAGGTGGTTCTTGGCGGTGTTCACGGCGATCCGGTAAAGCCAGGTGTAGAACTGGGCGTCGCCACGGAAGTTCGCCAGCGCCCGATAGGCGCGGATGAAGGCTTCCTGGGTGATGTCCTGGCTCTCGGCGTGGTCGGGCACGAAGCGGTACACGACGGCACCGATCCGGTGCTGGTACTTGCGCACCAGCAGGTCGAAAGCCGAGTTGTCGCCTGCCTGCACACGCTTGACGAGGGCCAGGTCCAGTTCGTTGTCGCCCATCCGGGCCGCTGCTCCTGCGGCCATCCGGGCCGCTGCTGGGACATCCGTGGCCCGGGAAAGTTCCGCAAGGCCGCGACGCGGCGTTGACCCCCCGGGGTCCTGCCCCGATGATACGGCCTCCCCTCCCTACCCTGACGTATGGTGACCGCCATGTTCGACGGACTTCGCCTCGCCCACTGGCAGGCCGACCGCCGCCCCGACGGCATCCTGGTGCTGACCCTCAACCGCGCCGACCAGGGTGTGAATGCCCTGTCGCGGGCCGTGCTCGACGAGCTCGAGGCCATGGTCGAGCGCATCGCGCTGGAACTACCCAAGGGCATCGTGATCATTTCCGGCAAGGCCGCCGGCTTCATCCCGGGCGCCGACATCAAGGGCTTCGAGGAAATCGCCGCCAAGGGCCTCGTCGAGGACTGGATCCGCCGCGGCCAGCTGGTGTTCCAGAAGCTGGCCGAACTGCGCTGCCCCACCGTGGCCGCCATCCACGGCCACTGCATGGGCGGCGGCACCGAAATCGCCCTGGCCTGCCGCTACCGCATCGCCAGCAGGGACGAAAAGACCCGCATCGGCCTGCCCGAAATCAAGCTGGGCATCTACCCGGGCTGGGGCGGCAGCGTGCGCGCGCCGCGCCTCATCGGCGCGCCGGCGGCCATGGACCTGATGCTCACCGGCCGCAGCCTGTCGGCCCCGGCCGCCAAAGCCATGGGCCTGGTGGACCGCGTGGTCGAACCGGCGGTGCTGCTGGACGAAGCCATCAAGCTGGCCCAGCGCGGCACACAGCGGCCGTTCAAGCAGCGCTTCCTGGCCTGGGCGACGAACACCCGCCTGGCCCGCGCCATCCTCGCGCCGCAGATGGCCAAGCAGGTCGCGCGCAAGGCCCGCAAGGACCACTACCCCGCCCCGTTCGCGCTGATCGACACCTGGCGCCGCAGCGGCGGCCTGCCCATCCACGCCGCGCTCAAGGCCGAGGCGAAGTCGGTGGTGAAGCTGGCCGGCACGCCCACCGCGCACAACCTGGTGCGGGTGTTCTTCCTGATGGACCGGCTCAAGGGCCTGGGCGGCAAGGATCATGGCATCCGCAAGGTGCACGTGGTCGGCGCCGGCGTGATGGGCGGCGACATCGCCGCCTGGTGCGCGCTGCGCGGCTTCGAGGTGACACTGCAGGACCGGGAGATGAAGTTCATCCAGCCGGCCCTGGACCGCGCCGCCAAGCTGTTCGAGAAGAAGGTGAAGGACGAAGGCAAGCGCGCCGCCACCGCCGCGCGCCTCAAGGTCGATGTCGAGGGCGCCGGCGTGGCCGACGCCGACCTGGTGATCGAGGCCATCTTCGAGAACCTCGAGGCCAAGCAGGCGCTGTTCGCCAAGGTCGAGGAAACGCTCAAGCCCGGCGCCATCCTGGTGTCGAACACCTCGTCCATCCCGCTCACCGACCTGCGCGCCGGCCGCAAGGACCCGGCGCGTTTCGCCGGCCTGCACTACTTCAACCCGGTGGCGCTGATGCCGCTGGTGGAAATCGTGCGCCACGACGGCCTGGACCCCGACACCGAGCGGCGCTTGGCCGCCTTCTGCAAGGCGATCGACAAGCTGCCGGTGCCGGTGGCGGGCACGCCGGGCTTCCTGGTCAACCGCATCCTGGCGCCCTACATGCAGGAAGCGATCCTGTGCTTCGCCGAGGGCATTCCCGGCCCGGTGATCGACAAGGCGGCGCTGAAGTTCGGCATGCCGATGGGGCCGATCGAACTGGTGGACACCGTGGGCCTGGACGTGGCCGCCAGCGTCGGCAAGATCATGGCCGACTTCCACGGCCAGGCGCTGCCGGAGGCTTTCAAGGTCGAAGCGGGCAAGCGCGGCAAGAAGGACGGCCAGGGCCTGTACACGTGGGAAAACGGCAAGCCGGTGAAGCCCGAGGTGCCCAAGGACTACCAGGCGCCGGAAGACCTCGAGGACCGCCTGATCCTGCCGCTGCTCAACGAAGCGGTGAGCTGCCTGCACGACGGCGTGGTGGCCGACGCCGACCTGCTCGACGCCGGCGTGATCTTCGGCACCGGCTTCGCGCCTTTCCGCGGCGGTCCCATCCAGCACATCCGCGCCACGGGCGCCGCCAAGCTCAAGGCGCGGCTGGAAACCCTGGCCGCGCGGCACGGCGGGCGCTTCTCGCCGCGGCCGGGCTGGGACCAGCTTTAAGCGCCCTCCGACCGGCCTTCATCGGCCGGTCGCCTTTTTGGGCTTGCCGTTTGGCAAGCAGGTCACGTGCTCGTGGGCGGGTGATCCCGGCAGGCGTCATCGCGCACAGAGGGGTATGGCCGCCGGTTCGGTCGATACGACATCCATGTCCATCGACTCACCGCCGTTCCGGGCATCCTGCCCTCCACTTCGTCCATACCCCTCTGTGCACGCTGCCGCAATCCAGACGCCGTGGCCAGCCGGCCGGCGAGCTCGTGCGCAAGCGCACGCGCTTGTCCCCGCGGAACGCCGATGCGCCGCGACTGCGGCAGCGTGCACACACCTCTATGGATGAAGCGAAGGCAGGATGCCGTAGCGGCCGCGCCTCGATGGGCAGGACGCCGCGTCGAGGGGCGGGCAGCCATAGAGGTGTGTGCGCGATGACGCCTGCGAAGAACAACCGAACACGAGCAAGTGACCTGCCTGGCAACGCCAGGCCTCAACCGCAACCCACCAACCGCAAACGCTGGCCGGTGCGGATCACGTAGGGCGAGCGCAGGCCGTTGGCCTTGGCCAGGGCGGTGGCGCCGCCGCAGCCGTGGCGGCGCGAGATGGAACTGAGCGTGTCGCCCGATTTCACCCGGTAGCCGCGGTCCGGGCCGCGGGTGGCGGTGGACGGCACGGTGGGCTTGCTGGCCGCCATCAGGGCCACGGCCTGCTGCGCGCGCTGGCCGGATACGCAATGCTCGCGGTACAGCGGCGGCACCGCCACCGGCACGCGCAGCTCGGTGCCGGCGGTGATGGCCACGTGCGGCTCGTAGCGCGGGTTGAGGTTGCGCAGCGCGCGGAAGAAACCCTCGCGCGGGCCGCCCAGGCAGATCGCCAGCTGGTAGATCGAAGCCGGGGCTTCGAGCTTGATCACCGTCGCGGCGCCGTCCACCTCGGGGAACTCCAGGCCGTATTCCTCCGGGTGCAGGAACAGCCAGGCCGCCGCCAGCACGTAGGGTACGTAGTCGCGCGTTTCAGGCGGCAGCTGGGCCTGCACCGACGGGTCCCAGAACGACTTGTCGCCCGCCGCGCGCTTGAGCCGCAGCGCGCGGCCTTCGCCGCCGTTGTAGGCCGCCACCGCGAAGGCCAGGTCGTCGCCCAGCTCGGCGAAACGCTCGTTGAAGTACAGCACGCTCGCCCGCGCCGCCAGCTGCGGGTCGTAGCGGGTGTCGAAGCCTTCGCGCCACCCCAGGCCGAAACGCGCGCCCGTGGCCGGCATGAACTGCAGCGGGCCCGCCGCGCCCGCGCGCGACACCGCGTGCACGCGGCCGTTCGATTCCTTGGCCAGGATGCCGAACAGCAGCGCCTCGGGCAGGCCCGCCTGCTCGTACTCGGGCCACATCAGGAAGCGCATCTGCTGGTAGTTTTCCCAGCTGGCGACCAGGCTCGGTCGCATCCAGGTCAGCCACTCGGCCATCGCCGCCTTCACCGGTTCGTTGAGCTCGATCACCTGGCGCAGGTCGCGGCCGCGCAGCATCGCCACCGGGCGCGCTGCGGCGGGCATGGCGCCGAGCACCGGCGAGGCCTCGTCGGCCGGGCGGGAGCCGTCGGTGGGCGTGCTGAAACCTTCGCCGCCACCGGCAAGGCCGGCGCCTTCCTGCACGAGCGCGTCGTACGCCGCCAGGAAACGCGCGGTGTCGCAGCCGCGGGTGTCGCCGCAGCGGCGGGCCGATTCCAGCAGCGCCGCCGAGGCCTCGCGGACCGATTCGCGGCCCTGCACCGCCTCGCCGCGGCCAAGCTGGGCCAGGCCTTCGCGGAATTGTTCGCTGGCGGCTTCGAGCTGGTCGTAGAGCTTCTGGGCGTTGGCCGGCACGCGGCGGGCTTCGGCGGGGGCGGACAGCAGCGCCGCGAGGGCGCACAGGACCAGCAGGAATGAGGAGCGCATCGGGACCTTCCGGGAAACAGGGCGGCAGACTAGCGAGCGATTGCCCGGCGCGGCAAGCGCCAGGTGTCCTGCCCTGCGGCTAGAATCCGGGAAACACGACCCGACGGAGCCTTCCCTGATGAGCGACATCCTGATCGGCAAGGGCGACTTGCCCGTACGCCTGCTGGGCAAGTACGGCAACCGCCACGGCCTGGTCGCCGGCGCCACGGGCACCGGCAAGTCGGTGACGCTGATGGTGATGGCGGAAGGCTTCTCGCGGCTGGGCGTGCCGGTGGTGATGGCCGACGTGAAGGGCGACATCGCCGGCCTGGCCATGCCCGGGATTACGAACGAGAAGATCGCCGCGCGCATTGAGCAGATCGGCGTCGAGGGTTACGCCAACGAAGCCAGCCCGGTGGTGTTCTGGGACCTGTACGGCAAGCTCGGCCACCCGCTGCGCACCACCGTTTCCGAGGTCGGACCGGCGCTGATGTCGCGAATGCTCGAGCTCAACGACACCCAGTCGGGCGTGATGGACATCGCCTTCAAGCTGGCCGACGACCACGGCCTGCTGCTGATCGACCTCGACGACCTGCGCGCCCTGCTCAACTTCACCACCGAGAACAAGGCCGAGATCTCGAAGCAGTACGGCCTGGTCAGCCCGCAGTCGGTGGCGGCCATCCAGCGCGCCCTGCTGCGGCTGGAGCAGGACGGCGGCGAGCAGTTCTTCGGCGAACCGGCGCTGCAGCTGGCCGACCTGATGCGCCAGGACATGTCCGGCCGCGGCGTCATCAACCTCATCGCCGCCGACCAGCTGATCCTGCGCCCGCGCCTGTATTCGAGCTTCCTGCTGTGGCTGCTGAGCGAACTGTTCGAGACCCTGCCCGAGGTCGGCGACCTCGAGGTGCCCAGGCTGGTGTTCTTCTTCGACGAGGCACACCTGCTGTTCGACGACTGCCCGCCGGCGCTGAAACAGCGCGTCGAGCAGGTGGTGCGCCTGATCCGCTCCAAGGGCGTGGGCGTGTATTTCTGCTCGCAGAATCCCGACGACGTGCCCGACGAAGTACTGGGCCAGCTGGGCAACCGCGTGCAGCACGCCCTGCGCGCCTTCACCCCGCGCGACCAGAAGGCCGTGCGCACCGCCGCCGAGACCTTCGTGCAGAACCCCAGGCTCGACGTCGCCCGCGTCATCGGCGAGCTCGGCGTGGGCGAGGCCCTGGTGTCGATGCTCCAGGAAAAGGGCGTGCCGATGCCGGTGGAACGCGCGCTGATCGCGCCGCCGCGCTGCCGCATGGGCGCGATTACCGAAGCCGAGCGCGCGCTGGTGCGCAGCCGCAGCCCGGTGGGCGGCAAGTACGACACCGCCGTGAACCGCGAATCGGCCTTCGAGATGCTGGCCAGGCGCGCGGAACAGGCGGCGGCGCCGGAAGCCTCCGCCCCCGCCGGCAAGTCCGGCCCGCCCGCGCCGCAGGCCAAGGCCGAGGCGCCGTCGAAGCTGGACGAATTCCTCTGGGGCACCAAGCGCCGCCAGGGTGCGGTGGAAGCGGCGGCCAAGTCGGCCACGCGCACGGTGGCCAACGGCATCGGCCGGCAGATCCTGCGCGGCCTGCTAGGCGGGCTGCTGGGCGGCAAGCGCTGAAGCGCTAGCGCCCGCCACCCCCGCCGCCGCCACCACCACCACCGGAAAAACCGCCGCCGCCACCGCCGGAGCTCGAACCCGGCGGCGACGCCGACGACGAGATCGTCTGGCCCAGCGAACCCGACAGCGCCTGGTTCACCCCGCCCAGGCTGAAACCGGCGGCGCCGGTGCCGTGGTACCAGCCCAGGTTGCGCGCGGTTTCCGCCGCGGCCGCCGCGCCCACCGCCGCGGTGAAACGGCCGGTCCAGGCGTCTTCCACGCCCAGCGCCATCGCATAGGGCAGCAGGGTTTCGTAGCGCCCGGCGTCGAGCGCGGGCTCCTCGCGGCCGGGGCCGGCCAGGCGCGCCAGCTCGTCGCGCTCGGCGACGCTGAGGTAGAGCTTCAGGCCCTCGATGCGGTCCAGCAGTTTCCGGCCCTCGGCGGTCGGCGCCATCATCGCCCAGCCGGCCAGCACGTGCGCCACTAGCGACAGACCCATCAACACCAGGATGGCCGGCACGCCTTGGCCGTTGGCCACGATGAAGGCCAGCGCGCCGTAGACCACCGAGAAGGCCAGGCCGCCGAGCGCGGTACCGCCGTTGCGCACGAAATACTTCGGCCGCAGCCGGCGCTCGATGGCCAGCAGGTGCTGCAGGCGCGAGTCGCGCAGCACGGCGTGGTTCACCTGCTTCAACTCCAGCCGCGCGCCGCCGGTGAACAGCGGCGCCAGCAGGGCCGCCTCCGGGGCCAGCGCCGGGGTCGGGGCGCCTTCCACCTGCTGCAGGTACCACTCCTTGCCACCGGGATTGTTGAGGGTGAGCGCGCCGCGCACGGCCAGGTCGACCAGGTCGGCGTTGTAGCAGGGCGCGTCGTAGAGCATGCGCGTCAGGCAGCGCAGTTCGCCCGGGGAAAAGCCTTCCGGCGGCTCGTACTGCGGGAACACCGGGCCAGGCGCCGGGTCGCGGCCGTGCTGGTTCCAGCGCCGCCAGTAGTAGGCCAGCAGCAAGCCCAGGCCCGCCAGTGCGATGCCGATGCCGGCGTTGTCGCGGAAGAACCAGGTGGCGCGCTGCGAACGCGTGGGTTCGGGCACCACGCCCTTGGGGAAACGCAGCACCACGCTCAGGCCCTGGCCGTTGCCGAGCGCGCGGGTGGCATCAAAACGGGCACCGCCGTCGCGCACTTCCGCGCGGTAGTCCTGGCCACGCACGCCGTAGGCGCCGGTGTAGGCCTCGGCGCCCAGCTGCGCCGCCGGCACCGCCTGCGGCAAGGTGATGGTGGCGCCGGCGTGGTCGATCGGAAAGCCCCAGCCCAGGCCGGTGACGTTCCAGTACAGCTCGTCGTGCTCGTCGAAGAAACCCAGCTGGCGGGTGGTGCGGTAGCGGATGACGTAGCGGTGCACGGCCGGCACGTCGAGGAATTCGTCGGTGCCCAGGCTGATGCGCACGCCGTTGGCGATGCGCTCCACCGACGCCGCCTCGGGCTGGCCGTTGCGCTCGGCGTCGAGCAGCTCGAAATCCACCTCGACGAGATTGCCCAGCGGGTCTTCGTAGCGGGTGGGGAAATCGCGGTAGATGCCGCGGCGGATCATCACGCCCTCGGCGCGCACGACGATGGTTTCGGCCACCAGCAGGCTGCCGTCGGGCTGCACGCGCAGGTCGGCGTCGAAGGACAGGATGCGCTCCTGCGCCGCGGCGACCGGCGCCAGCAGCGCCAGCGCGAAGCCCAGGGCCAGGGCGAACGCGGCGCGCATCAGCCACCCACCCGCGGCGCCTGCCGCTCGCCGTCGCCGGCTTCGAAGAACTCCGCCTCGCCGAAACCGAAGGCGCGCGCGACCAGCAGGTCGGGGAAACGCAACACGCCGTCGTTGTTGGCGCGCACGGCGCCGTTGTAGAAACGGCGCGCGTATTGCAGGTGGTCCTCGACCTCGACCAGGTCGGCCTGCAGCTTCAGGAAATTTTCGCTGGCCTTTAGCTCGGGGTAGGCCTCGTTGAGCACCACCAGCCGGCCCAACCCGGCCTCCAGCTCGCGCTCGAGTCCGGCCAGCGCGGCCGGCGACGACGTGGCCAGGGCGCGGGCGCGCAGCTCGGTGACGTTCTCGAGCAGGGCCTTTTCGTGCCCGGCGTAAGCGCGCACGGCCTCCACCAGCCGCGGCACCAGGTCGTGCCGGCGCAGCAGCTGCACGTCGATGTCGCTCCAACCCGCGCGCACCTGGTTGCGCAGGCGCACCAGCCGGTTGAAGGCCAGCACGCCCCAGAACACCACCACGCCCAGAACGACCGCCAGCAGGACCATGGCCCCCTCCCCCCGCAAATCCCGGCCCTGATTATCCACGCCTCACGTGCGTCGCGCGCGCCCTCGGTTATAGTCCCGGGCCCCGGGCCGAGCCTGCCCCCGACACCGGAGAAACCAATGACCGAATCCACGCCCGCCCGCCCCAGCACGGTGGACCGGTTCCTGGCCGTGGTCGAACGCGCCGGCAACACCCTGCCCCACCCGGCGACGCTGTTCTTCCTGCTCACGGTCCTGGTGGTCATCGCCAGTGCGGTGGTGGCCCAGTTCGACGTGGGCGTGGTGCACCCCAAGACCGGCGACCTGGTCACCCCGGTCAACCTGCTGAGCGTGGACGGCCTGCAGCGCATCATGGGCGGCCTGGTCACCAACTTCACCGGCTTCGCGCCGCTGGGCACCGTGCTGGTGGCGCTGATCGGCATCGGCGTGGCCGAACACAGCGGCCTGATCGGCGCCTGCCTGCGCATCGTGGTGCTCAACGCCCCGCGTTTCCTGCTCACGCCCATCGTGGTGTTCGCCGGCGTGATGTCGAACATGGCCAGCGAAATCGGCTACGTGCTGCTGGTGCCGCTGGCGGGCCTGCTGTACGTGGCCGCCGGCCGGCATCCGATCCTGGGCATCGCCGCGGCTTTCGCGGGCGTGTCCGGCGGTTATTCCGCGAACCTGCTGCTGGGCACCATCGACCCGCTGCTCTCGGGCCTGTCGCAGGAAGCCGCGCAGATCGTCGACCCCGCGTACACCGTCAGCCCGGCCGCCAACCTGTTCTTCATGCAGGCCTCGACGCCGCTGGTGACGCTGCTGGGCTGGTTCGTGACCGAAAAGATCGTGGCGCGGCGCTTCCCGGACGGGAACTACGGCCGCGGCGACGAGAAGATCGAGCCGCTCAGCCCGGTCGAGAGGCGCGGCCTGGCCTATGCCGGCGTCGCCACCGCGCTGCTGGCCGCGCTGGTGCTGTGGGCCACCGTGCCCGCCGACGGCGCCCTGCGCATCGCCGGCGAGAGCGACGTGCTCAAGTCGCTGGCACCCTTCCTGCACGGCATCGTGGCGCTGATCTTCGTGGCCGGCGGCCTGGTGGGCATCGCCTACGGCGTCGGCGCGGGCACCATCCGCAACGACACCGACGTGATCAACGGCATGTCCAAGTCCATGGGCACGCTGGCCAGCTACCTGGTGCTGGTGTTCTTCGCCGCACAGTTCGTGGCCCTGTTCAACTGGACCCAGCTGGGCCTGATCTTCGCGGTCGAGGGCGCCGGCTTCCTGAAGTCGGTGGGCCTGCCCAAGATCCCGCTGCTGCTGTGCTTCATCCTGCTCACGGCGGTGGTGAACCTGGCCATGGGCTCGGCCTCGGCCAAGTGGGCGCTGATGGCGCCGGTGTTCGTGCCCATGTTCATGCTGCTGGGTTATTCGCCGGAAGTGACCCAGACCGCCTACCGCGTTGGCGATTCGGTGACCAACATCATCTCGCCGATGATGAGCTACTTCGCGCTGGTGATCGCCTTCCTGCAGCGCTACGAGCCCAAGGCCGGCATCGGCACCGTGGTGGCGACGATGATCCCCTACTCGATCACCTTCCTGCTGGGCTGGTCGCTGCTGTTCGCGCTGTGGATCGCGCTCGGCCTGCCGCTGGGCCCGGGCGCGCCGCTGGTCTACCCGGCGGGCTGAGCCATGGCACGCTGGCGGCCGCCGAGCGAGAAATCCACGGCGATCATCACCCGCGCCGGCTTCGAGCGCCTGCGCGCGGAGCTCGACGAGCTGTGGCGGCTGCGCCGCCCCGAAGTGGTACGCGCGCTCGCCGCCGCCGCGGCCGAGGGCGACCGCAGCGAAAACGCGGAATACACCTACCGCAAGAAGCAGCTCGGCGAGATAGACCGCCGCGTGCGCTACCTGAGCAAGCGCCTTGAAGTGCTGAAGGTGCCCGAGGGCCGGCCGGCGGACCCGGAGGCGGTGTTCTTCGGCGCCTGGTTCGAGATCGAACACTGCGAAAGCGGCGAGTGCCAACGCTACCGCATCGTCGGCCCGGACGAGACCGACGCGAAGACCGGCCACATCAGCGTGGATTCGCCGCTGGCGCGGGCGGTGCTGCGCAAGCGCCTCGACGACGAGGTCGAGGTGCACCTGCCGGCCGGGCCGGCGCGTTATTTCATCATCGCAGTCGAATACGACGCCTGACGCTCAGTCTTCTTCGTCGCCGACCAGGCCGAACAGGTCGTGCTCGTCGCTGCCCATGATGCGCACTTCGCAGAAATCACCGGGCTTGAGGCCCGCGGCGGCGCCGTCCTGGATCTGCACCAGGCCGTCGATTTCCGGCGCATCGGCCTTGGAGCGACCGATGGCCAGCTCGCCGTCGATCTCGTCAACCAGCACCGTCTGCACCGTGCCGACCTTGCGCTCGAGCTTTTCGCTGCTGATCTGCGCCTGCAGCTCCATGAAGCGGGCCAGGCGCTCCTGCTTCACTTCCTCGGGCACGGCGCCCGGCAGGTCGTTGGCGCTGGCGCCTTCCACCGGCGAATAGGCGAAGGCGCCGACGCGGTCGAGCTCGGCCTGGTCAAGGAAGGACAACAGCTGCTCGAAGTCCTCCTCGGTCTCGCCCGGGAAGCCGACGATGAAGGTGCTGCGGATCGTCAGCTCCGGGCACACCTCGCGCCAGCGCTGGATGCGCTCGAGGGTCTTGTCCACCGCGCCGGGGCGCTTCATGAGCTTGAGGATGCGCGGGCTGGCGTGCTGGAACGGGATGTCGAGGTAAGGCAGCAGCTTTCCCTCGGCCATCAGCGGGATGACGTCGTCCACGTGCGGGTACGGGTAGACGTAGTGCAGGCGGGTCCAGAGGCCCAGCTCCGACAGGCCCTCGCACAGGTCCTTCATGCGGGCCTGGTACTGGCGGCCGCGCCATTCGCCCGGGGCGTACTTCAGGTCCACGCCGTAGGCGCTGGTGTCCTGCGAAACCACCAGCAGCTCCTTCACCCCGCCGCGGGCCAGCTTCTCGGCCTCGCGCAGCACCTCGCCGACCGGGCGCGACACCAGGTCGCCGCGCATCGAGGGGATGATGCAGAAGCTGCAGCGGTGGTTGCAGCCCTCGGAAATCTTCAGGTAGGCGTAGTGCTTCGGGGTCAGCTTCAGGCCGTAGTCCGGCACCAGGTCCACGAACGGGTCGTGTTTCGGCGGCAGGGCCTGGTGCACGGCGCTCATGACGCTGGCGTAGTCCTGCGGGCCGCTGATCGACAGCACACCCGGGTGGGCTTCGCGGATCTGCTCGGGGCGCTTGCCCAGGCAACCGGTGACGATGACCTTGCCGTTTTCGGCCAGGGCCTCGCCGATCGCGTCCAGGCTCTCGGCCACGGCCGAATCGATGAAGCCGCAGGTGTTGACCACCACCACGTCGGCGGCGTCGTAGGTGGGGACGATCTCGTAGCCCTCGACCCGCAGCTGGGTCAGAATGCGTTCGGAGTCTACGAGGGCCTTCGGGCAGCCGAGGCTGACGAAGCCCACCTTGGGGTGGCTGGCGGACATGGGGATGCGGGGTTCGGGCGGGGGGCGGAGTATACCCCTCGCGGGCTCCCCGGCCGGTGTAGGCTAGCGCATCGGACCAACGCGGCAGGGGAGCCAGCCATGGGCCAGACGATTTCCATCAGCACCCGCCACGGGCGGATTTCCGGCTGGCAGGCCAAGCCGCATGACAAGCCGCGCGGCGCCCTGATCGTGGTGCAGGAAATCTTCGGGGTGAACCCGCACATCCGCCAGGTCGCCGACCGCTTCGCCAACTACGGCTTCATCGTGGTGGCGCCGGCGCTGTTCGACCTGGTCAGGCCGGGCACCGAACTGGGCTACGACGAGGAAGGGGTCAAGACGGGCCGCGAACTGGCCGAGGAGCTGGGCTTCAACGGCGCCCTCGACGGCGTGCGCGGCGCCTACGACCTGCTCGAGGCCGAACACCGGGTCGGCGTGGTGGGCTATTGCTGGGGCGGCAGCGTGGCCTTCCTTACCAACACCCGGCTGGGCCTGCCGGCGGTCAGCTACTACGGCGGCCGCACCGTGCCCCTCCTGCACGAACGCCCCAAGGCGCCGCTGATGCTGCACTTCGGCGAAAACGATCCGCTGATCCCGCCGGAAGACGTGGCCAAGCACCGCGAGGCGCTTTCTTCCGCGGAAATCCACGTCTGGCCCGGCGCCGGCCACGGCTTCAACTGCGACCAGCGCGCCGACTACAACGAAGACGTCGCCAAGCAGGCCCTGGAGCGCACCCTGTCCTTCTTCCAGAAGACCCTGCGCTGACCGTGGCCGGCTTCGAACTCGACCCGCGCCTGGCGGGCGACACCCTGCTGGTGGCCGACGGCCCGCTGAGCCAGCTGCGGCTGATGGACGACGCGCGTTTCCCCTGGCTGGTGCTGGTGCCACGCGTGCCCGGCGCGGTGGAATGGCTCGACCTGCCCGGCGACCAGCAGCGCCTGCTGCTGGCCGAACTCAACCTCGCCGGCCGGCTGCTGCGCGGCCTGGGGCCGGTGCACAAGCTCAACGTCGGCGCGCTGGGCAACGTGGTGCGGCAGCTGCACGTGCACGTGGTGGCGCGCCGGGAGGGCGATGCCGCCTGGCCGGGGCCGGTCTGGGGCGCCGGCGCGCGCCAGCCCTACGTGGCGGAACGGCGGGTGGCGCTGCTATCGTCGCTGCGCCAAGGCCTGGGCGATTTCCCGGGCGACTGACCGGAGCAGACCATGAAATCCAACCTCGTCCCCGCCCTGATCCTGATCGTGCTGGGCGCGCTGCTGCTGGCCAACAACCTGGTGCCCGAGTTCCGCATCTGGGCCATGCTGATCGACTGGTGGCCGCTGGCCCTGATCGTGCTGGGCGTGAGCATGCTGTTCAAGCGGGGCTGAGCCCCGCCCGGCTCAGGTGCGCGGCAGCGTGACCCCGGTCTGGCCCTGGTACTTGCCGCCGCGGTCCTTGTAGCTGGTTTCGCAGACTTCGTCGGACTGGAAGAACAGCATCTGCGCCACGCCCTCGCCGGCGTAGATCTTGGCCGGCAGCGGCGTGGTGTTGCTGAATTCCAGGGTCACGTGACCTTCCCATTCGGGCTCGAGCGGGGTGACGTTGACGATGATGCCGCAGCGGGCGTAGGTGCTCTTGCCCAGGCACACCACCAGGGTGTCGCGCGGGATGCGGAAGAACTCCACCGTGCGCGCCAGCGCGAAGCTGTTGGGCGGGATGATGCAGACGTCCGACTCGACGTCCACGAAGCTCGAGGGATCGAACGCCTTGGGATCAACAATCGTCGAGTTGATGTTGGTGAAGATCTTGAATTCGCGCGCGCAGCGCACGTCGTAGCCGTAGCTCGAGGTGCCGTAGCTGACGATGCGGTGGCCGTCGGCCGCGTGCTTGACCTGGCCCGGCTCGAAGGGCTCGATCATGCCCTGCTGCTCGGCCATGCGGCGGATCCACTTGTCGGACTTGATGCTCATGCGGTCGGGGCTCGGGGGCGAAAGGCGGGATTCTACCGGCTCAGGTGTTGCTGATGACGATGTTCGGGAGGCCGATGGCCTTGTTGCGGGCCTGCAGCGACAGCCGGGCCGCGGTGCGACGGGCGATGTCGCGGTAGGCCAGGGCCAGCGGCGAGTCCGGGTCGGCGGCCACGGTGGGCACGCCCGAGTCGGCCTGCTCGCGGATGCGGATGTCCAGCGGCAACGAGCCCAGCAGGGGCACGTCGTACTGGGCCGCCATGCGCTCGCCGCCGCCGGCGCCGAACACGTGCTCGGCATGGCCGCAGTTCGAGCACACGTGCACGGCCATGTTCTCGACGATGCCCAGCACCGGCACCTCCACCTTGGCGAACATCTGCAGGGCCTTGCGGGCGTCGAGCGTGGCGATGTCCTGGGGCGTGGTGACGATGACCGCGCCCGAGACCGGCACGCGCTGGCACAGGGTGAGCTGGATGTCGCCGGTGCCCGGCGGCAGGTCGATGACCAGGTAGTCCAGGCCCTGCCAGCGGGTGTCGTTGAGCAGCTGCTGAAGGGCCTGGGTGACCATGGGGCCGCGCCAGATCATGGGCGTGTCCTCGCCGATCAGCAGTCCGATGGACATGGCCTGCAGGCCGTGGTTGCGCTTGGGTTCGATGGACTTGCCGTCCGGGCTGTCCGGGCGGCCTTCCAGGCCCAGCATCTTGGGGATGGACGGGCCGTAGATGTCGGCGTCGAGCACGCCCACCGTGGCGCCCTCGGCCTGCAGGGCCAGGGCCAGGTTCACGGCGGTGGTGGACTTGCCCACGCCGCCCTTGCCCGAGGCCACGGCGATGATGTTGCGGACCTCCGGCATCGGGGTCAGGTCCTTCTGGACCTTGTGGGCATGCACCCGCGAGCTGACCGAGACCGTGGCCTGCTCCACCCCGGGCAGGGCTTCCAGGCAGGCCCGAGCCTCGGCCGCCAGCGCCTCGTGCCAGCCCCGCGCCGGGTAGGCCAGCTGCAGCTCCACGGCCACCCGGCCGCCGTCGATGCCGATGCCCCGCACGCTGCCCTGCTCCACCAGGCCCTGGCCGGTGTGGGGATCGCGCAGGACCGCCAGTGCGGCCGAGACGGTGGATTGGCTGGGAGACATCGGCAAACTCCTTGAAACCATGGGATTTCCTGAGCCGAGCGGGAGGCGGGTTCAGGTTCGCGAATTGGCGGCCGCTGCACATGTTTTCCGCAGCAGCATTGTGTTACGTTCCGGTTAAGGCAGGAGGGGTTTCGACCTGCCGGATCGCAAAACAACCAGTTCCAGACAACGACGCGACCATTCTAGGGGGTTCAATGAAGACTGCTCCAATCGCCGGGTATCGCCGTTCGGTGCTTGCCCGTTCGCTCGCCCTTGCCCTGACGCTTCCGTTCGCCTTCTCCGCCGCCGCGCAGGAAGCCACGGACGAGGACGAGGAATCCAAAGATGAGACGACCCAGCTCGACGCCGTCGAGGTCGTGGGCTCCCGCATCAAGCGCGCCGAGATCGAAGGCCCGTCGCCGGTCACGGTGATCACCTCGGCCCAGATCGAGGCCGAAGGCTTCAACACGGTCTACGACGCGCTCAACACGCTGACCCAGACCACCGGCTCGATCCAGAACGAGCTGACCCAGAACGGCTTCACCCCGAACGCCCAGGTGCTGAACCTGCGTGGCCTCGGCCCGGGCCGCGTGCTGACCCTGATCAACGGCCGCCGCGCCGCCGATTACCCGCTGCCCTACAACGGCCAGTCGAACTTCGTGAACCTGGCCTCGGTCCCGACCGCGGCGGTCGAGCGCATCGAGCTGCTGGCCGGCGGCGCCTCCGCCATCTACGGTTCGGACGCGGTCGCGGGCGTGATCAACATCGTCCTCAAGACCAATTTCGAGGGCCAGTACCTTTCCTACCTCACCGGCAAGCCCAGCCGCGGCGGTTCCCCGACCAACGACCTGCAGTGGGTCGGTGGCAGCACCGGCGAGCGCTGGAGCCTGACCTACGCGGTGGAGTACTACGAGCGCGGCGAGATGTTCGCCTCCGAGCGCGACTTCATGGACTCCTACCGCGACGACCCGAGTGTCGACCCGGCCGATGCCACCGCGGTGCAGGGCCTCTTCCTGCGCGACCGCCTGATTGGCACCACCCCGGGCAGCCAGGTGTTCCCGACCGGCGAAACCCTGGATTCGGTCTGCGCCCGCTTCTCCGAGTTCGAGATCGACACCCGCGCCAACGGCCGCTGGTGCGGCTACTACGGCTACCCGGCCACCCAGGCCATCCGCAACGCCGACGAGAACATCGCCGGTTACATCTACGGCACCCTGGACATCAGCGACAACCTGCAGGGCTTCGCCAGCCTCAACGTTTGGGATTCGGAGGCTTCCGCCGCTTCCAACACCCAGTTCTGGCAGACCGGCCTGTTCTACGACCCGACCTACGACACCATCCTCGATGGCCAGCGCATCTTCACGCCGGACGAAGTGGGCGGCCTGGGCGCGCAGCGCACGATCTTCCAGGAGCAGTCGATCGAGTTCTCGGCCGGCCTGCGCGGCTCGATGATGGACAACCGCTTCGACTGGGACTTCACCGTCAGCCACTCGCGCTACGAAACCAACAACGACCGTCCGCGCTTCCTGCGCCAGGAGCTGACCGACTTCTTCCTCGGCCCGCGCCTGGGCACCGACCCGATCTTCGGCCGCTACCCGGTCTACGACCTCAACGAGGACCGCTACTTCAACCCGATCACCCCGGCCGAGTTCGCGGCGATGTCCACCATCGTCAAGACCCGCGCCGACTCCAGCTCCTCGACCGCGCAGTTCGTGCTCTCCGGCGACCTGTTCGAGCTGCCGGCCGGCCCGCTCTCCTTCGCCGCCGTGCTTGAAGCCGGCACCCAGGAGTACGAGCTCAACGCCGATCCGCGCATCCTCCCGGGCCAGAACATCATCTACAACCTGACCGGCACCGGCGGCGGCGGCTCGCGTGACCGCTATGCCCTCGGCTCCGAGTTCTCGATCCCGGTGACCGACTCCTTCAAGGCCACCCTGGCGGCGCGCTACGACCTGTACGACGACATCACCCAGGTCGACAACGCGTTCACCTGGAACGCCGGCCTCGAGTGGCGTCCGTTCGACAACCTGCTGCTCCGCGGCGCCTACAGCACCTCGTTCCGCGCGCCGGACATGCACTACATCTTCGCCGACGAGTCGGGCTTCTTCTCGACCGTGTTCGACGAATACGCGTGCCGCGAAGCCGGCAACACCGTCACCCAGTGCGGCAACGCTCCCGCCTGGAACTACTCGGCGTTCGGCGTCCGCCAGGGCAACCCGGACCTCGAGGAGGAGAAGGGCAACTCGTTCACCGCGGGCCTGGTCTGGGACATCGTCGACGACCTGTCGCTCACCGTCGACTACTACAAGGTCGAACTCGAGGGCGTGGTCGGCGACATCAGCTCGGCCTACATCCTGCAGAACGAAGCCGATTGCCGCCTGGGCACGGACCGCCAGGGCAACGCGGTGGACACCAGCTCCGCGTTCTGCCAGTTCATCCTCGACAGCGTGATCCGCACCGTGGGCGGCCCGAACGACGGCCGCATCGAGCAGGTGAACCGCGGCCCGATCAACCGTTCGTACATCTCGAACGAGGGCATCGACGCCAGCCTGCGCTACGACATGGACACCGACCGCTACGGCAACTTCAGCTACCAGCTGTCGTGGTCGCACGTCCTGGACCAGAAGTTCGCCGAATTCGAGGGCGAGCCGCGCGAGAGCTACCGTGACGACCTGACCAACTTCGACTTCCGCTCCCGCATGCGCGGCAGCGTGTCGTGGGAGTACAAGGACCTGAACGTCACGGTGTTCGGCATCCGCTACGGTTCGCTGCCGAACTGGGCCGAGACCGGTCGCATCGCGCCCTACCACGTCTACAACCTCAACGTTGGCTACGAGTTCACCGAGAACTTCAGCGCCAACCTGATCGTCAACAACGTGCTGGACAAGATCGCCCCGAAGGACGACACCTTCTTCAGCTACCCGTTCTTCTGGCGCGCCTACAGCCCGATCGGCCGCGAGGTCTTCGTGCAGGCGAACTTCCGCTGGTAAGACAGCTGCATCGGTCCACGTGACCCGGGGCCCGGCGAAAGCCGGGCCCTTTTTTTGATTCTTCACCCAAGTCAGGGATGGCCTGGGCGGTTCTTCGCTGTCCACCGCACTGGCGCCGGCCCCACCGCGAAGGCGAGGGTCGCTTACAGGGAAATAAAAGCATCACCCAGCACGAAGCGACCCACCCCATCGCCGTGGGGCCCGCCCCAGTGCGGTGGACAGCCAAGAACCGCCCAGGCCAAACCAGACATGGGTGAAAAATAAAAAAAAGCGCCTGACC
>JAIBEO010000022.1 GCA_019459185.1 Rhizobium sp. | reverse complement strand
GGTGCTGGAACGTTCCGGCGTCCGCGAATCCCTGGCCTTGCCGACGCCGCCCGCGCCGACGCCTCCCCCCGCACGCTGAGGCCCGGATGCCCTTCCCGAAACGCCAGTCGCCCTTCGACATCGCCACGCGCACCGGCCGCTCCCTGGCCGCATTCGGGCAGGGGCTGCTGCTGGCCTTCGGGCTGGCCGGCGGTGTGGCGGCGCAGTCGGGCCCCGACGAGGTGACGCTCAACTTCGTCAACACCGAGATCGAGGGCGTGGTGGCGGTGGTGAGCGAGATCACCGGCAAGAACTTCGTGCTCGACCCGCGGGTGAAGGGAACCCTCAGCATCGTCTCCGCCAAGCCGCTGCCGCGCGGCGTGGTGTACGACGTGTTCCTGTCGGCGCTGCGCCTGCAGGGGTTCGTGGCGATCGAGACCGGCAACGTGGTGCGGATCGTGCCGGAGGCCGACGCCAAGCTCTACCCCAGCGCCTCCGGCGGCCGGCGGGTCAGCGCCAGCGGCGGCGGCGACGAGATCCGCAGCCAGGCCTTCCGCCTCAGTCACCAGCCGGCCGAGCAGATGCTGCCGATCCTGCGACCGCTGATCGCGCCCAACAACAGCATCACCGCGCACCCGGGCAACAACAGCCTGGTGATCACCGACTACGCCAACAACATGCCGCGGCTGGCGCGCATCATCGCCGCGATGGACCAGCCCGACAGCAGCGAGCCGGTGGTGATCCCGCTGCACCATGCCTCGGCCCTGGACGTGTCGGCGACCGTGAACCGGCTGTTCGCCGAAACCGCCGCGCCGGCGGCCGCGCCCGGGGCGATGCCGCGCTTCACCGTGGTGGCCGACACGCGCTCGAACAGCCTGCTGGTGCGCAGCGCCGATCCTTCGCGCGTGAGCCAGCTGCGCCGCTTCGTGGCCATGCTCGACTCGCCGGGCAACGCCGGCGGCAACATCCACGTGGTCTACCTGCGCAACGCCGAGGCGGTGAAGCTGGCGGAAACCCTGCGCGCGATCCACGGCGCCGACGCCGGCGCGAACCTGCTCCAGCCCACCGGCGCGCTGCTCGGCGCGGCCACGCCCGCTGAAACCGACGGCCGCCCCGGTTCCGGCGGCCGCCCCGGCATCATCCAGGCCGACCCGGCGACCAACTCGATCATCATCACGGCCCCCGACGCCACCTACAACAACCTGCGCGCCGTGCTCGACAAGCTCGACGTGCGCCGCGCCCAGGTCTACGTCGAGGCGCTGATCGCCGAAGTCACCTCCGACCGTGCGGCCGAGTTCGGCGTGCAGTGGCAGAACCTCGGCGGCCTCGACGAGAGCGGACGGCAGGTGTTCGGCGGCACCAACTTCGGCGGCACCGGCGAGAACATCATCGGCATATCGCAGAATCCCGGCACGGCCGGGCCCGGCCTCAACCTCGGCATCATCAACGGCCGGGTGAACATCCCGGGGATCGGCGAGATCCTCAACCTGGGCGTGCTGGTGCGCGCGCTCGAAACCGACGCCAACGCCAACATCCTGTCGACGCCGACCCTGCTCACGCTCGACAACGAGGAAGCGTCGATCGTGATCGGCCAGAACGTGCCCTTCATCACCGGCCAGTACGCCACCACCGGCAGCGCCACCACGCCGACGCCGTTCCAGACCATCGAACGCCAGGACGTCGGCCTGACCCTGCAGGTCAAGCCGCAGATCTCGGAAGGCGGCACGGTGCGGCTGCAGCTCTACCAGGAAGTGTCGAGCATCAACGACAACTCCAACCCCGCCGGCGTGATCACCAACAAGCGCGCGGTGGCCTCGACGGTGCTGGTCGACGACGGCCAGATCGTGGTGATCGGCGGCCTGATCCAGGACGCCACCAGCCAGGGCGTGCGAAAGGTCCCGGGCCTGGGTTCGATCCCCGGCATCGGCGGGCTGTTCCGAAGCAAGAAGCGCGGCCGCAGCAAGACCAACCTGATGATCTTCCTGCGCATCACCGTGGTGCGCGACAGCGCCGGCGCCGACGCTTACACCGGCGAGCGCTACGACTACATCCTGGGCGAACAGCAGGGCAGCCGGCCCCCGCCCAGCGCCATCTTCGGCGACGAGGCGCCGCCCTCGCTGCCGGAACGCGGCCAGTGAGCCGGCGCGCCGCCACGCTGCCCTACGCCTTCGCCACCGCCCGGGGCGTGGTGCTGGAATCGTTCGCCGGCGGGCATGCGGAAGTGTCGGCCCGCATTGGCACGGGCGCCGCCGCGCTGGCCGAGGCGCGGCGCGTGCTCGGCGTGCCGCTGCAGGTGCGGCTGGTGGACGACGCGCGCTTCGACGAGCTGGTCGCCGCCGCCTACAACGGCGCCGGCGCCGCCGCGCTGGCGGTGGACCTGGCCCAGGACATGGACCTGTCGCGGCTGCTGCAGGAAATCCCGCGGGTCGAGGACCTGCTGGAAAACCAGGACAGCGCGCCGGTGATCCGGCTGATCAACGCCCTGTTCACCCAGGCGCTGCGCGACGGCGCCTCGGACATCCACATCGAACCCTTCGAATCGCGCCTGCTGGTGCGGCTGCGGGTGGACGGCACGCTGCGCGACCTGGTCGAGCCGCCGCGCAACCTGCACGGTGCGCTGGTGTCGCGGGTGAAGATCATGGCCCAGCTAGACATCGCCGAAAAGCGCCTGCCGCAGGACGGGCGCATCACCCTGCGACTGGCTGGAAAGCCGGTGGACGTGCGTGTTTCAACCCTTCCCACCGGCCACGGCGAACGCGTGGTGCTGCGCCTGCTCGACAAGCAGGCGGGCCGCCTGGACCTGGGCCTGCTGGGCATGGACGAGCCGACGCTGGCGACGATGGACCGCCTGATCCGGCAGCCGCACGGCATCGTGCTGGTGACCGGGCCGACCGGGTCGGGCAAGACCACCACGCTCTATGCCGCGCTTTCGCGCCTGGACGCCGGCGCGCTGAACATCATGACGGTGGAGGACCCGATCGAGTACGACCTCGACGGCATCAGCCAGACCCAGGTCAGCCCGCGCATCGAAATGGGTTTCGCGCGGGCGCTGCGCACCCTCCTGCGGCAGGACCCGGACGTGGTGATGATCGGCGAGATCCGCGACCTCGAAACGGCGCAGATCGCGGTGCAGGCCAGCCTGACCGGGCACCTGGTGTTCGCCACGCTGCACACCAACGACGCGGTGAGCGCGGTGACGCGCCTGGTGGACATGGGCGTGGAGCCCTTCCTGCTGGCTTCGAGCCTGATCGGCGTCGGCGCGCAGCGGCTGGTGCGGCGGCTGTGCAGCGAATGCCGCGCGCCGTTCCAGGCCGACGCAGCGCAGCTGGTGGCACTGGGCTTCACGCCCACCGGCGGCAGCCTGTACAGCGCGCGCGGCTGCGCCGCTTGCGGCGGTTCCGGCTACCGGGGCCGCACCGGCATCTATGAGCTGCTGGCGGTGGACGACGGCTTCCGCCGCCTCGTGCACGAGCGCGCGTCCGAACAGCGGCTGCGCGAATACGCGCTCGCAGGCGGCATGCGCACCCTGCGCGACGACGGCATGCGCTGGGCCGGGCAGGGCCTGGTGAGCCTGGAGGAAGTGGTGCGCGTGACGCGCGACTAGGCCATGGACGCCTTCCGCTACCAGGCCCTGGACGCCGCCGGCCGCACCGTGGCCGGCGTGCTGCAGGCCGACACCGCGCGCCAGGCGCGCGCGCAGCTGCGGGCCCAGGGGCTGCTGCCGTCGAACGTCGAAGCCATGGGTGCCCGGGTCGGCGCCGGCCGTGGCTGGGTCCGCGGCCTGGCGTCGGCCGAGCTGAGCCTGCTGACCCGCCAGCTGGCCACCCTGCTCGAGTCGGGTCTGACCATGGAGCAGTCGCTCGACGCCCTGCTCGGCCAGGCCGAGCAGCCGCGCACGCGCGAGGTCCTGGCCGGCATCAAGAGCGAGGTTACCTCCGGCCACTCGCTATCCGCGGCCCTGGGCGCGCACGCCGCCAGCTTCCCGGAGTTCTACCGCGCGCTGGTGCAGGGCGGCGAACAGTCGGGCGCGCTGCCGACCGTGCTGCAGCACCTGGCCGACTACCTCGACGCGCGCCAGGCCCTGCGCCAGAAGACCGGCCTGGCGCTGCTTTACCCGTTGCTGGTGACCGGCGTCGCCCTGGCGGTGGTGCTGGGCCTGATGGTGTACGTGGTGCCGCAGGTCGTGCAGGTGTTCGAGCAGTCGCGGCAGGAACTGCCGCTGATGACGCGCCTGCTGATCTTTTCAAGTGAATTCCTGCGCGCCGCCTGGCCCTGGCTGCTGGCGCTGCTGGCGGGTGGCCTGCTGGGCCTGCGCGCCCTGCTTCGGCGCGCCGGCCCCCGGCGGCGCTGGAGCGGCTGGCTGCTGCGCCTGCCCTGGCTGGGGCCGCTGGCGCGGGGCGTGGACACCGCGCGTTTCGCCGGCACGCTGGCGATCCTGGTGCGCGGCGGCGTGCCGCTGCTGCCCGCGCTCGAATCGGGCGCGCGGGTAATGGGCAACCAGGTGCTGCGCGAGGCGGTCACCCGGGCGATGGAGCGCGTGCGCGAAGGCGCCAGCCTGGCGCGGGCGCTGGACGAGACGCGGCTGTTCCCGGCGCTGCTGGTGCACATGGTGGCCAGCGGCGAATCCAGCGGCCGGCTCGGACCGATGCTCGAGCGCGCGGCGCAGCTGGAAACCCGGGCGCTGGAGCGGCGCCTGGCGATCTTCCTCACCCTGCTCGAGCCGCTGATGATCCTGCTGATGGGCAGCGTGGTGATGATGATCGTGCTGGCCATCCTGCTGCCGATCATGGAGATCAACCAGCTGGTGGGCTGACAAGAAAGACCCGGCCAAGGGCCGGGTCGAAGTTGCCACCACTGCACCGACCCGGGTCAGTTCTGCACGTTGAGCTCGGTGCGGCGGTTGGTTTCGCTCTTGCAGCCGGGGAAACCGTCGCCCAGGTTCTCCAGCGGGCGGTCCTCGCCGTAGCCGTTCGGTCCCGACATGCGGCCGGTGTCGATGCCGGCGTTGGCCAGGTAGTCGTACACCACGCGGGCGCGGCGGCCGGACAGGTCCTTGTTGTAGTCGTCACTGCCGCATTCGTCGGTATGCCCGGCCAGCTCGAAGCGCAGCTCCGGGTAGCGGCGCAGGATCGCCACGGCCTCGTCCAGGATCGCGATGGCGTCGGGGCGCAGCGTGTCGCGGTCGAAGTCGAAGTTGACGCCCTTGAGATCGATCGTCAGCGGCACCGGGCAGCCGTCCTGGCCGATGGCCTGGCCGGCCATGGAATCCGGGCAGCGGTCGTTGCAGTTGTTGACGCCGTCGCCGTCGTCGTCCAGGTCCGCGCAGGTCTGCCGCGGCGCCGGCGCCGGTGCCGGCGGTTCGACCACCGGTGCCAGCGCCTGGCCGAAGCGGTAGACCAGGCCCGCCGAAACCATGTCGATGTCGCCGGTGTTGCCGATGGCGTCGTCGATGCGGTAACGCTCGGCCTCGATCCGCATGGAAAGCGCGCGGGTGAAGGCGTACTCCATGCCGACACCGAACTTGAAGTCCACTTCCTCGGCGGTAGGGTTGGGGTCGAGCACGTTCACAGCGCCGGTGCCGACGAAGCGGGTGTCGGCCTCGGCGTAGATGGCGCCGATGCGCGCGAACAGCGAGAAGCGGTCGTTGACCGGCATGCGCCCCACCAGGTCGAGGAACACGCCGCGCAGGTCGATGTCGCCGGTGAGCGTGCCGGCGGGCGTGGTCGTCAGCGCGTAGCCGTACTGGCCCAGGTCGACGTAGCCGCCCTCGACCGAGAAGTGGCGACCGAACTGGTAGCCCAGGTAGGCCTTGTAGCCGTTGTCGCGGTCGTCGTCGTCGATGTCGTTGACGGTGAAGCCGCGCGCGGCGAGGGTGCTGATGATGCGTTCGTCGTCGATGGTCGCCGCGGTCCAGCCGTAACTGCCGCCCACGTACCAGCCATCGCCGTCGTAGGCCGCCGCGCCACCACTGGCCAGGGCCGAGAGGATGGCCAGGCTGAGGAGCCTCGGGGATTTGCAGAGTTTCATGTCGTTCTCCAGGAATGGCGGCCCATGGCCCGGGCCTTATTGGCCGGGCACATTGATGATCGTGTTGACCAGCGTGACGGAGGCACCGAGCGAGAGCAGCCGGCCGTCGACGATCACGGGCGTGACGTTGCCTGGGGTCGAGACGGCGACGCCGGCCTGGGTGATGACGGTGCCGACCATGGTGCCGCCGCCGCCGGCATTGATCGTGGCGGCGGAGCCGACCTGCCAGTACACGTTGTCGGCCTGCGCGCCGTTGACCAGGATCACGCTCTGCGGGAAGGCTGCGCCCGGGCCACCGACCGTGAGCGACGTCGCCATCTGGAACACCCAGACCGCATTCGGGTCGCCCTGCGCGTCCAGGGTCAGGTTGCCGCCCTGGATCATGAAGCTCCCGGCCGCGGCGGTGTAGGTACCTGGGGCCAGCACGAGGTTGGCCAGGTTGCCGGCGCCCGGGTCGAGGCCCGGCGGGCGGGCGACGAGGTCGTTGTACGCCGTGAGCGCGTCGGCACGGGCCTGCGTGGCCACGGCCATGGTGGCGGCGGTGCCCTCGGTGGGGCATTGCGGGGTCGGCGGCGGCGCGGCGGTGTAGATCTTGCCGTTGACGATGCCGGCGTTGAGCGGCGTTTCGGTGTAGGTGCAGCCCGGGCCGGCGTCATGGAAGCCGGTGACCGCGGTGGACACCGCCGTGGTGCCGATGTCGCCGTTGACCACGGTGAGCAGACCCTGGTTGGTCATGCCCGCCGACCCGCCGAACACGCCGAACGGATCGGCCGAGCCCAGCAGCGGGGGATTCGGTACCTGGCAGCCACCGGCGTCCACGGTGAAGCTCCAGGTGTAGTCCATCACCAGGGTGTTGGCCGGGATCGCCAGGTCCTTCACGCCGGTGGCGCCGCCCTTGATCGTGGCCGTGTAGGTGGCGCCGGCGGTCAGTGGGTTGCTGGGCTGGAAGGTCGCGATGCGGCCCGTGCCGGCGTCGAGCGTGATGGTCGAGGCGGTGACCGGGGTGGTGCCGGGGCCGGCCAGGGTGAAGGTCGAGGCGCCGATGCTCAGCGGGTCCATGCGCGTGCCGGAGGGCACGGTGAAGGTGGCGCTGATCGACGCATCCGGGCAGGCGCTGCTGCTGCCGGCGGACGGGGACGTGGACAGCACCGAAATGCTGGCCGGCGGCAGGGGGGCGGCCGCGGTGGTGAATGTCCAGACGTAGTCGCTGGCGGCCGGGAGCGGGGCCTGGTTGCCGGCGAGTGCATTGCCGGCCACGTCGGTCGCTGCCTGGGTGATCCGCGCGGTGTAGGTGGTGGCCGGCGCGAGGATCGCCGCCGGTGTGAACACCGCCGTGCGCGAACCGACGGCGTAGCTGACCACGCCGGCCGGAGCGACGCAGGGCGCGTTGCAGGTCACGGTGAAGCTGGTGCCGGTGATCGTCGCTGGCGCCATCTCCTCGCTGAAGGTGGCCGTGATCGCCGTGTTGGTCGGCACGCCCGGCGTCGGGCCCGGAATCGTTGTGGCCGGCTCGGTGGAAACCACCCGCGGGCGGGTGACGTCCGGCGCGACGCCGGTGGTGAAGGTCCAGACGTAGGGATTGGCCATCGACAGGCCGGTGGCGACGCTGGTGGCGCCGGTCACGGTCGCGGTGTAGAGCGTGGTCGGTGCCAGCCCGGCGCCGGCGGCGAGGTTGAACGTGGCCACCCGTCCCGCGGCATCCAGCGTGATGGTGCCAGCCGGGCTGACGCAGGGCGCGGCGCAGGTGAGCGTGAAGCTCGAGCTGCCGCTGATCGGTCGCACCGGTTCACTGAAGGTGGCGGTGACCATCGGGTTGTTGATCGGCACGCCGGTGGCGCCGTTGAGCGGCGTCACGGCGATGACCGTGGGAGCCAGCCTGGCGTCGCCGCCGGGTCCACCGAGGATCGGATCGCGTCCGCCACTATCGCCGCTGCCGCAGCCGGCCAGGAGCGTGGCCAGCACGGCCAGCGTCAACCAGGGTTTGAATCCGGGAGAGCCATAGAATCGGGAAGTCGCGTTCATTGTGCTTTCCTAGTTGGGCTGGTCCCGGAGGGCAGCGGCGTGCCCGGCCGGGCGCGGCGTTGCGGGCGTCTTCCGGCGGTGGCCGGTCGGGGTCCAGGTTGGGCAGGGTTGCCCCGGGCCCATCCGCCGGTCTGTGCGGCAGGCAACTTATGGACAGGGCTGCGTAAGCTGGCGCACGTAGGCGCGCCTTGGGCCGGGGCTCAGCGCGGCAGCGCGGCGCCGGTGTGGCCGTTGGCCAGCGGGTAGGGCAGCAGGCGGTCGGTTTCGCGCTTGACCACGGCATAACATTCGCAGCTCATGGCCTCGAGCTGCGTGCGGTCGAGCACCGTGATGTGGCCCCGGGAGTAATGGATCACGTCGGCCTTCTGGAGCTTGCTGGCCGCTTCGGTCACGCCCTCGCGCCGGACCCCCAGCATGTTGGCGATCAGCTCCTGGGTCATGGTCAGCCGGTTGTCGGGCAGCCGGTCGAGCGAAATCAGCAGCCACCGGCACAGCTGCTGGTCGATGCTGTGGTGGCGATTGCAGACCGCGGTCTGCGCCATCTGCGTGATCAGCGCCTGGGTGTAGCGCAGCACCAGGTGGTGCAGGTCGCCGTTGCGTTGGAATTCGTCCCTGGTGAGTTGCCCCGGCAGGCGATAGGCGTTCCCGGCGCCCTGGACCACCGCCCGGCTGGGCGTACTGCCGCCACCCATGAAGATGGCCACGCCGACCACGCCGTCGTTGCCGACGATCGAGATCTCGGCCGAGGCGCCATCCGCCATCACGTAAAGAAGCGACACGATCGAATCGGTCGGGAAGTACACGTGGCGCATCGTGTCGCCGGGTTCGTACAGGACCTTGCCCAGCGGCAGTTCCACCTGTTCGAGCGCCGGGAACAGCCGCGCCTGCGTCTCCGGGCACAGCGCGGCCAGCAGGTGGTTCTGGGTCGGTTCGGGGAGTCCGGACATCCGGCCGCGTTCCCTGGGAGCGCCAGCGTCTTGCCGACCGGAAGGATTCTAGGGTCCGCGCCAGCCGGCTTATGTGCGTTACCGCACAGAAGTTCCGGGGCCGGGGTCAGGCGTCGGGCAGGCTGGCACCGCAGCGGCGGCAGTGCGTCGAATCGGGCTCGTGCTCGCCCAGCCCGCAGCCCTCGCAGGCCACCTTGCGGCGCTCGCGCAGGCCGGCCGCCAGTTCTGCGGTGTAGATGCCGGTGGGCACGGCGATGATGCCGTAGCCGATCAGGATCAGTACCGAAGTGATGAAGCGACCCAGCGCGGTCACCGGCGCGATGTCGCCGAAACCCACGGTGGCCATGGTGACGATGGCCCAGTACATGGAAACGGGAATGGACTCGAAGCCGTGCTCGGGCCCTTCGACCACGTACATGGCCGCGCCGAACACCACCACCAGGGTCAGCACCGCCATCAGGAATACCGCGATCTTTCGCCGCGCGCGGTACAGCGCCGACACCAGCGCGCCGCCGGCTTCGGTGTACTCCATCAGCTTGAGCACGCGGAAGATGCGCAGGATGCGCAGGATGCGCACCACCAGCAGCGCCTGGCTGCCGGGCAGGAACAGCGACAGGTAGGTGGGCAGGATCGACAGTAGGTCCACCACGCCGTAGAAGCTGAGCGCGTAGCGCAGCGGGTTGCGCACAACGGCCAGCCGTACCGCGTACTCCACGGTGAACAGCAGGGTGAAGCCCCATTCGGCCAGGTAGAACCAGCGAGCCCAGCGGGCGTGAAGATGGGCTTCGCTGTCGAGTATCACCACGAACACGCTGGCGACGATGGCGCCGATCAGGATCAGGTCGAAGCGCCGCGGGGCGCCCGGGTCGTGCCGGAAGATGATGTCGAACCAGCGCGCGCGCCAGCCGTGCTCGCTGGCCGGGCCGAAGTCCTTTCCGGCGAAGCGCTGCGATTTCATGCGCCGGCCGCCGCCAGCGCCTGGTCGAAGTCGGCCAGCAGGTCCTCGGCCGCCTCCAGGCCCACCGACACGCGCAGCAGGTCGTCGGGGCTAAGGGCGTTGGCACCTTCGATGGAGGCGCGGTGCTCGACCAGGGTTTCCGGCCCGCCCAGCGAGGTGGCGTTGATGGCCAGCTTCAGTGCGCCGGCGACGCGCAGGGCTGCCGCCCGGCCGCCTTTCACGCGCAGGCTGAGCATGCCGCCGAAGTCGGCCATCTGGCGGGCGGCGACCTCGTGGCCCGGGTGCGTGGCCAGACCCGGGTAATGCACGGCCGCCACCGCCGGATGCGCGGCCAGGAAGTCCGCCAGCGCGCGGGCGTTGCGGCAGTGCCAGGCCATGCGCGCGGGTAGCGAGCGGCAGCCCCGCAGGATCAGCCAGGCGCTGAAGGGCGCGAGGATGCCGCCGGTGACGTGGCGGCGGTGGGAGACGGCATCGTGGAAGGTGTCGCGGCGCGCGAACACCAGCGCACCGCCCATCACGTCGCTGTGGCCGCCGAAGTACTTGGTGGTCGAATGCATCACCAGGTCGGCGCCCAAGGCCAGCGGGCGCTGCAGCACCGGCGTGGCGAAGGTGTTGTCGCAGGCCAGCAGCGCGCCGTGGCCGTGGGCGATGCCGGCCAGCGCGGCGATGTCGGCCACGCGCAGCTGCGGGTTCGAAGGCGTCTCGGCCCAGATCATCCGCGTTCCGGGGCGCAGCGCCGCGCGTACGGCGGCCAGGTCGCCCATGTCCACGGCCGTGGTGCTGATGCCTCGTTCGGGCAGGAATTCGGCGCCCAGCACGCGCAGGCCGGTGTAGCAGTCGGACGGGATCAGCACGTGCGAGCCGTTCGGCAACGATTCCAGCGCCGCGGCCATGGCCGCCATGCCCGAGCCGAAGGCCAGGGCCGCCTCGCCGCCCTCGAGCGCGGCGAGCGCGGTTTCCAGGCGGTCCTGGGTGGGGTTGGATTCGCGCTGGTATTCGTAACCCGCGGCGCGTTCGCCGGCCGGGCCATGGCGGAAAGTGGTGGCCAGGTGGATGGGCGGCGAAACGGCGCCGGTGTCGGCGTCGGGTTCGCCGCCGGCGTGCACGGCCAGGGTTTCAATGCGGGTCATGGCGGGGCTCCAGCAGGTCGTGTGCGGCGAGGTGTGCGCGCAGTCCGGGGACGTCGCGGTAAGTGTGCGCCCGCAGGCCGGCGCGGCGCGCGCCCTTGGCGTTGTCGGGCTTGTCGTCGAAGAACAGGGCCTGCGCTGGCGCGACGCCGAGTTCGTCCAGGCAGCGGCGGAACAGCTCGGGTTCGGGCTTGGCCAGGCCGAACTGCGCCGAGCAGAACACACGCTCGCCGAACAGCGGTGCCAGCGGCGGGCACAGCGCGGCCAGGTGGTCGCGCAGCATCAGGCTGTTGTTGGTGAGGATGGCGAGCCGGGCGTGCCGTGCCGCGGCCCCGGCCAGTTCGAGCACGGCGGCATTCGCCTGCATGGCGGCGGCGCGCGCGGCCAGGCAGTCGTCCAGCGAAACGGTCACGCCAAGCCGGCGGGACAACTCATCCAGCACTCCTGCCGTATCGATCTGGCCGAGGTCGGCCGAGCGCTCGAGGCCCGATTCGAACAGGGCCTCGTTCACCGCGGCCGGCGTTGCGCCGGTGCGTTCGGCCAGCACGCGCAGGCGCGGCGCGTGGTCGTAGTGCGCCAGCACGCCGTCGAGGTCGAACAGCACCAGCGCCGGGCGCCTCACCCCGCGCGGGCCTCGCGGAAGGCTTCGCGTGCGGCCTCGAGCGTGTGCGCCAGTTCGGCCTCGCCGTGCGCGGACGACAGGAAGCCGGCCTCGAAGGCCGAGGGCGCGAAGTACACGCCGCGCTTGAGCATGGCGTGGAAGAAGCGGTTGAAGGCGGCGGTGTCGCAGGCCACGGCGTCGGCGAAGGTTTCGACCTGCTTGTCGGTGAAGAACAGGCCGAACATGGCGCAGCTGCGGGTGGTGGTGACCGCCACGCCGGCTTCGCGCGCCGCGGCTTCGAGCCCGTCGCAGAGCTTGTGGGTGTTGAGTTCGAGCCGCTCGTAGAAGCCCGGCGCCTGGATCAGCTCCAGCGTGGCCAGGCCGGCGGCCATCGCCACCGGGTTGCCGCTGAGCGTGCCAGCCTGGTAGATCGGGCCGGACGGGGCGATCTGGCGCATCAGGTCGGCGCGGCCGCCATAGGCGCCCACCGGCATGCCTCCGCCGATGATCTTGCCGAAGGTGCTCAGGTCGGGCGTGACGCCGTAGCGTGCCTGCGCTCCGCCCAGCGCCACGCGGAAGCCGGTCATGACTTCGTCGAAGATCAGGATGGCGCCGTGTTTCGTGCACAGCTCGCGCAGGTGCTGCAGGTAGCCGTCGCGCGGCAGGATGCAGTTGGCGTTGCCCACGATGGGCTCGACGATCACGCCGGCGATCTCGCCGCCGACCTCGTCGAAGAGCTTCGTGGCGGCTTCGAAGTCGTTGTAGGGCAGGGTGAGCGTGAGGTCGGCCAGCGCCTTGGGCACGCCCGGCGAATTCGGCAGGCCGAAGGTGAGCGCGCCGGAGCCGGCCTTCACCAGGAAGCTGTCGCCGTGGCCGTGGTAGCAGCCCTCGAACTTCACGATGCGGGTGCGGCCGGTGGCACCGCGGGCGAGGCGGATGGCCGACAACGTGGCCTCGGTGCCCGAGTTCACCATGCGCATCATCTGCATGGACGGCACCAGCCTGCGCACGGTTTCGGCCATGGTCACCTCGAGCGCGTTGGGCACGCCGAAGCTCAGGCCGTTCTGCATGGTGCGCGCCACCGCGTCGAGTACCTGCGGGTGCGCGTGGCCGGCGATCATCGGGCCCCAGCTGCCGATGTAGTCGACGTAGCGGTTGCCGTCCACGTCGATCAGGTAGGCGCCTTCCGCCCGCGCCGCGAAGAAGGGTTCGCCGCCCACCGACTTGAAGGCGCGCACCGGCGAATTGACGCCGCCCGGCATCAGGTCGAGGGCGCGGGTGAAGAGGTCGTGGCTGGTGGCGGTATTCATTCGCTGGGGGTCTCGTTACGGAAGGGAGTCGAAGGCGCGGCGGTAGGCACGCACGGCGGCGGCCGGGTCACCGGAGGCGAAGACGCCGCCGATGACGGCCAGGAAATCGGCGCCGGCGGCGACCAGGCCGGGGGCATTGTCCGGGGTGATGCCGCCGATCGCCACCCGCGGCAGGTCCAGGCCGGCGCTGTCGCGCAGCAGGCCAGTGTGGGCGTGGCGCGCCAGCGGCTTGGTGCCGGAGGGGAAAAAGGCCCCGAAGGCCAGGTAGTCGGCCCCCGCGGCGGCCGCGGCTTGCGCGCGGGCGAGGTCGTCGTAGCAGGAGGCGCCTAGGCGCAGGCCCGGGGCCGCGGCGCGCGCTTCGGCCAGATCGCCGTCGTCACCGCCCAGGTGGGCGCCCTCGGCGCCGATGTCGAGCGCCAGGCGCCAGTCGTCGTTCACGACCAAGGGAATGCCGGCCTCGCGGCACAGCGCCAGCACGGCCCCGGCCTGCTCGCGGCGCAACGCCGGGCCGGCGGCCTTGTTCCGGTACTGCAGCAGGGCGGGTCCCGCGGCCAGCGCGGGACGCAGGCGGGCCAGCAGCCGCGCGGTGTCGGTTTCGTCGGGGGTGATCAGGTACAGGCCACGCTGCGGCCAGGTGATGGGGGCGTTCATTTCGGCACGACCGTCCAGATGCGAGAATGGTAGCCGTTCCCGAGCCTGCGAGACCGAAATGAGCACCAGCGAAGCCGCCACCGCCTACCGCACCTGGATGTGCGTGGTCTGTGGGTTCATCTACAGCGAGGCCGACGGCCTGCCCGACGAGGGCATCGCCCCGGGCACCCGCTGGGAAGACATTCCCGACACCTGGGTCTGCCCCGACTGCGGCGTCACCAAGGACGACTTCGAGATGGTGCCCGCGGGCTGAGCCCGCGGTTCAGTTCAGGCGCGAGGGCGTGCCGCTGAGGTCGACCAGGGCCGAGCGCACGGACTCGACGTCGTCAGCCTCCGGCAGCAGTTGCAGGTAGCGCGCAAGGTCTTCGCGCGCACCCTTCGCGTAACCCAGCTCCCGATAGGCCAGGCCGCGGTCGCGGTGCGCCTCGGCGGTGTCGGGCGAGAGCTTGAGCAGGCGGTCGGCGCTGCGCGCCACCCGTTCCCAGTCGCCGCGTTCGAGGTAGAGTCCCTTCAGGTTGCGCAGCATGCGCATCAGGATCATGCGGTGCGTCGCGGGCGCCAGGATCTGCAGAAGCTGCTGGTCGTCCGGCGGCTGCCCGCCCAGGTGCGGCGACGCGCGTTCGCGCAGTTCCTCGGCGCTCACCGGGCGACCCTTGTTGAAGGGGTCGAGCACCAGGATGCCGTCGTCCACTGGCAGGCGCACCAGGAAATGGCCCGGGAAGGACACGCCGTCGAGCGGCAGGCCGAGGCGGCGGGTGACTTCGATCTGGATCACCGCCAGCGAAATGGGGATGCCCAGCTTCCGGTCGACCACCTGGTTGAGGTAGCTGTTGCGCGGGTCGTCGTATTGCAGGTTGTTGCCGGCGAAGCCGACTTCTTCGAACAGGTAGCGGTTGATCGCCGTGAGGCGCGCCGGCAGGTCCACGTCACCTTCGAGCTGCGGGCGCAGGGCATCGGCATAGGTGTCCACCTGCGCGGAATAGCCGGCGGGGTCGAGGTCGGGATACTCGTCGCGCGCGATAAGCAGCGCGGTGTCGAGCAGCGGCAACTCGTCGTCGCCGAGCGTGGCCAGCGTGTTCCAGTCGGGCAGGGCGTGCGGAAGGTTCATGCCCCCAATGTGGTCCCCTTCGCGGGGTGAATCAAGGTGCGCCGTGTTCGGGGATGCCGGGGCCGAAGGTGATGGTGTCTCCCGGCGCCACGCCGAGTTCGGTGGTCTTGCCGGCATTGAGTTCGAGCACGTAGATCGCAGGACCCGAGCTCGGGTAGGGAGGGCAGCGGTCGCCGAGCGAACACGCGGGGACGCCGCGCGACACCGACACCAGCTTGCGCTGCGCATCGAAGTAGATGATGTCGAGCGGGATCCTCGTGTTCTTCATCCAGTAGGCGAGAGGACGCTCCGCGTCGTGCACGAACAGCATGCCGCTGCCTTCCGCGAGCTGGTCCCGGAACATCAGGCCGCGCGCGCGCTCGTCATGGTCATCGGCGACTTCCACCACGAATCGCTGGCCCTTGAGTTCGACCCAGGGCCGGCCGTCGGCGGCGCAGCCGGTGAGGGGCGACAGCGCGAGCAGCGCCAGCAGGGCAAGGGAGGGGCGCATGTGGTTCTCCGGAAAGGCTTGAAAGGACGTTCCTGCACGCACATGCCGGGTGTCAAGGCACGAACCCGGGAGGCCGCCTGGTGCCCGGGGGTGTCGTGCCCCCTTCCCAATTCCGGAAGGCCCGGCTATAGTTCGCGCCCCTCGACGGCCAAGCCGCCGGCGGGGGTGAAAAAAGGACGAAACGAGGTGTTGACGTCCTGCAAAACTGCCGTATAATGTGCGGCTCCCTCGGGCGAAACGCCATGAGGGGCGAGGTTCGAAAGACTTCGCAAGTGATTGATCTTTGACAGTGTGCGCAGGAAATTTGTGCGGGCGCCTGTAGGGGATGGATGAGTCCATTTCTTGCAG
>JAIBEO010000010.1 GCA_019459185.1 Rhizobium sp. | reverse complement strand
GGGGGGGGCGCCTAATGCGGGGGGAACAGAAACAGTTTGGCTATGGGGGGGCCCATGGCCCATTAGTGGGGCAACACCCCCTGGGGGCGAAAGCTACTTTGTAAATCCAACTACCCCAGAGGGCCGCCGGGAGGCGGCCGTCTGCGTTCGTGGCATGACCATCGTCGCTTGCGCCCCGTGGCGGTGTCGCCGCAGTCTGGGCCGATGCGCCCGACCTTCGCCATCGTGTTGCTGTCCGCCGCGCTTGCGGCGCCCGCCGCGGCTTCCACGCCCGCGCCGCAGGTGTTGCGCGAACCATCGCCGCTCGTGCGCGGCGATCAATTCTCCCGCCGCCTGCTCAGCCCGCTGGCCGCCGAGGACGTGCACCGCTTCCTGCAGGCCGGTGGCCGCCGGCTGGCGCCCGAGGCCTTCGTTCCCGGCACCGACGCCGTGGACCTGTACGTGCCGGCGAAGGCACCGCCCGATGGCTACGGCTTGCTGGTCTTCATCCCGCCCGCCGACGATTTCCCGCTGCCGCGCGACTGGCACGCAGCGCTGGAAAAACGCGGCCTCGTCGTCGCCATGCCGCGCAGGGCCGGCAACGACGCCGACGTCATCGGCCGCCGCATCCCGCTGGCGCTGCACGCGCACCATCTCGCCACCACGAATTTCGCCATTGACCCCGCGCGCGTCTACGTCGGCGGGTTTTCCGGCGGTGCGCGGCTGGCGCAGCGCATCGCCATCGCCTGGCCGGACGTGTTCCGCGGCAGCCTGCAGTTCGCCGGCAGCGTGGTGGTGGGCGAAAACCGGCTGCCGCCGCCGCTGCGCGAACTGCTCGACCTGGCCCGCCGGCACAGCCGCTTCGTGCTGGTGAGCGGCAGCCTGGACCTGCCCAACCGCCGCAACGACGCCGAATCGCGCGCGCGGCTCGAATCGCTTTGTTTCGCCGGCGTGCGCGGCTTTGGCCCGCCGCGGCTGGACCACTGGGTGCCGGACGGGCGCGCCTTCGCCAAGGCCCTGGAGCAACTGGAGGCGCCGGTGCCGGACGAGGCCGACGACGCCTGCGCGAGCAAGCTCGACGCCGAAGTCGCGCAGGCGCTGGACGCCGTGGAAGACCAGCTCGCGCGCGGCGACGCGGCCGGCGCCCGGAATGCGCTGACCCAGCTCGATGATCGTTTCGGCGGCCTCGCCGCGCCGCGTTCGCACGAACTCGCGCGGCGGATCATGGCGGCGCTGCCGGAAAACGCCGATTGAGGCGCGGCCGGCCCGGTCGTAGCATGGCGCATGGTCCTCGCTACTCCCCAGGCCGCTGCCGCGGCCGACACCGTCCGCCTCGACGTCTGGCTCTGGGCGGCCCGCTTCTTCAAGACCCGCGCCCTGGCCAAGCAGGCCATCGAGGGCGGCAAGGTGCAGGTGGCCGGGCAGGGCGCCAAGCCTTCGCGCGCGGTGCGGGCCGGTGAATCGCTGCTGGTGCGCCGCGGCGACGATGTGTTCGAAGTGCAGGTGCTGGCCACCAGCGACCGCCGCGGCTCCGCGCCGGTGGCGCAGGCGCTGTACGCCGAAACCGAAGCCTCGCGCGAAGCGCGCCTGAAGGCCGCCGCGGAACGCCGCGCCGCCGCCACCGGCTACCGCCCGCCGCTGACCAAACCCGACAAGCGCGCCCGCCGCCTGATCCAGGCCCTGGGCGACCTCGACGCGCTCTGACTCAGCCCTCGTCGGCCGCCGCGTAAACCGGCAGGTCCGGTGCGCGCTGGAAGGCGAAGATCAGGTGCGTCTCGATGTGCGCCACTTCCTCGCGGCTGGTCAGTGCCGACAGGGCGAAGTCGCGCAGGTGGTCGCTGTCGCGCACGCCCACGTGCACCAGGAAATCGTCGGCGCCGGCCACGTGGTAGAGGCACAGCACCTCCGGCAGTGCCATCAGGTGGGCGTGGATGGCCTCCACCTGCGGCCGCGAATGCCGCGCCAGCCGCACCGCCACCATCGCCTGCAGGCCGATGCCGACCGCGGCGGGGGCGATTTCGGCGTGGTAGCCCAGCAGCACCCCGGCCTCGCGCAGGCGCCGCACCCGCTCGAGCGCCGTCGAGGGCGCCACCCCCACGCGTTCGGCCAGGTCCTTGTTGGGAATCCGCGCATTCTTCCGCAGGAGGCGCAGGATGGCGAAGTCCGTTCGGTCAAGATGCATGGCTGGCCCCCGTTTCAGAAATAGTGTTCGGTCTGGCCGAACCTGCCCGGAGTCTAAGCCGTAGTGCCGGCCACCTGCCCAGGAGCCCGCCGCCATGCCCCGCATCGAAACCCTGGCCGTGCACGCCGGCCGCGACGACTTCGCCGAACTGGGCGTGCACGCGCCGCCGATCGACCTTTCCACCACCTACCCGGTGTCGGACCTCGACGTGGGCACCGAAAGCTTCGACGCCCTCGTCGGCGGCGCCGCCAGCGCCCGCAACCCGATCTACGCGCGCCTGCACAACCCCACCGTGGGCCGGGTCGAACTGGCCTTGGCCGCGCTGGAAGGCACCGAGGCCTGCGTGGCCTACGGCTCGGGCATGGCCGCCCTCACCGCGGTGCTGATGGACGCGCGCAGCCGAGGCGGCCACGTGCTGGTGGTGCGGCCGCTGTACGGCACCTCCGACCACCTGCTGGCCTCGGGCCTGTGCGGGCTGGAGGCCGAATTCGTCGAGGCCGGCGAGATCGCCGCGCGCCGCCGCGCCGACACCGCGCTGGTGATCATCGAAACCCCGGCCAACCCCACGCTCGACCTGGTCGACATCCGCGCCGTCGTCGCGGCCGCCGGCGACGTGCCGGTGCTGGTGGATTCCACCTTCGCCACGCCGGTGCTGCAGCAGCCCGTGCGCCTGGGCGCCAGCTACGTGCTGCACAGCGCCACCAAGTTCCTGGGCGGCCACGGCGACGTGATCGCCGGCGTGGTGTGCTGCAGCGAAGAACGCGCGCGCCCGCTGCGCACCGTGCGCGCGGCCACTGGCGCGCTGCTGCACCCGCTCGGCGCCTACCTGCTGCACCGCGGCCTGCCGACGCTGGCGCTGCGCGTGGAGCGCGCCCAGGCCAATGCCATCGTGCTGGCCAGCCGCCTGGCGGAACACGCCGCCGTGGCGCGCGTGCACTTCCCGGGCCTGGGCACCGTGCGCAACGCGCACCTGGTGGGTCCGCAGATGGCCGGCCCCGGTTCGCTGATGGCGATGGAACTGCGCGGTGGCTACGCGGCCGCGGCGGCGGTGATGGCGAAGGTGCGCCTGATGACGCCGGCGGTGAGCCTGGGTTCGGTGGACACGCTGATCCAGCATCCGGCCGGCCTGACCCACCGCGTGGTGGATCCGGAAGCGCGCCTGGCCAGCGGCATCGGCCCCGGCATGCTGCGGCTGTCGGTGGGTATCGAGCAGGTCGAGGACCTGTGGGCCGACCTGGCCCAGGCGCTCGACGCGGCCCGCCTCAGCGCAGCTGCCTGAGCCGGTAGAGCGCCTCGAGCGCCTGCTTCGGCGTCAGCTCGTCGGGGTCGATCGCGTCCAGCGCCTCGAGCGCGGCCGACGGCGCCGGAGCGAACAGGCTGGCCTGCTGCGGCGCGTCCAGCGCGGCCGGGCTCATGGTGGCCACAGCCTGCGGCGCGCCGCGCTGCTCGAGTTCGGCCAGCGTGCGCCGCGCCTGCTCCACCACTGTGCGCGGCAGGCCGGCCAGCGCCGCCACCTGCAGGCCGAAGCTGCGGTTGGCGGGGCCGTCCTTCACCGCGTGCATGAACACCAGGCGGTCGCCGTGTTCGATGGCATCGAGGTGCACGTTGGCGATGCCGCTGCCCGGTTCGGCCAGCGCGGTGAGTTCGAAATAGTGGGTGGCGAACAGCGTGTAGGCGCGGTTCGCCTGCGCCAGGTGGCGGGCGCAGGCCTCGGCCAGGGCCAGGCCGTCGTAGGTGGACGTGCCGCGGCCGATTTCGTCCATCAGCACCAGCGATTGCGCGGTGGCGTGGTGCAGGATGTAGCTGGTTTCGGCCATCTCCACCATGAAGGTGGACTGGCCGCGCGCCAGGTCGTCGCCGGCGCCGATGCGGGTGAGCACGCGGTCGATGGGGCCGATCACCGCGCGCGCCGCCGGCACGAAGCTGCCGATGTGGGCCAGCAGCACGATCAGCGCGTTCTGGCGCATGTAGGTGCTCTTGCCGCCCATGTTCGGGCCGGTGATGACCAGCATGCGGCGGTTTTCGTCCAGCACCAGGTCGTTGGGCTCGAAGGGCTCGGAGCGCACGGCCTCGACCACCGGGTGGCGGCCGCGTTCGATGCGCAGGCCGGGTGCGTCGGTGAGTTCGGGGCGCGACCAGTCCAGCGCCTGCGCGCGTTCGGCGAAGGCGGCCAGCACGTCCAGTTCGCTCAGCGCGGCGGCGCAGCGCTTGAGCGGTTCGAGTGATTCGTTGAGGGCATCGAGCAGGCCTTCGTACAGGCCCTTCTCGCGCGCCAGCGAACGCTCGCGCGCGCTCAGCACCTTGTCCTCGAAGGCCTTGAGCTCTTCCGTGATGTAGCGCTCGGCGCCGGTGAGGGTCTGGCGCCGCGTGTAGTGCGTGGGCGCGCGGTCCGACTGGCCCTTGCTGATCTCGATGAAATAGCCGTGCACGCGGTTGTAGCCGACCTTCAGCGTGGCGATGCCGGTGGCGGCGCGCTCGCGGGCCTCCAGGTCCACCAGGAACTGGTCGGCATTGGTGGAGAGCGTGCGCAGCTCGTCGAGCTCGGCGTCGAAGCCTTCGGCGATGACGCCGCCGTCGCGCATCAGCACCGGCGGCTGCGGCACCACGGCGCGGGCCAGCAGCGCGGCGGCATCGGCGTGTTCGCCCAGCTCGGCGGCCAGCGTGGCCAGGCGCGGGGAATCCAACGGCGCCAGCAGGGCGCGCAGGTCGGGCAGCAGGGCCAGGCCGTCGCGCAGCGTGGACAGGTCGCGCGGGCGCGCCGAGCGAAGCGCCACGCGCGAGAGGATGCGTTCGAGGTCGCCCAGCCCGCGGAAGCGTTCGCGCAGTGACTCGTGCGCGCCGGTTTCGATGAAAGCGGCCACGGCGTGGTGGCGTTGGCCCAGCACGCCGCGGTCGCGCAGCGGGCGGTTGAGCCAGCGGCGCAGCAGGCGGCCGCCCATGGGGCTGACGCTGGCGTCGAGCACGCCCAGCAGGGTGTGTTCGTTGCGGCCGTCGGCGCGGCTGTCGAGCTCGAGGTGGCGGCGGGTGGCGGCGTTGAGCGCGATGCCATCGCCGGCCGATTCGAAGGCGATGGCGGTGAGGTGGGGCAGCTGCTGCTTCTGGGTTTCCTCGACGTAGGCCAGCAGCGCGCCGGCGGCGGCGGTGGGCAGCGGCTTGTCCTCCAGGCCGAACCCGCTGAGGTCGTGCAGCTTGAAGAAGCGCAGCAACTGGCGCCGGCAGGCGTCGGAGTCGAAGCCCCAGGGCGGGCGGCGGCGCAGCCCGGCCTGGGTGGCCAGGAAGGCGGGCAGGCCGTCTTCGTCGGGCAGCAGCAGCTCGGCCGGATCCAGGCGCGCGATTTCCGCAGCGAGCTGGTCTTCGTCGGCCACTTCGGAAACGAGGAAGCGGCCGCCGGCCAGGTCGGCCCAGGCCAGGCCGAAGCCGGTGCGGCCGCGGGCGACGGCCATGAGCAGGGTGTCGCGACGTTCCTGCAGCAGGGCCTCGTCGGTGACCGTGCCCGGGGTGACGATGCGCACCACCTTGCGCTCGACCAGGCCTTTCGCCAGCGCCGGGTCGCCGATCTGTTCGCAAATGGCCACCGATTCGCCCAGCGCCACCAGCCGCGCCAGGTAACCCTCGTAGGCATGCACCGGCACGCCGGCCATGGGGATGGGCGCGCCACCCGAGCTGCCGCGCTGGGTGAGCGTGATGTCGAGCAGCCGCGCCGCTTTGCGGGCGTCGTCGTAGAACAGCTCGTAGAAGTCGCCCATCCGGAAGAACAGCAGGATGTCCGGGTACTCCGCCTTGGCGGCGAAGAACTGCTTCATCAGCGGGGTGTGGGCGGGGGCTTGGGTCTCGGCGGACATGGGGCACGGGCTGGGGGAACCAGCCTATTGTGCCGGAAGCGGGCGGGGCGCCGGGCCGCGCAAAGAAAAGGTTCTTCGCCCAAGTCCGGGATGGCCTGTGCAGTTCTTTGCTGTCCACGGACCTGGCGCCGGCCGCACCGCGAAGGCGAGGGTCGCTTCCTGCTCGGTGAAGCCTTTA
>JAIBEO010000007.1 GCA_019459185.1 Rhizobium sp. | reverse complement strand
TTCCTGGGAGATAAAGGCTTCACCGAGCAGGAAGCGACCCTCGCCTTCGCGGTGCGGCCGGCGCCAGGTCAATGGACAGCGAAGAACCGCCCAAACCATCCCGGACTTTGGTGAAGAAATTTTTTCTTTGCCCCGGAATCGCCTCTGAACGCCCGGCCGACTCGTGACTTCCGGCAGGGGTGCGCCGGCGCACGCCGGCCCCACGCTGGCCGCTTCCCGCCCTCGAGCCCGCCCCATGAAGCCACTGCCGCTCCTCGCCGCCGCGCTCGCCGCCACCGCGCTTTCCGCCTGCACGCCGGCCCAGGTGAAGCTGCCCGCGGGCTTCGCCGAACGCGCGGTGGCGCACGCGGTCAGCGGCCACTCGCCGCGCCGCTTCAACCAGCCCATCCACTTCGGCCCCTACAGCGCGCGCCGCATGCACGAAGGCGACACCCTCCACTGGGAGGCGCCGATCGGCCGCACCGGCCTGCGCAGCAGCGAGCGGCCCTACGCCTTCACCCTCACCACCCTGGGCCAGCCGCCGGTCGAGGTGCAGTGCGCGTCCCGCCAGTCCGTGTTGAGCCACGGCGACGAGGACGCCACGCTGGAGCTCGACCTCACCGCCTTCGAAGGCCCGCTGCTGGCCTGCGGCCTGCGTTTGGGCGGCGCCGGCCCGGTGCTGCCGCTGGAACTGGCCGTGCGCCGCAACGGTTACGAAGGCCGGCTGGATTCGCCCTGGGGCCCGCTGGCCATCCGAAGCCTGCACGGTTACGCCGGCAGCGGTTTCACCTCGATGGAAGCCAACGGCTTCGAGGTGTTACACGCGGGCGAGCCGTGGATGGTGGTGGAAACGATCAATGCCGGCCGCGTGCTGCTCGACCCCGCCGTCGACCCGCGCCAGCAGGCCTTCCTGGCCGCCGCCGCCACCGCCCTGCTGCTGCTCGACGCCGACCTCGGCGACTGAGCCGGGGACCTGGGCCGGGACCGGGTGGAGTTCTCCGGCGGTGCCTAGCCCGCTGCCCGCGGCTGGCGGGTGAAGCGTCGGGTCAGGGTTTCCAGCGCGGCGAAGGCCGCCGGCACCACCACCAGGCTCAGCGCCGTGGAGGTGATCAGGCCGCCGATGACGGCCACCGCCATCGGCTGGCGGAAGGCGGCGTCGGCGCCCAGCCCGAGCGCGATCGGCAGCATGCCGGCGCTCATGGCGATCGTGGTCATGATCACCGGGCGGGCGCGCTTGCGGCAGGCGTCCACCAGCGCGTCGTGCATGCTCAGGCCGTGCTCGTCCTCGGCCACCACGGCGTAGTCCACCAGCAGGATGGAGTTCTTGGTGGCGATGCCGATCAGCATCAGCAGGCCGATCAGCGCCGGCAGCGACAGCAGCGTGCCGGTGAGCAGCATCAGCCCGAAGGCGCCGCCCGCCGACAGCGGCACCGCCATCAGGATGATCAGCGGGTGGCTGGCGTGGTTGAACAGCAGGAGCAGCACCGCGTACACGCAGAACAAGCCGGCGGCCATGGCCAGCGCGAAGCCGACGAACAGCTCCACGAAGATCTCGGCGTCGCCGTAGGGCTGGGTGCGCACGCCCGGCGGCAGGTTGTTGAGCGTGGGCAGCGCGTTCACCTCGTTCATCACGTCGCCCAGCGGGCGGCCGTTGAGCTCGGCGGTGAAGGTGACCTGGCGGGCGCGGCCCAGGCGGTTGATCACCGAGGGGCCGGCGCCGGTGCGGATGTCTGCCACCGCCGACAGCGGCACCGTGCCGCCGTTGGCGCTGGGCACGCGCATCAGCGCCAGCATGGCTTCGTCGGAGAGCGCCGCGTTGTCCAGGCGCACGCGGATGGGCACCTGGCGGTCGGGCAGGTTGAGCTTGGACAGGCGTTGGCGGTAGTCGCCGCTGGTGGCGATGCGCGCGGCCTCGGCGATGTCCACCGTGGACACGCCCAGGTCGGCGGCGCGGCGCGCATCCGGCACCACCACGATCTCGGGCCGCAGCAGCGAGGCGGTGGAGCTGATGGTGCCCAGTCCCTGGATGCCGCGCAGGTCGCGTTCCAGCGCCTGCGCGGTCTGGTAGAGCGCAGTCGGGTCGTTGCCGGCAAGCACGATCTGCATCTGCTCGCCCGGTTCGCTGCTAATGAAACGCTGGCGCACGCCCGGCAGCGCGGACAGGCGCTCGCGCACCTCGCGCTCGAGCTCCTTCTGCGAACGGTCGCGTTCGTCGCCCGGGCCCCAGTCGAGCACCATCACCGCCTTGCGCACGTCGGGGATGCCGCTGACGTTCGGGTCGCCGAAATCGACGATGCCGCCGACGGTGGCGTAGGCCAGGCGCAGTTCCGGCAGGTCGGCCAGCAGGGCACGGGCGCGTTCGCTCACCGCCACGGTCTGGTCGAGGCGGGCGCCGGGCGCGAGCTCGAGGCTCAAGTTGCTGCGGCCCAGGTCCGAGCCCGGGATGAAGGTGGCCGGGATCAGCGGCACCAGCGCCAGCGAGCCGATGAACATCAGCAGCGCGCCGACCAGGGTCTTGGCGCGGTTGGCCAGCGCCCACTCGACCACGCCCAGGTACCAGCGCATCAGCTTGCCTTCGCGCTCGACGTGCGGCTTGGGCTTGAGCTGGTAGGCGGCCATCATCGGCGTCAGCAGGCGCGCCACCAGCAGCGAGAACAGCACCGCGGTGGCCGCCGTCCAGCCGAATTCCAGGAAGAACTTGCCGGCCACGCCGGGCATGAAGGCCACCGGCACGAACACCGCCGCCAGCGTCGCGGAGGTGGCGATGACGGCCAGGCCGATCTCGTCGGCGGCGTCGGTGGCGGCCTGCTTGGGCGGCTTGCCCATGCCGAGGTGGCGGTCGATGTTCTCGACTTCGACGATGGCGTCGTCCACCAGGATGCCCACCACCACCGCCAGCGCCAGCAGCGTGACCATGTTGAGGCTGAAGTCGAACAGCCACATGACGCCGAAGGTCGGGATGATCGACAGAGGCAGCGCCACCGCCGAGATCCAGGTGGCGCGCCAGTCGCGCAGGAACCACCACACCACCAGCACCGCCAGCAGCGCGCCTTCGTACAGCATCGTCATCGAGGACGAATACGAAGCCCGCACCTCGTCCACCGTGGAGAAGACTTCGGTGATGCGGATGCCGGGGTGTTCGGCCTCGAGCCGGCGCACGGCCGCCTCGACGCCTTCGCCGACCTCGATTTCACTGCTGCCGCGGGTGCGGGTGATGGAGAAGGCCACCACCGGCTTGCCGTCGAGCAGGGCCACCTGGCGGCGCTCGTCGTGGCCGTCGGTGACGACCGCGAGCGCCGACAGCGGCACCTGGCCACCGTCGGGCAGGCGGATGGGGAAATTCCTGAGGTCCTGGGCGTTGCCCACGGTGCCCACCGCGCGCACGGCCTGTTCGCCGCTGCCCAGCGTGGTGCGGCCACCGGAGCGCTCGAGCTGGCTCGCCGCCAGCTGCTGCGACACCTGGCCCGCGCTCAGCCCGTAGGCCGCCAGCGTGCCCAGGCGCAGGTCCACCTGCACCTCGCGGTCGACGCCGCCGGCGCGCGTCACCCGGCCCACGCCGGGCACGCCGAACAGGGCCTTGGAGACGTCGTTGTCGACGAACCAGCTCAGCTCGTCTTCGCCCATGCGGTCCGAGGCCACGGCGTAGGTCACCAGGGTGCCGCCGACCACGTCGATCTTGGCGACGATGGGTTCCTCGGCTTCCTGCGGCAGGTCGGTGCGCACGCGCGTCACCGCGTCGCGCACTTCGTCGAGCGCCTCGCCCAGGTCCTTGCCGATGCGGAACTCGACGAAGGTGGTGGACCGGCCTTCGACCACCGTCGACACCAGGTTCTTGATGCCCGGCAGGGTGGCGATGGAGTCCTCGATCTTGCGCGCCACCTCGGTTTCCAGCTGCGACGGCGTGGCCGAGGGCTGGGCGATGGTGACGGTGATGCCGGGGAAGGCGATGTCGGGGAAGCGCGACACCGCCAGCTGGTTGAAGCCGACCAGGCCGACGATGCCCAGCAGCACGAAGGCCAGGATCGCCGGCAGCGGCCGGTTGATCGACCAGGTGGAGAAGTTGATCGCCATGGCTCAGTTCCCGGCCGGCACCACGCGCACACGGTCGCCGTCGCCGAGGAAGCCGGCGCCTTCGGCCACCACGCGCTCGCCTTCCTCGAGGCCGCTGCGCACCTCGACCACGCCGCCCTCGCGGGCGCCGGTTTCGACGCGGCGCTGGGCGACCACGTCGCCTTCGCCCAGTACGAACAGGTAGCGGTAGCCGTCGCGCTCGACCACGGCGCCGGCGGGCACGGCCAGCACGTCGCGTGCGCCCAGCAGCAGGTCGCCCTCGGCGTACATGCCGGCGCGCAGGGCGCCGGGCGCGGGCAGGTCGGCGTAGACGGTGCCGGTACGGGTGCGGCTGTCGAGCGAGGGCGAGACCTTGCGCACGGTGCCGGCGACCGGCTCGCCGTCGGGGCCCTGCAGGCGGACTTCGACGCCCGGCGCAACGCGGATCAGCTCGGCCTCGGGCAGCTCGGCGCGCCATTCCAGGCGCTGGTCGCGGATCAGGCGCAGCAGTTCGGTGCCGGCGGCCACCACCTGGCCCGGCTGCACGCTGCGTGCGGAAACGATGCCGTCGTGCGGCGCGCGCAGCGTGGCGAAGGCCATGCGCAGGCGGGCGTTCTCGGCCTGGGCTCGCGCGGTCACTTCACCGGCGATCAGCTGCTCGGCGTCGCTGGCGGCCACCAGCTTCTCGCGCAGCAGGCGCTCGCCGCGGCGGGCGTTGGCGGCGGCCACCTTGAGGTTGGCCTCGGCCTGGCGCAGTTCCATTGCCAGCGTGCGGGTGTCGAGCTGCAGCAGCGGCTGGCCCTTGCGCACCACGTCGCCCACCTCGACCTCGACCGAGGCGACGCGCTGGCCGGAGATCTCGACGCCGAGCATCACCTCCTCCCAGGCCGCGATGGAGCCCGAGGCCGGGATGCGCTCGGGCAGCGACTGCCGCTGCGGGCTGGCGACGCTGACGCTGAGCGCGGGGGCGCTGGCCGGGGCGGCCTCCTCGCCGGCGCAGGCGGCCAGCAGGAGCAGGAGGGAAGCAGCGAGCAGGGCCCGCGGGGTGCAAAAGCTCATGGGGGAATCGCCGTGGGGTGCGAAGCGCGATTGTCCCAGAAACCCGCGTGGCGGCGACATGGTGGCGGGCCTGTCCCATGGGCTAGGCTTAGGTCGTTTACATCGGCTTCACTTGGAGACCGTCGTGACCGAAACCATTCCACCGCAGGACGCCACCGCGGAGCTGGCGAGCCGCATCGCCGCCCTCGACACCCAGTCGGCGCTTGCGCGCCTGCAGGACGTGCCCGTGGCCGACGTCGCCCGGCTGCTGGGCGGCCTGCCGCCGGCCCGCGCCAACGACCTGCTCGCGGCGATGGAGCCCGGGCGGCGCTCCGGCGTCATGGCCGCCGCGCCCGCCGGCACCGACTGGTCCGACAGCCAGCGTTACCCGGAAGGCAGCGTGGGCCGCCTGATCGAGGACCCGCCGGCGGTATTCCCCAGCGGCACGCGCGTGGCGGTGGCCATCGAGGCGCTGCGCGAAGTGGTCAAGCAGCGCCTGGTCACCTACCTGTGGGTGGTGGACGCGCAGCAGCGGCTGCTGGGCGTGGTGGCCTTCCGCGACCTGCTCTACGGCGAGCGCGAGCGCAGCCTGGACGACGTGATGATCCGCTCGCCCTTCTGCCTGCGTCCCGACATGGACCTGGTGGACGCGATGCGCGAGGTGGTGCTGCGGCACTACCCCGTGTACCCGGTTTGCGAAGCCGACGGGCGGTTGGTGGGGCAGGTGCGCGGGCAGGTGCTGTTCGAGCAGCAGGCCTTCGAAATTTCCGCCCAGGCCGGCGCCATGGTCGGCGTCGAGAAGGAAGAGCGCCTGGCCACGCCGATGTGGCGCAGCTTCAGGTTCCGCAACCCGTGGCTGCTGGTGAACCTGCTGACGGTGTTCGTGGCGGCGGCGGTGGTGGGCTACTTCGAGGACACCATCAACCGCGTGGTGGTGCTGGCGGTGTTCCTGCCGGTGCTGGGCGGGCAGAGCGGCAACCTGGGCGCGCAGTCGCTGGCGGTGATGCTGCGCGGCATGACCCTGGGCGAGCTCAAGGCCACCCGGATCGCGACCATCGTCACCAAGGAGGGCCTGCTTGGCCTGATCAATGGTGCAGTCACCGGCGCCCTCGCCGGCGCGGCCATGTACTGGGTGGTGGCCAAGGACGGCGGCAGCGACGCGATGGGGCTGGCGCTGATCACGCTGGCGGCCATGTCGCTGAGCTGCATGGTGGCGGGCCTGGCCGGCTCGACCATTCCGCTGCTGCTCAAGCGCGTCGGTGCCGACCCGGCCACGGCCTCGAGCATCTTCCTTACGACCATGACGGACGTGGTCAGCATGGGCAGTTTCCTCGGCCTGGTGACCTGGCTGCTGCTCTGAGCCCCCGGGGGCTTGTTGCACTGCAACGTGCAACGCCCCCCGCCGCCGGGCAACCATGCTCGCGCTTCCGACGTGGGGGAGGGAGCGGAAAGCCCGCAGCTGCTTCAGCGCTGCGGGCTTTCTTTTTTTCCGGCCCCGCCGCACGTGACAGAATCGGGCCATGGCCCTTCCCCCTTCGCCCGACGCGGCGACCGACGCCCTGGTTGAACGCGCGCTCGCGCGCCTGCTCGAACGCGCGCCGCGGGCGCTGGCCTCGCCGAAGCGGCGCGAGGCGCTGGCGCGGCTGGCGCTGTGCAGCGACTTCGCGCTCGACACGCTGTGCCGGCAGCCGGCCCTGCTCGATTCACTCGACGCCGCCGGTGGCGATGCGCCCGGGCTGCCGCCCGGCGCCGAACCCGACTGGCCCGCGCGCCTGCGCCGCTGGCGCGCCGCCGAATCCACGCGCCTGGTGTGGCGCGACGTGCATGGCGTGGACGACGTGGACGCCACGCTCGCCGGCAGCAGCCGCATCGCCGACCAGGCGCTGCAGGCGGCGGTGGCCGCGCTGTCGGGCCAGCTCGCGCAATCGCATGGCGTGGTGCGCAGCGCCAGCGGCGAAGTCCAGTCGCTGGTGGTGTTCGGCCTGGGGAAGCTGGGCGGGCGCGAACTCAACTTCAGCTCCGACGTGGACCTGGTCTACGCCTTCCCCGAGCATGGCAGCAGCGACGGCGCGCGCCCGCTCGACGGCGAGGCCTGGTTCACGCGCCTGGGCCAGCGACTGGTGCAGCTGCTGGGCGACGTCACTGCCGATGGTTTCTGCCACCGCGTGGACCTGCGCCTGCGGCCGTTCGGCGGCAGCGGCCGGCTGGCGCTGAGCTTCGGCGCGATGGAGCAGTACTACCAGCGCGAAGGCCGCGACTGGGAGCGCTATGCCTGGATCAAGGCGCGGCCCGTGGCCGGCGACATCGCCGCGGGCGAGCGCCTGCTGGAGACGCTGCGCCCCTTCGTCTACCGGCGCTACCTCGACTACAGCGCGCTCGACGGCCTGCGCGAGATGAAGGCGCTGATCAGCGCCGAAGTGCAGAAGCGCGAGCTGGCCGAAGACCTCAAGCTGGGCCCGGGTGGCATCCGCGAAGTGGAATTCCTGGTGCAGGCGCTGCAGTTGATCCGCGCTGGCCGCGAACCGGCGCTGCGCGGGCGTTCGCTGCTGCCGGCGCTGGCTGCGCTGGCCGACGCCGGCCACGTGGCCGAGGCCATCGCCGACCGCCTGGCCGAGGCCTACCGTTTCCTTCGCCGGCTCGAGAACCGCGTGCAGATGCTGGCCGACCAGCAGGTGCACGCACTGCCCGACGACCCGGTGGCGCGGCACCGCGTCGCCCGCGGGTTGGGCTACCCGGGCGAGCGCGAACTGCTGGCCGAACTCGACGGCCACCGTTCCGTGGTGGCCGAGGAATTCTCCGGCCTGCTCGAGGCGCGCCACCGCCGCCGCGCGCCCGAGGGTGCGCTGGTGAAGTACTGGCGCGCGCTGCCCGACGGCGGCGACGCCGCGGTGCTGGCCGACGCCGGTTTCACCGACGCCGAGGCGCAGGACGCGAACCTGCGCGACTTCGCCCGCACGCCGGCGGTGCGCGCGTTGTCGCCGCGCGGCCGCCAGCGCGTGGACAACGTGCTGCCGGAGCTGCTGGCCGCCGCCGCGCGCTCGCAGGCGCCCGACGCCGCGCTGCCGCGCGGGCTGGCCCTGCTGCAGGCAGTGACGCGCCGCACGAGTTACCTGGCGCTGCTGGAAGAACAGCCCGCCGCGTTGGCCCGGCTTGTCGACGTGACCGCGCGCAGCGCGCTGCTGTCAGAGCGCCTGGCCGCGCACCCGCTGCTGCTCGACGAACTGCTCGACACCCGCGCCGCCGGCCCGGTGCCCGACGCCGACGAGATCGCCGCCCTGGTGGGCGAGGCCGTGCAGCGGCTGCCGCCGGACGACATCGAGGCCGGGCTCAACGCGCTCAACGAAGTGCGCCAGGCCATCGGCTTCCGGCTGGCGCTGGCCACCATGGGCCTGCGCGTGGCGCCGGTGGACGCGGCCGCGGGGCCGGGGGGGGGGGGGGGGCGCCGGGGGGGGGCGCGGGAGGGCCCGGGCGCGGGGGGCCGGGGGGGGCCCCCCCCCCCCGGGGCCGGCGCGGGGGGGGGGGGGGGGGGG
>JAIBEO010000003.1 GCA_019459185.1 Rhizobium sp. | reverse complement strand
CCCCCCGCCCGGGGCCCCCCCCCCCGCGCGTCTGGTTTGGTGGAGGTGGGGGGAGTTGAACCCCCGTCCGAGAGCACTCCATCTCCGGCACTACATGCTTAGCTCGTTGTTGATTCTCGTACGACGGCAACACAACGTGCGAGGCACACCGTCGTCCACACCCGCTAAGTTCACTCCCGGTTGGCGGGTCGCCGCCGGGAGCTGTTCCGTGATGATGACCCTACATCCACGAGCACGGGCACAAGTGGGTTCGGGGCTTACGCCTTAAGCGGCGAGAGCGTAGTTGTCGTCGTTGGCAACTAAAGTTTTGCCGCTGGATTAACGAGGAAAGCTGCCCCCTCGGCATGCGCCAGTCGACTTTGCAACCCCCGTCGAAGCCAGGACACCCCCGGAAACGCGGAAATCGTTTCGTACAACCGACATTCCCAGTATGGGGCTGGTGTACTCACTCCACAAGTTGGCCGTTCAGCGCCGGGCAGGGGAGCCCCCTTGGTCAAGGGGGCGCGCCGAAGGCGCGGGGATCGGAAGGTGAGCTGGGGCCCGCGATCCGCAGTGCGGATCGTGGGGTAGGCGGCCGGCGAACGCCGGACGACTACGCGCTCTTGTTGTGGCGGCGCATGGTGCGCTCTTTCTCGCGCTGCCAGTCGCGGTCCTTGCTGGCCTGGCGCTTGTCGTGCGACTGCTTGCCCTTGGCCAGGGCCAGTTCCAGCTTGACCTTGTTGCCCTTCCAGTAGGCCGCGGTGGGGATGAGCGTGTAGCCGTCGCGCTCGACCTTGCCGACGAGTTTGTCGATCTCGTGCCGGTGCAGCAGCAGCTTGCGGGTGCGACGGTCGTCGGCCACCACGTGGGTGGAAGCCTGGCTGAGCGGGGTGATCTGGGCGCCGAACAGGAAGATCTCGCCCTTTTTCACCACGGCGTAGGCATCGCCCATGTTCATGCGGCCGGCGCGGATGGACTTCAGCTCCCAGCCCTGCAGGGCGATGCCCGCCTCGAAGCGGGCCTCGAGGTGGTAGTCGTGCCGCGCGCTGCGGTTGAGGGCAATGGTTTTGTTGGCTTCCGCCTTGTCCTTGCCGCTTCCGGTATTCTTGGCGCTGTTTTTCTTCGACATGTCCTTTCCTTGGCGGCCATTGTCCCATGACGAGCATCCAACGGCACGCCCTGGTGCGGCATTCGGCGCGGCGCATGTACGACCTGGTGAACGACGTCGCCGGCTACCCGGCGCGCTTCCCGTGGTGCGAGTCCTCGCAGGTGCTGGAAGTTTCCGAAACCCACATGCTGGCCCGGCTCGACCTGCGCCTGGCCGGCCTGCGCACCAGTTTCACCACCCGCAACACACTCGAGGCGCCCACCCGCATCGACCTGCAACTGGTGGAAGGCCCGTTCCGCAAGCTCACCGGCGCCTGGCACTTCCACAGCCTGGCCGAGGACGCCTGCAAGGTCAGCCTGTCCATGGACTTCGAAGTGGCCGGCAAGGTGCTGGGCTCGGCCCTGGCCATCGGTTTCCAGGGCGTGGCCGACCGCATGGTGGACGACTTCTGCCGCGAGGCCGACCGGGCCTGAGATGGCGGCCGGCGCCCTGTCCGTCGAGGTGGTCTACGCGCTGCCGGCGCGCTGCTGGCGCTGGCCGCTGGTGCTGCCCGCAGGCGCCACGGTGGCCGACGCGCTGGCCGTGGCCGGCATCGCCTCGGTGGTGCCGGGCTGGGCGCCGGACCCGGCGGGCCTCGCGGTGTACGGGCAGGCGGTCGCGCTGGAAACGCCGCTGCGCGACGGGGACCGCGTGGAGGTACTCAGGCCGCTGCTGGCGGACCCGAAGCAGGCGCGGCGACGCCGCGCCCGCGAAGCCGGCAAGGCTTAGCCGCCGCTCGGGGCGGGGCGGCGCGGCTTGTCCTTGTCACGCGCGAGGTTGCCGAAGCGGCGCATCTCGGCGGCGAGCTTGGAATCCGCCTCGGGGAAGTATTCGCCTTCCCAGCGCGTCAGCGAATCGCCCTCGAACCACAGGGTCAGGTTCTTCACCTCGGTGTCACCGACGCGGCGGCGTTCCGTGGCAACGTAGTCCCAGCGCGACTGGTGGAACGGATCGGCGATGGGCGGCGAACCCAGCAGGCTGAACACCTGGCCGCGGGTCATGCCGACCTGCAGCTGCTCGACGTTCTTCGATTCCAGCAGGTTGCCCTGGAAGACGGGCTGGCGGTAGATGATGCCGCAGCCGCCGAGCAGGGCGGTGGCGAGGAGGAGCGTCAGGGCCTTGCGCATTGCGTGCTGATCCGGGGTCGGTGACGGCCCGATGATACACTACCGATTGCAGCCGCCAGCCACGCCCGCGCCGCGCGACGGACGGTATTCAGGAGACGACATGGAATCCCAGGACCTGCGAAAGGCCGGCCTCAAGGTCACCCATCCGCGCATCCGCATCCTCGATGTGCTCGAAAGCACCAGCCCCAAGCACCTGACCGCCGAAGACATCTACCGGCAGCTGCTGGAAAAGGGCGACGACATCGGCCTGGCCACGGTCTACCGCGTGCTCACGCAGTTCGAGGCCGCGGGCCTGGTGCTCAAGCACAACTTCGAGGGCGGCCAGGCCGTCTACGAACTCGACCGCGGCCAGCACCACGACCACATGGTGGACGTGGACACCGGCAAGGTGATCGAGTTCACCAGCCCCGAGATCGAGCGCCTGCAGCACGAAATCGCCGCCAAGCACGGCTACGTCATCGAAGAGCACTCGCTGGTACTCTACGTCCGCGCGAAGAAAAAGAAATAGCGTTCAACGCGGATAAGGGCGGATGGAAGCGGATAAGAGCGAATACCGCTCTATCAGTTGGGTCGCCTTATTTGCCTTTATCCGCTTTCATCCGCTCTTATCCGTGTTCGACACGGATGTCTCCTGCGCGCGGGAAAGCATCTGGCGGGCGTTGGCGCGGACTTCCTTGGTGATCTCGACGCCGCCGAGCATGCGGGCGAGTTCTTCGACGCGGGCCTTGGCGTCCAGGCCCTCGACCTGGCTGTGGGTGGCGTCGGCCTCGACGGCCTTGCTGACCCGGTAGTGGTGGTGGCCCTGGGCCGCCACCTGGGGCAGGTGGGTGACGCACAGGACCTGGCGCTCGCCGCCCAGGGCCCGCAGCTTCTGGCCCACCACTTCGGCCACGGCGCCGCCGATGCCGGTGTCCACCTCGTCGAACACCATCGTCGGCACGGCGTCCAGGCCCAACGCGGCCACTTCGATGGCCAGGCTGATGCGCGCCAGTTCGCCGCCCGAGGCCACCTTGCGCAGCGCGCGCGGCGGCTGGCCGGGGTTGGCGGATACCAGGAATTCGCAGCGCTCGGCGCCCTGCGGCGCCGGGCGGGTGGTGTCGAGCGGTTCCAGCGCCACCGTGAACACGCCGCCGCCCATGCCCAGCTCCGACATCAGCGCGGCAACGGCCTGGCCCAGGCGGGCCGCGGCGGCGGCGCGCGACTGGCCCAGCCGGCCGGCGGCGGCCTGCCAGTCGCGGGCCAGGGCGTCGAGTTCGCGGCCGAGCCTCGCGGCGCGTTCGCCGGCGCCACTCAGGCCGTCCAGTTCCTCCTGCAGGGCGTCGCGGCGCGCGGCCAATGCGTCCAGCGGCACCCGGTGCTTGCGGGCCAGCTCGTGCAGGCGGGCCAGGCGCTCCTCGAGCCGGCGCAGGCGCTCGGGGTCGAGGTCGAAGTCGTCGTGCAGGCGCTCCAGCCCGGCGGCGGCCTCGGCCAGCTGGATGCCGGCCGATTCGAGCAGGCCCAGCACTTCGGCCAGGCGCGGTTCGTCGGCGGCCAGGCGCTGCAGGTCGGCGCGGGTCTGGTGCAGCAGGCGCTGCACCGACAGCCCCTCGTCGCCGCCGAGGCGGGCGAGGGCGGCCTGGCAGCCTTGCAGCAGGCCGGCGGCATTGGCCTGGCGGCGGTGCGCGGCGGCCAGTTCGCCCAGGTCGGCGGCGTCGAGGTTCTCGGCCGCCAGCTCCTCGACCTGGTGCTGCAGCCAGGCGATGCGCTCGCCGACGTCGCCGGCGCGGGCCAGTTCGCCCAGCTCGCGGTCGAGCGCGGCCCAGCGGCGGGCGAGTTCGCGCACCTCGGCCAGCAGGCCGGCGTGCTGGCCGAAGGCGTCGAGCAGGGCCAGCTGCTGGCCGCGGTCGAGCAGGGCCTGGTGCTCGTGCTGGCCGTGGATTTCCACCAGCATCCCGCCCAGTTCGGAAAGCTGGCCCAGGGTGGCGGGGCGGCCGTTGATCCAGGCGCGGGAGCCGCCGTCGGCGCGGATGACCCGCCGCAGCTGGCAGCCGTCGCCATCGTCGAGCTCGTTCTCGCGCAGCCAGTCCAGCGCCGCCGGGGCGTCAGAGAGGCGGAATTCCGCGGCCAGTTCGGCGCGCTCGGCGCCGTGGCGGACGATGCCGGCGTCGGCGCGGGCGCCGGTGAGCCACATCAGCGCGTCCACCAGCAGCGACTTGCCGGCGCCGGTTTCGCCCGAAACCACGGTCATGCCGGGCCCGAAGGCCAGTTCGGCGCGGCTGACGACGGCGAAATCCTGGAGCGTGAGGTGGCTGAGCATGGCGGGCCAGATTCTGCCTGAAAGCCGGCAGCCTGCGCTGCCCCCGTCTCAGGAGCCAAGACGCCGATGCCCCTGCGCGGCCTAGGAAAGGGCCGGCTTGCGCCCACGGCATCCGGGCCTTATCTATGGAGGATGGACCTTGGCCTCGACCCGCGTGCCCGCCGCCTGCTGCGGATCCTGATTTCCCAGCACATCCGGGACGGCGAGCCCGTGGGTTCGCGCACACTGGCCAAGCGCTCGGGCCTGGACGTGAGCCCGGCCACCATCCGCAACATCATGGCCGACCTCGAGGAAATTGGCCTGGTCTCGGCCCCGCACACCTCGGCCGGGCGCGTGCCCACGGCCCAGGGCTACCGCGTGTTCGTCGACAGCCTTCTGCAGATGAAGCCGCTGCAGGACGCCGAGGTGATGCAACTGCGCGCCCAGCTGCCGGCCGGCGCCGGCACCCAGGCCCTGCTCTCGAACACCAGCGAGCTGCTGTCGGCGATGAGCCAGTTCGTGGGCGTGGTCACCGTGCCCCAGCGCAGCCAGTTCGCCTTCCGCCACATTGACTTCGTGCCGCTCGACGGCCAGCGCATCCTGGTCATCCTGGTCTTCACCGACAACGAGGTGCAGAACCGCATCATCAGCCCGCGCCGCACCTACACCAGCTCCGAACTCGAGCAGACCGCCAACTACCTCAACGCGCACTTCGCCGGCCGCCCGCTGGCCGAGATCCGCGCCGTGCTGCTGCGCGACCTGCGCGACACCCGCAGCGAGATGGAGCGCCTGCTCTCGGCCGCCGTCGAACTGTCCGAGCAGGCCCTGGGCGCCGCCGCCAGCCCGGCCAGTGCCGAGGACATGCTGCTGGCCGGGCAGACCCGGCTCATGGGCCTGCAGGACCTGTCCGACCTCGACCGCCTGCGTGACCTGTTCGAGGTCTTCGCCCGCAAGCGCGAGATCCTGCAGCTGCTCGACCGCACTCTTCAGGCGCAGGGCGTGCGCGTCTTCATCGGCGAGGAAACCGGCCTGGCGCCGCTGGACGCCTGCACCGTGGTCACCGCGCCCTACGGCGCCAACGGCAAGGTGCTGGGCGTGCTGGGCGTGATCGGCCCCACCCGCATGGCCTACGAGCGGGTCATCCCGATGGTCCAGGCCACCGCCGACCTGCTCGGCGCCGCCTTGAATCCCGAGCCTTCGGCCCCATAGCCTTGCCGACCCCCGCCGGACGCGGGGCAGCCACTGGAAACCCATGCACAGCGAAAACCCGACCCCGGGCGCGCAGGCGCCCGCCGACGTCCCCGACCTCGACACCCTGGGCAACGAGCTCGAGCAGCTGCGCCATGCCCTGGCCAACCTGCGCGAGGAAGCCCTGCGCGAGCGCGCCGAGCTCGACAACCAGCGCAAGCGCCTGGTCCGCGACGTCGACCAGGCCCGCCGCTTCGCCAACGAGAAGCTGCTGTCCCAGCTGCTGCCGGTGCTCGACAGCCTCGAGGCCGGCCTGGTGGCCGCCGCCGGCGAGTCCGGCCCGCTCAAGGACGGCCTGGAACTGACCCTGCGCCAGCTGCTGAAGGTGGGCGAGGACAACGGCCTGGCGCAGGTGAACCCGCAGGGCCAGGCCTTCGACCCCGAGTGGCACCAGGCCATCAGCCAGCTCGCCTCCCCGGGCGCGGCGCCCGGCACGGTCGTGCAGGTGTTCCAGAAGGGCTACGCGCTCAACGAGCGCCTGCTGCGACCGGCCCTTGTGGTGGTCGCCGCCGACTGAGCCCTTCACGGGCCTTGAACAACCCGCGGCGGGCCCCATCTTCGAAGCATCCGCGGCCGCCGCCGCAACCACAGAATCAGATCCTTCAGGGAGCATCACCATGGGCAAGATCATCGGCATCGACCTGGGCACCACCAACAGCTGCGTTTCCGTAATGGAAGGCGGCGTGGCCAAGGTCATCGAGAACTCCGAGGGCGACCGCACCACGCCCTCCATCGTCGCCTTCACCAAGGACGGCGAGGTCATCGTGGGCGCCTCGGCCAAGCGCCAGGCCGTCACCAACCCGAAGAACACCTTCTACGCGGTCAAGCGCCTGATCGGCCGCAAGTTCGCCGACGCCGAAGTGAAGAAGGACCTCGACCTGGTGCCCTACGGCATCGTCGCGCACGACAACGGCGACGCCTGGGTGGCGACCGCCGAGGGCAAGAAGATGGCACCGCAGGAAATCTCCGCGCGCGTGCTCGAGAAGATGAAGAAGACCGCCGAGGCCTACCTGGGCGAGGCCGTCACCGAGGCGGTGATCACCGTGCCCGCCTACTTCAACGACAGCCAGCGCCAGGCCACCAAGGACGCCGGCCGCATCGCCGGTCTCGACGTCAAGCGCATCATCAACGAGCCCACCGCGGCCGCGCTCGCCTATGGCCTGGACAAGAAGGGCGGCGACCGCAAGATCGCCGTCTACGACCTCGGCGGCGGCACCTTCGACGTGTCCATCATCGAGATCGCCGAGATCGACGGCGAGAAGCAGTTCGAGGTGCTGGCCACCAACGGCGACACCTTCCTGGGCGGCGAAGACTTCGACAAGCGCGTCATCGACTACCTCGTCGAGGAGTTCCAGAAAGAGCAGGGCATGGACCTGCGCAAGGACCCGCTGGCCCTGCAGCGCCTGAAGGACGCGGCCGAGCGCGCCAAGATCGAACTCTCCTCGTCGCAGCAGACCGAGGTGAACCTGCCCTACGTCACCGCCGACGCCTCGGGCCCGAAGCACCTGAACATCAAGCTCACCCGGGCCAAGCTCGAGGCGCTGGTGGAAGACCTCATCAAGAAGACCATCGAGCCCTGCCGCGTCGCGCTCAACGACGCCGGCCTGCGCGCCAGCGAAATCTCCGACGTCATCCTGGTCGGCGGCCAGACCCGCATGCCCAAGGTGAAGGCGGCCGTGGCCGAGTTCTTCGGCAAGGAGCCGCGCCAGGACGTCAACCCCGACGAAGCCGTGGCCATCGGCGCCGCGGTGCAGGGCGGCGTGCTGGCCGGCACCGTCAAGGACGTTCTGCTGCTCGACGTCACCCCGCTGAGCCTGGGCATCGAAACCCTGGGCGGCGTGATGACCAAGATCATCGAGAAAAACACCACCATCCCGACCAAGGCCTCGCAGGTGTTCTCCACCGCCGAGGACAACCAGTCGGCCGTGACCGTGCACGTGCTGCAGGGCGAGCGCGAACAGGCCCGCTTCAACAAGTCGCTGGCCAAGTTCGACCTCAGCGGCATCGAGCCGGCGCCGCGCGGCATGCCGCAGGTGGAGGTGTCCTTCGACATCGACGCCAACGGCATCCTGCACGTGTCGGCCAAGGACAAGAAGACCGGCAAGGAGCAGAAGGTCGAGATCAAGGCCGGTTCGGGCCTGAGCGAGGAGGAGATCGCGCAGATGGTGCGCGACGCCGAGGCGCACCGCGAGGAGGACAAGAAGTTCCACGAGCTGGTGACCGCGCGCAACGCCGCCGACGGCCTGATCCACGCCACCCGCACCGCCATCAACGAGCACGGCTCGAAGGTGCCGGGCGAGCAGCTGGCCGGCATCGAGACCGCGCTGTCCGAGCTCGAGACCGCGATGAAGGGCGACGACAAGGGCCAGATCGAGGCCAAGACCAACGCCCTGCAGCAGGCGGCGCAGTCGCTCTACGCGGCGGCGGCGGCCGGCAACCAGGGCCCGCAGGACGGCGGCGACGCCGGCCCGCAGGGCAAGGCCGAGGACGTGGTGGATGCGGAGTTCACCGAGGTCAAGGACGATAAGAACTGATCGTCCTTCCGGGCCCGGGGCACTGAATGAGCAAGCGTGACTATTACGAGGTGCTGGGCGTTTCGCGCAGCGTGACCGAGGATGAGCTGAAGAAGGCTTACCGGCGCGCTGCGCAGAAATTCCACCCGGACCGCAACCCGGGCGACGCCGAGGCCGAGGTGCGCTTCAAGGAGGCCAAGGAGGCCTACGAAGTCCTGTCCGACGGCGGCAAGCGCCGCATGTACGACCAGCACGGCCACGCCGCGTTCGAGAACGGCATGGGCGGCGGCAACGGCGGCCCGGGCTTCGCCGATGTCAACGACATCTTCGGCGACATTTTTGGCGACATCTTCGGTGGTGGCCGCCAGCGCGGCCCGCGCCGCGGCGCCGACCTGCGCTACGTGGTCGAGCTCGACCTCGAGGAGGCCGTGTTCGGCGTCGAGAAGCGCATCGAGGTGCCCACGCTCGTGGCCTGCGAACCCTGCAAGGGCAGCGGCTCCGAGGACGGCAAGGTCGAAACCTGCAAGACCTGCGCCGGCCGCGGCCAGGTGCGCATGCAGCGCGGCATCTTCGCCGTGCAGCAGGCCTGCCCGGCCTGCGGTGGCCGCGGCCAGACCATCGCCAAGCCCTGCAAGAGCTGCCACGGCAATGGCCGGGTGCAGCAGGACAAGGTGCTGGAAGTGAAGATCCCGGCCGGCGTGGACACCGGCGACCGCATCCGCCTGGCCGGCGAAGGCGAGGCCGGCCCGCCGGGCGCGCAGCCGGGCGACCTGTACGTCGAGGTGGACGTGCGCCAGCACGCCATCTTCCAGCGCGACGGCAACGACTTGTACTGCGAAGTGCCGATCCGGTTTTCGCAGGCCGCACTGGGCGCCGACATCGTGGTGCCCACGCTGGGCGGCGAGGCGCTCATCAAGGTCCCGCACGAAACCCAGACCGGCAAGCTGTTCCGCCTGCGCGGCAAGGGCGTGAAGTCGGTGCGCGCGCATGCGCCGGGCGACCTGCTGTGCCGGGTGGTGGTGGAAACGCCGGTCAACCTCACGGCGAAGCAGCGCGAGCTGCTCAAGGACTTCGAGTCCACCTTCGAGGGCGAGCACGGCGCCCGCCATTCGCCGCGCTCCAGCGGCTTCCTCGATGGCGTCAAGGCGTTCTGGGAACGCATGACCTCCTGAAAAGGCAGCTCCGGATTTCGCTTTTCTGGAGCTGGATCAGAATGGACTAGCCACAGAATGCGAGCTGGAAGACCTGGATCAGATCGATCGTGGCGGTGCCCTGCGT
>JAIBEO010000002.1 GCA_019459185.1 Rhizobium sp. | reverse complement strand
GGGGGGGGCGGGCGCGCGGCCCCCCCCCCCCCCCCCGGGGTGTTTTGGGGGGGGGGGGGGGGGCCCACCCCCCCCCCCCGCCTTCGCATCCGCAGCCGGTAAAATGGCGCCATGACCACCCCCGCCCTCGAACTGCTGCGCCGCGTCTTCGGCTTCGCCGGCTTCCGTGGCCAGCAGGCCGCCGTGGTCGACCAGCTGGTCGCCGGCGGCGACTGCCTGGTGCTGATGCCCACCGGCGCCGGCAAGTCGCTGTGTTACCAGGTGCCGGCGCTGCTGCGCGAGGGCACCGGCATCGTCGTTTCGCCGCTGATCGCGCTGATGCAGGACCAGGTGGAAGCACTGGAGCAGTTGGGCGTGCGCGCGGCCTACCTCAACTCCTCGCTCAACGGCGAAGCCGCCGCGGCGGTGGAGGCACGGCTGCTGGCCGGCGACCTGGACCTGCTCTACGTCGCGCCCGAGCGCCTGCTCACCGACCGTTTCCTGTCCCTGCTCGGGCGCAGCCACATCGCGCTGTTCGCCATCGACGAGGCGCACTGCGTCTCGCAGTGGGGCCACGATTTCCGCCCCGAGTACCGCGAACTGAACCTGCTTCACGAGCGCTGGCCCGAGGTGCCGCGCATTGCGCTCACCGCCACCGCCGACCACCCCACCCGGCGCGAAATCGCCGAGCGCCTGGGCCTGCAGGACGCGCCCTGGTTCGTCACTTCCTTCGACCGGCCGAACATCCGCTACCGGGTGGCGCTGAAGGACAACGCGCGGCGCCAGCTGCTTGATTTCCTGGCGCCGCGGCGCGGCCAGGCCGGCATCGTGTATTGCCTGTCGCGCCGCAAGGTCGAGGAAACCGCGGCCTGGCTGTGCGAGCAGGGCGTGCATGCCCTGCCCTACCACGCCGGCCTGGACGCCCGCATACGCGCGGAAAACCAGCGCCGCTTCCTGCGCGAGGAAGGCGTGGTGATGGTGGCCACCATCGCCTTCGGTATGGGCATCGACAAGCCCGACGTGCGCTTCGTGGCGCACCTGGACCTGCCGAAATCGCTGGAAGGTTATTACCAGGAAACCGGACGCGCCGGCCGCGACGGCGACCCGGCCGAAGCCTGGCTGTGTTACGGCCTGGGCGACGTGGTGCTGCTGCGGCAGATGATCGAGCAATCCGAGGCCGGCGAAGAACGCCGCCGGCTCGAGCGCCGCAAGCTCGACGTGCTGCTTGGATTCTGCGAATCCACCCGCTGCCGCCGGCAAACGCTGCTCGCGGCCTTCGGCGAGGACTACCCGCAACCCTGCGGCAACTGCGACAACTGCCTGGAACCGCCGCGCACCTGGGACGGCACCGAGGCCGCCCGCAAGGCCCTGTCCTGCGTCTACCGCACCGGCCAGCGCTTCGGCGTCACCCACCTGGTGGACGTGCTGCGCGGCCAGCGCAAGGAGCGCGTGCTGCAGCTGGGCCATGACCAGCTCAGCACCTTCGGCATCGGCGCCGACCTCGACGAGCGGCAGTGGAAGGGCGTGTTCCGCCAGCTGGTGGCGCTGGGCCTGCTGGAGGTGGACATCGAAGGCCACGGCAGCCTGTTCCTGACCGACGCCAGCCGCCCCGTGCTGCGCGGCGAGCAACCGGTGGCGCTGCGCGAGGACGTGGTGCGGCGCCGCGAACGCGGCGGCCCCCGCCCCCCCCGCCC
>JAIBEO010000195.1 GCA_019459185.1 Rhizobium sp. | reverse complement strand
GGGGGGGGCTATCAGCTGGGGCCGGCGGCGAATACCAGTACCCCGAAAACCACCACGCCGCCCGGAGGCGGCGTCGTCGGAAGGGCGTGGGCCCAAGCTTACTTCAGGTTGTCGACCATCCACTGCACGGTGGCGATGACCTGCTCGTCGCTGAGGTTGGGGTTGCCGCCCTTGGCCGGCATGACGCCCGCGGCGCCCTGGAAGCCGTTGATGGCGTGAGTGTTGAGCATGTCCATGCCCTGGGCGACGCGGGCCGCCCAGGCGGCCTTCTCGAGCTTGGGCGCGCCGGCGGCACCGGCGGTGTGGCAGGCGCTGCACAGGTTTGAGTAGATGACCGAGCCGTCCAGGGTGCCGTCGTAGGCCACCTGGCCGGCGCTGGCGGCGGCGCCGGTGGAGCCGGCGTACACGACGCCCACCGGGCGCACGCGTTCGGCCATGGCGCGCTCGGCCACCGGGTTCGGCTCCGGCTCCTGCTGGCTGTTGATGTAGACGCCGAGCAGGATCAGGGCCACCGTCAGGCCAAGCAGGAAGACGATGACCATCGAGAAGTGCTTGAGGAAAACCAGGTCGTGGTTGCGCACGGGATGTCCTGACAGAGGGCCGGGGCCCTGTGGATAAGAAGACCGCGATTATATCGGCCCGCTCCCGCCCAAGGAAGGCGCGTCGCCGGCCCTTCCTTCACGCGGGCCTCCCGATGCATTCTGGCCCCTGGTACGCCGGCCCCACAGGGGGGGACAGGCAGACGATGCACTTCCAGCCGCTGCTGTTCCTGCAGGACCCGAGCCCGGGCCGGGCGGGCCGCTGGGCGCTGTTCGCCCTGTTCGCCATGCTGGCCTGGCTGGTCTTCGAGCAGCTGTCGTCGCAGCTGTGGTTCCTGCCCGCGGGCCTGCGCCTGGCCCTGCTGTGGCTGGTGCCGACCCGTCGCTGGGGCTGGCTGGCGGCCTCGGAAATCGTCGGCCAGGCCGTCAAGTCGCTGGTGCTGGGCTTCGACCTGCTTTCGCTGACCTTCCTGGCGGTGGGCGTGGCGCCCTGGTTCATCTACGCGGCGGTGGTGTACCTGCTGCGCGGCAGCCGGCCGCTGGCCAGCCTCGACAGCCCCACCCGCATGCTGCTGTTCGTGCTTGCCGGGCTGCTGGGCGCGGCGGGTGTGTCGCCGCTGCTGTGGATGTTCCTGGTCACGTATGAAATGAGCGTGGCCGACACCCTGGCCAGCATGTTCCGCTTCATGTACGGCGACCTGATCGGCCAGCTGGTGCTGGCGCCGCTGCTGGTGGCGGTGGCGCATGGCGCACTGGTGCGGCAGTGGCGCCCCGGCCTGTGGCGCGACCTGGGCGCGGTGGTGCTGGGCGCCCTGGCCATCTTCCTGCTGCTGCAGGCCTACGCCGACCTGGCCATCTACGTGCTGCTGCTGGCCTTTGCGCCGCTGTTCTTCCTGGGTTTCCGGCACGGCTGGGAAGGCGGCGCGCTGGGCACCACCACGCTGGGCGTGGTGATCCAGGCGCTGGTGGCGGGCGGCGTGCTCACCGTGGACGTGACCATGCTGCAGCTGGTGCTGGCGGTGGTGGGCGGCGGCGCGCGGGTGGTGGGCGCGGCCCGCCCCCCGCGGCGCGAAAACCACCCCGCCCGGGCGCGGCGCCCCCCCCAA
>JAIBEO010000194.1 GCA_019459185.1 Rhizobium sp. | reverse complement strand
GGGGGGGGGCCGGGGGGGGGCGGGCGCCCCCCCGGGTGCCGCGCCGGCGCTCAGTCGCCGGTGAAGCGCGTGCCGAAGTTGATGTTGGCCGCCTCGACCATGCGGGCATTGCCGCGGATCGCCATGGTGATGGTGATCGGCTCGCGGAAGAAGCGTCGCGCCTGCGCCTCGGTCAGCCCGTACTGGTCGACCAGCGCGCGCTTGCTGACCAGGCCGGCGATGCAGGTGCGGCTCTGGGTGTACTGGCGGGTGAAGAAGTCGCCGTCCTCGAGGTAACCGGCGTCGTTGATCGAACCCAGGGCGAGCTCGATGGCGCCGTTGTACGGGTCGCCGGTGTTGGGGTCGTTCAGGCCCTGCAGCACCTCGCTCTCGATGCGGTAGGAGGCCAGCGCCTGGAAGCGGTAGGGCTGGCGCCCGCCGGTGGCGTTCGAATACGCCACGCTGATGATCGGCGTCTGCCAGTGGCAGATGAGCGAGTGGGTGCTGCGGCCCGGCAGGGTCACCACCGCCAGGTCGGCCAGGTTGAAGGGGGTGATGGCCGGGGCGGGATTCACCGTGACGCAGTTCGGGTCCACCGGATCGCCCGGCGCGGGCGTGCAGTCGGTGGACAGCGCGACGTAGCCCGACATCAGGCCCAGCCACTTCACGTTGCGGCCGAAGCTGTCGGCGTCGCCGACCTCCTCGACGGTGACGGCCTTGGTGGTGGCCTGGGGCCCCAGCTTGGCTTCGAAGGCCGCCTGGCGGCCGGCGCGCAGGGCGTCGGTAGCCGGCGGAGACAGGAATTCATCGTCGGCCGCAGCGGGCAGGGCCGCCAGGCCGGCGGCGAGGGCAAGGAACAGGGTGGCGCGGATCATGCGTGCTCTCCTTTCGGTGTCCGCCCCCGGCAGGGTGGCGGGAGGGCCGGGCGCGGGGGCGCCGGCGGCTCACTCGATTTCCTTCACGCGGGAAAGGGGAAGCTTCGGCCCCGGGAACAGCGGCGGCTGCAACGATACGTTTCCAGGTAGTGGCTGTGTTCCACGAGCAGCGCGAACTAGTCTCTTACCGGTCCATCCCTTTCCGCCTGGGATGAGCCCGCAACACCCCGGAGAAACCCATGTTCAAGCGCCTCGCCCTTGCCACCCTGCTCGCCGCCGCCTTCCTGCCGGCCTTCGCCGCCGAGAAGTACGCCATCGACCCGGCCCACACCCAGGTCGAATTCACCTACAGCCACCTCGGCTTCTCGAACATCACCGGCCGCTTCGACCAGGTGGAGTCCGAGTTCTACTTCGACGCGGCCGACCCGACCCAGTCGAGCGTGAAGGTCATCATCCCGGTGGCCAGCCTGAGCACCGGCGTGGAGAAGCTGGACGAGCACCTGCTCACCGCCGACTTCTTCGACGCGACCCGGTTCCCGACCGCCACCTTCACCAGCACCGGTGTGACCGCGGCCGGCGAGGGCAAGCTCAAGGTCGCCGGCGACCTGACCATCCACGGCGTCACCCGCCCGGTGGTGATGGACGTGGTCATCAACAAGGTTGGCGCCCACCCGATGACCAAGGCCAACGCGGCCGGCTTCGACGCCTCCTTCGACATCAAGCGCAGCGATTTCGGCGTGGGCGGTTACGCCCCGGCGGTCAGCGACGAAGTGCGCATCGAGATCACCGTCGAGGCCCAGCAGGCCAAGTAAGCGGCGCGGGGCGGCGCGTGTAAAATGGTTCCACGGACTCCGAGGAACCCCGCCCATGTCGCGTACCGACACCGCCACCGCCCGCGCCCCGGCCAACGCCGAGCGCCGCTACGAGGTGCAGCGCTCCGAGCTGCCGCTGTCCTGCCCGACGCCGGCCATGGCACTGTGGAATTCGCACCCGCGCGTCTACCTGCCGATCGAAGCCACGGGCAGCGCCACCTGCCCGTACTGCGGCGCCGTCTTCGTACTCAAGGACTGACGGCGCGGCGGGCCCGGCCTTGCGCCGCCTCACCGTCGTCCAGCTCCTGCCCGCGTTGCACAGCGGCGGGGTCGAACGTTCCACCCTGGAAATCGCCGCCGCGCTGGTCGCGGCCGGACACCGTTCGGTCGTGGTGTCGGCGGGCGGGCGCCTGGTGACGCCGCTGCTCGCCGGTGGCAGCGAACACATCGAGCTGCCCATCGGCGCGAAGTCCCTGCGTGCCTTCGCCACGATGCACCGGCTGCGCGCGGAGCTGGCCAGGCTGAAGCCCGACATCGTGCACGCGCGCTCGCGACTGCCGGCCTGGCTGGGCTGGTTCGCGCTGCGCGGACTGCCGGCGCCGCGGCCGCGCTTCGTCACCACCGTGCATGGCCTGAATTCGCCCGGCCGCTACAGCGGCGTCATGTGCCGGGGCGAACGGGTAGTGTGCGTTTCCGACACCGTGCGCGCGCACGTGCTGCGGCACTGGCCCGGCACCGATCCGGCGAAGCTGCAAGTGATCGAGCGCGGCATCGACCCCGCGCAGTTCCCGCGCGGGCACCAGCCCGGTACCGCCTGGCGCGCGCGCTTCGCCGCCGAGCTTCCGGCGCTGCAGGGCGGCCGCCTGCTGCTGCTGCCGGGTCGCGGCACGCGCCTGAAGGGCCACGCCGACGCCATCCGCCTGCTGGCCGCGCTGCGCGCCGGCGGCGAGGACGCGCGCCTGTGGCTGCTGGGCGCGCGCGAGCCGGGGCGCGAAGCCTACCTGGCCGAACTCGAAGCGCTGGCCAATTCGCTGGGCGTCTCCGGCGCGCTCGCCATCAGCGAGCCGCGCAGCGACGTGCTTGATGCCTACGCCGTCGCCGGCCTGGTGCTGCAGGTGTCGAACAAACCCGAGGCCTTCGGCCGCACCGTGCTCGAGGCGCTGTCGGTGGGCCGGCCGGTGTTGGGCTGGGCGCACGGCGGCGTCGGCGAACTGCTGGGTGCGCTGTACCCGGCCGGCGCCGTTCCCCGGGGCGACCACGCCGCGCTCGCCGCCGCCGCGCGCACCCTGCTTGCCGCGCCGCCGCCGGTGCCGGTTACCATGCCGCACACCCTGGCGGCCATGCAGTCCGCCACCCTGGACCTCTATGCCCGCCTCGTCGCCGTCTGAAGCCCGCCTGCGCTGGGCCCCCTGGTGGGTGCTCGCGTTCGTGGCGCTTTGGCCGCTGCCGGGTCCGGCGGAAACCGTGCTGTCGCTAGGCTCGCTGCTGGCCATGGCGCTGCTGGCGTTGCGGCGTTTCCGCGGCGGCATGGTGCTGCTCAGCCATGAAGCCTGGGCGCTGACCAGCGTGCTGTTCCTGAGCTACTGGCTGCCGGAGCTGATCTCCGCGCTCGACGCCTACAACCCCGGGCGCGCGCTGCGCGAATCGCTGCTCGACCTGCGTTACCTGCCCTTCCTGTGGCTGGTGGCCATCGCCGTGGGCACCGAGCGCGGGCGGCGCCTCACGTTCGGCGGGCTGGCGGTGATCCTGGGCCTCTGGCTGCTCGACGCGCTGGTGCAGGCCACCACCGGCTTCAGCGTGGGCGGGCCGGCCACCGCCGACCGCCTGAGCGGCGTGTTCGGCGCCGACAACCTCAAGCTCGGCCTGGTGCTGGCCAGCCTGGCGCCGTTCCCGCTCACCTCCGCCGCCGACCGCTTCGGCCTGGCCGGCTGGCTGGTTGCGGCGCTGGTGCTGGTGGCGGTGGTGCTGCTGGCCGGCGCGCGCGCGTCCTGGGTGGCGCTGGGCCTGGTGCTGGTGTTCAGCGCCTGGCAGCAGTTCCGCAACCGGCGCGTGATCGTGGCGCTGGCCCTGGGCGCGGTGGCCGTGCTGTGCGTGGTGACCCTGGGTTCGGACAAGCTGCAGGAGCGCATCGAACGCACCGAGGCCATGCTGGCCGGCAGTCCCGAGGGCATGGACCACGCGCTGTCGGGCCGCCTGCCGATCTGGGCGACGGCGCTGCGCATGGCCGCGGCCCACCCGGTGAACGGCGTCGGCGTGCGTGGCTTCCGCGACGCCTACCCGCACTACGCGGCGCCCGACGACCCCTGGCTGCGCGACGGCGACCACGGCGCCGGTTACCACGCGCACCAGATCGTGCTCGAGGTGCTGAGCGAAACCGGCCTGGTCGGCCTGATGTTCTGGCTGGGTGGCGTGGCGCTGGCCTGCCGCGCCTGGCGTTTCGCCACGCCGGAAGCGCGGCTGCGCGCGCGCGCGCCGGCGCTGGCGCTGGCGGTGACGGTGTTCCCGCTCAACACGCACCTGGCGTTCTATTCCACCTTCTGGGGCGGGCTGACGCTGCTGCTGGCGGCGCTCTACGCCGGCAGTCTGCTGGCCGACGGCGGCCGCGCCGCGGACTGAGCCGCATGGCCTGCGCGCTGCTGCCCCTGTTCGACCTGCTGGCGAAAACCGTGGCGCGCCTGCCGCAGCGCGGGCTGCTGGGCCTGGGCCACGCGTTGGCCTGGCTGGCCTGGCCGCTGCTGGGTTCGCGCCGGCGCATCGCCCGCATCAACGTGGACCTGTGTTTCCCGGGGCTCGGGGCCGCAGCGCGCCGGCGCCTGGCCGACGCCAGCGTGGTGAATACCGTCATCGGCGCGCTCGAACTGCTGCGCGCCTGGCACGCGCCGTCGTCCGCGCTGGCGGGACTGGCCGAGGTGTCCGGGCTCGAACACCTGCGCGCCGCGCAGGCGCGCGGGCAGGGCGTGCTGCTGATGTGCGGCCACTTCACCCACACCGAGCTGGCGGTACGGCTGCTCGGCGAAGCGCTGGGGCGTTCGCCCCGGGTGGTGGTGCGCCGGCACAACAACGCCTGCCTGGAGTCGTGGTTCGAGCGCTCGCGCGCGGCGGTATACGGGCCGAGCATCGGCAAGAAGGACGTGCGCGGCCTGCTGCGCGCGCTTTCGGGCGGCGAGGCGGTGGTGTATTCGGCCGACCAGAACTTCACCTACCAGAACGCCTTCGTGCCTTTTTTCGGCGTGCCCGCGGCGACGCTCACCGCCACGCCCGACCTGGTGAAACGCGCGAACGCGGTGCTGCTGCCGTTCTGGTACCGCCGCGGCGACGATGGCCGTTACCGCGTGCGCATCGAGGCGCCGTGGCCGGGCTGGCCCTCGGGCGACCCGGCGGAAGACGCCGCGCGCTACATGCGCGAGCTGGAAACCGTGGTGCGCGAATGCCCGGAGCAGTACCTGTGGGCGCATCGCCGGTTCAAGACGCGGCCGCCGGGCGAAGCGCCGGTGTATTGATGAAAAAGCGTCGCGGCTGAAGCCGCTCTTACGAATACCGGCGGCGGGTGCCGTCGGGCTGGCGCTTGAAGCGCTGGTGCAGCCACAGGTACTGCTCGGGACGGCGGCGCACCAGGCCTTCGAGCGTGGCCATGATGCGGGCGGTGTCGGCGGTGGCGTCGCGGGTGGGGAAACCTTCCAGCGGCGGCAGCACTTCGATGCGGTAGCGGCCGTCGGGCAGGCGCTCGTGGAACAGCGGCAGTACCGCCGCGCCGCTGAGCCGCGCCAGCTGGTGGGTCGAGGTGAGGCTCCAGGCCGGCTGGCCGAAGAAGGGCACGAACACGCTGTCGCCGCGCCGCGTTTCCTGGTCGGGCGCGAACCACAGCACGCCGCCCTGCTTGAGGTGTCGGATGGCCGGGCGCAGCTCGTCGCGCGCGAACATGGCCTCGGCGTGGCGCAGGCGGCCGCGCTTGACCGCCCATTCCATCGCGGCCTGCTCGTGCGGGCGGTACATCGCGCCCAGGCGCACGTGCTGGCACAGCAGGCGCAGGCAGACTTCCAGCGTGGTGAAGTGCGCGGACACCAGAATCACGCCGCGGCCACCCTGCTGCGCCGCCTGCAGGTGTTCCAGCCCGGTGATCTCGAAGCCGCGGTCCACCGGCGCCAGCCGGCCCCACCAGGCGCGCAGGAATTCGAACAGGCCCAGGCCGAGCGATTCGAAGTTCGCGCGCAGCAGGGTGGTGCGCGCGGATTCGTCGCGCTCCGGGAAACACAGCGCCAGGTTGGTGGCGGCCACGCGCCGCCGGCCCGGCAGCAGGTGGTACAGCACGCGCCCCAGCCAGGGGCCGGTGGGGCGCGGGCGCCCCCCCCCCCCCCCCCCCCCCGGCCCCCTCCCGCC
>JAIBEO010000180.1 GCA_019459185.1 Rhizobium sp. | reverse complement strand
GGGGGGGGGCCTGGGGGGGGGGGCCACGGGGGCGCGGGCCCCCGCGGGGCGGGGGGCGGGGGGGCGCGGGGGCGGGCGCGCGCCGCCCACGCTGGAAGGCGACCGCAGCCGCGTCACCGCCAGCCTGGGCCTGAACAACTTCGAGGCCGACGGCCCGCTGGCCCTGCCCGGCGCGCGTTTCGGCAGTGCCAACACCGACCTCATCCTCAGCCTCAACGGCGTCGACATCGAACAGCAGGACATCGGCCTGCTCGGCGAAATGCAGGTGGGCGAAACCGGCTGGATCAGCATTGGCGGCACCCTGGCGCGCGCCCGCATCGTCGGCGCCAACCAGCTGCCGGGCAGCATTCGCCCGCAGTGGAACACCGGCACCATCCGCCTGGAAGGCGGCATCGGTGACTTCGGCGGCGAAATCGTCGGCCGCGTCATCGAAGTGCCGGGCAGCACCGGCAGTTTCAGCAACGTGGGCATCGGCGTCACCTGGCGCGCGCCCTGGCAGGCCCGCCTGAGCGTGGGCGCGGAAAGCCTGATGAGCCGCGGCCAGAACCCGTTCCGCAGCACCGGCGACGACGAGGAAGAATCCTCGCGCGTGCCCTACATCCGGTACGAACAGGACCTCTGACCGCCCACGCGGTGTCCTGCTTCGAAGTGTGACGGCGTTCCTCCGGGTGGCATACCCCGCCCCGTAACATCCGCCGAAGCATGACTCTTGCCCTGCCCGTCGCCGAAGCCTGCCTCGCACGTCACCGCGTCCGCATGCTCGGCCATGAAGGCCCACTGCTGGTATTCGTACCCGGTTTCGGCGGCAGCCAGGCCAGCTGGGAACCCGTGGCCACGCGTTTCGCGAACAAGCACCGCGTGGTCCTGATGGACCTGGTGGACGGCCACGCGCTCGACCCCGGCGACGGCCCCGCCTATGACAACCTGTGGGCCCACGGCACCGACCTGCTTGAAGTACTGGGCGCGCTGGACGCCCGCGACGTGACCGTGGTGGGCCACGGCCTGGCCGGCCTGGGCGGCCTGCTGGCCGCCATCCAGGCGCCGCGCCTGTTCAGGCAGCTGGTGCTGCTGTGCCCCAGCGCGCGCTTCCTCAACGACCCCTCGGGCTACAAGGGCGGCTTCACCCGCGACCACCTCAACGCGCTGATGGACCTGATGGCCAAGGACTTCGACGCCTTCGCGGAAGTGCTGGCCGGCCTGGCCTACGGCGACAAGGCCGACCCGCGTTTCGCGCGCGAACTGGCCGCGCGCCTGGCCACGCAGGACCGCGAAGCCCTGGGCGTGCGCCTGCGCCAGCGCCTGCAGTGCGACCACCGCGCCGACCTGGCCCACTGCACCGTGCCCTGCACCGTGCTGCAAAGCCAGGACGACCACTACGTGCCGCCCACCGCCACCGACTACCTGGTGTCGCAGTTGCGCCACGGCACGCTGCACTGGCTGGACGCCAGCGGGCACTGCCCGCACATCACCCACCCCGACGTGGTGGAGCGCGCGCTGCAATCCGTGCTGCACGCCTGAACCGCAAACTGTGACGCAATTCCTCGGCCCTCACGCCGCGCAAACGTAGCATTCCGGGAGCCCGTGCCCCCGCACGCCTGCTTTCCCGCCGCGCTTCCCCCTGGAGCCGCCATGACCTTCGCGTTGCACGTCGCCGACGACTGCCTCGCGCGCCACGACGTACGCGTGCTGGGCGACGGCGCGCGCACCCTGGTATTCGGCCCCGGCTTCGGCTGCGACCAGGCCACCTGGGAACCGGTGGCGCAGGCCTTCGCGCGCAGCCACCGCGTGGTGCTGATGGAATTCCAGCCGGCGCGCCACGACAGCCTGTACGGCCACGCCGCCGACCTGCTGGAAGTGCTGGCCGCGCTGCAGGCGGAAAAGGTGGTGTACGTGGGCCATTCCGTGGCCGCCAACATCGGCCTGCTGGCCGCCGTGCAGGCGCCGGCGCGCTTTTCCAGCCTGGCGCTGCTGTGCGCCTCGCCGTGTTACCTCAACGAGCCGCCGCACTACGCCGGCGGCTTCAGCCGCGAACAGATCGACGGCCTGCTCGGGCTGATGGAGCGCAACTTCGTGGACTGGAGCGACACCGTGGGCCCGCTGGCCTTCGGCGAATTCAACGCGGAAAACTTTGCCAGCGATTTCAGCCGCCGCCTGCGGCGCCAGGACCCGGCCGCGCTGCGCCGCTTCATGGAACTGACGCTGCTTTCCGACCTGCGCGCCGAACTGCCGCGCTGCCCGGTGCCTGCGCTGGTGCTGCAAAGCCCGCACGACGACTTCGTGCCCGCCAGCGCCACCAAGCACCTGGTGGAAGCGCTGCCCGCGGCCACCCTGCGCCTGCTCGACGCCAGCGGCCACTGCCCGCACGTCACCCACCCCGCGCAGGTGGCGCGGGCCCTGCACGCGCACCTTTCCGCATGAACCAGGCGCTTACGCCCGACCCGTCCTTCGCCGTCGACACCCTGCCCTGCGCCCTGCTGCGCTTCGACGCCGGCGGCCGCGTGCGCGGCGGCAACGCGCGCCTGCTGGCGCTGCTGGGCCGCAACCGCAAGCAGTTGCTGGCCGCGCGCGTGGACCAGTTGCTCACGCCCGGCAGCGCCATGTTCCTGCGCACCTACGTGCTGCCCCTGCTGCAGGGCCACGGCCAGGCCGACGAAATAAGCCTGGAACTGGTGCACGCCAACGGCAACGCGCTGCCCGTGCTCATCAGCGCCAACTGGCAGGGTCAGGGCACCGAAGCCGAAATATGCTGCGCCGTGGTGCCCGCCCCGCGCCGCGCCGACCACGAACGCGAACTGCAGCGCACCCAGCTGGAAGCCCGGCAGGCCCGCGAACACCTGGCCCGCGCCAATGCCGACCTGGAGCGTTTCGCCGCCCGCGCCGCGCACGACCTGGCCGAACCCACCCGCAAGCTGCAGGCCTTCGGCGAGCGCCTGGCCGGCAGCCCGCGCTCCCAGCTCGACCCCACCGACCGCGACTACCTGGAGCGCATGCTCAAGGCCGCCGCGCGCATGCAGGGCCTGGTGGACGGGCTGGAAGAACTTTCGCGCACCGGCGCGCCGCCGGCGGGTGGCGAACTGCGCCCGCTGGCCAGCGTGCTGGCCACCGTGCTGGACAACCTGGCCCGCCACGTGGCCGCCGCCGGCGCCGACGTGCGCGTGGGCGAACTGCCCGGCGTGGCCGTGGACCCGGCCACCGTGGGCCGCCTGCTGCACCAGCTGCTGGACAACGCGCTCAAGTTCCGCCGCGAAGGCGCGGGGCACGCGGTGCGCATCGAAGGCGGCTGGCAGGACGGCAGCGAAACGCCCGGCTGGTGGCTGGCCGTGCACGACAACGGCACCGGCTTCGCGCCCGAACACGCGCACCGCCTGTTCGAACCCTTCCTGCGCCTGCACGACAAGTTCAAATACCCCGGCGCCGGCCTGGGCCTGGCCACCAGCCAGCGCCTGGCCCAGGCCCTGGGCGGCGGCATAGAAGCCCAAGGCCGCCCCAACGAAGGCGCCAGCTTTACCCTGCGGCTGCCGGCCTGACGGCCACCTCGAACCCCTGCGCCTCCATCGACGAGGCCAGCTGCTCAAGCGCAGCCCGCGTCCCCCGCCGCACCGCCACCACTTCGCCACGACGCAGCGCTTCATAGGTGGCCTGCGCCTCGCGCGGCAGGAACACGCGCAGCACTTCCAGCGTGCGCACGGGTTTGTCCTTCAGGCGGTAGTGCGAGCGCAGCTCGAGCACCATGCTGTCGTCGTTGGTCGTCATCGTGTTTTCCCAGGGGCACCCCCTGTCTACAGGGGGATTGTCACCTGGCCATGACAGCGAACCTGAGACGAAAAGCTCGCCGCGTAAGAATTACACGCGGTAGTAATCGCGGTACCAGGCCACGAACTTCGCCACGCCCTCTTCCACCGGCACCACGGGGCGGTAGCCCACGTTGGCGATGAGGTCGGAGACGTCGGCTTCGGTGTCGGGCACGTCGCCGGCCTGCAGGGGCAGCAGTTCCATGACGGCCTTCTTGCCCAGGCACTGTTCCAGCACCTGGATGTAGCGCAGCAGCTCCACCGGCTGTTCATTGCCGATGTTGTACAGGCGGTAGGGCGCCACGCCGCTGGTGGCCGGGTCGGGGGCCAGGCCGCTCCAGGCGGGGTCTTTCCCGGGCACGGTGTCGAGCGTGCGCACCACGCCCTGCACGATGTCGTCCACGTAGGTGAAGCTGCGCTTGTGGCGGCCGTGGTTGAACACCTTGATGGGCTCGCCGGCCAGGATGGCCTTGGTGAACAGGAACAGCGCCATGTCGGGCCGGCCCCAGGGGCCGTACACGGTGAAGAAGCGCAGGCCCGTGCTGGGAAAACCGTACAGGTGCGAATAGCTGTGCGCCATCTGCTCGTTGGCCTTCTTGGTGGCCGCGTACAGCGTGAGCGGGTGCTCGGCCGAGGCGTGCTCGGAGAAGGGCATCTTCAGGTTGGCGCCGTACACCGAGCTGGTGCTGGCATACACCAGGTGCTCCACCCCGTGGTGGCGGCAGCCTTCCAGCACGTGCAGGAAGCCAGTGACGTTGCTGGACACGTACACATGCGGATTCTGGGCGGCATAGCGCACGCCGGCCTGGGCGGCCAGGTGCACCACGCGCCGGGGCTTGTACCTGGCGAAGACGTCCTCGACCGCCGCGCGATCGGCCAGGTCGGCCGTGACGTGGGTGTAACCCGGCAGGCCCTGCAGGCGGGCCAGGCGGGCCTGCTTCAGGGCGGGGTCGTAATAGTCGTTGAGGTTGTCGAAGCCGATGACCTCGTCGCCGCGGGCGAGGAGGAGCTGGGCGACGTGGGAGCCGATAAAGCCGGCGGTGCCGGTGACGAGGATGGTCATTGGACTTCTCTTCCAGTACTCGAAATCATGAATTGTCGGACTCGCGCCATGGCTTCCCGATAGTTGCCACCCCCGGCATTGAAGGGTCGGAAAAGCCAGATTGAGACGGCCATCTACTCGCCATCGGGCCCCGAGCTGACCGCGCTGCAACCGTTGCGACGGGAGTATCCGGGTTCAAGCGGGTTACCGCATGCGTCCAGCAGCCTGGCCGCTAGCAGGCGGGCGCCATGATCGATCAAATGGCCAGAGTCTTTGTAAAGCGGGACTCCTCCGAGCTCGGTCGCACACTGGGATTCCTCGCAGAACAGGAGGCCCGGATCGATCCAGATCACACCGGGAAACTCACGCCCGACCGCCTTGTACACCCGGTCGGCGGCGGCAGATCGATCCGCATGTTGTTGTCGCTCCAGATTGCAGTCTATCGCCATATGGAAACGTTCAGACCTTAGCGCGCAATCGCTCAGCCCGGTGGGCAACAGGGGTACCGTCTTGATCACGATCACGCGATCCGCGGATGCCTTGGCCTGCACGATCGCCCTGCGCAAGCCCACAGCCAACGCCGCTTCACCCGAAACGTCCCCGGCGCGAATGATCTCCCCATTGGCGAATCCGATGTAGTTTCCGGCCAGCACAACCACCCGGTAATGGGTAGAGGCCATGAGGGACGACACGTACTGGTTGCGGGGAACGAAGGCCTCGTGGTGATCCTCGACCCCGTTGCGCATGTGCCAACGGTCGACACCGGGGAGGAACGGCGTATTGCTGCGGGTCATGTCATACCCACGCAGTTTCGCATCCTTGCCGAGTTCGTCCAGGAAGCCGGTGAAGTGGTTGGCATGCGAATCGCCGACCAGCAGGAAATCCACCGGTCCGTCAGGGCGCCCCAGGATGCATCGATCCGGGGGCAAGGGGTCGCTCGGCGGACCCTCGTTGCAGCGTCCGCGCAGCCGGTTTGGATGCGCCAGCAACGCCTCGCTCTTCCTGTTCAGGGATTCCGGGAACCGGCTCGGCAAGCCGCCGGCCGCCACCAGCATCCACGCCGCCAGGCAGGCAGTGAGCACGGGCAACGCCGCACCGAGAATCACTATTCGACTGGGAGAGTGGCTGCGCAAGGTTCGGGCAGGAGCTTCAACGAATTTCCACGTCAGCCAGGACAGGGCGAGGGTGGAGGCAAGCACCGCCAGCCCGACCGCCCACGTCACTTCGATCTGGTTAAGCCCGAGGAAGACAAGGATGGGCCAATGCCACAGATAAGCCGGATAGGAAATCAGACCCAGCCCGGTGGCAGGCCGGGTGCTGAGCAGGCGCCCCACCCAGGTCCCCGCTCCCCAGCGAATAACCAATGCGGTTCCCATCACCGGGACCAGGGCCGCGAGGCCCGGGAAGGGCGTCTCGCGGTCGAAGCTGCAGCCCGCATAGAGGACGAGCAGCCCGCCAGCACCGGCAATTACGTTCGACCAAGCGACGCTCGCCCTGGCAACTGGCAGGTAGGCGAGCAAGGAGCCCACCATCAGCTCGTAGAAGCGCGTCGGGAGCAGGTAGTAGGCAGCGGCGGGATACCTCTGCACGCCCCACTCGGAGACAGCGACCCCGCCAACGACCAGCGCAACGATGAGATAAGGCATCACTCGCCGGTTCAGCAGTGCGCTGGCGATGAGCAGCGCGAAGGGCCAGAACAGGTAGTACTGCTCCTCCACCGCGAGCGACCAAAGGTGAAGTAGCGGCACGGTGTCGGCACCTACGCCAAAGTAGCCACCGACCTCTCGCCACATGAAGAAGTTGGCCAGGAAAACGCTGGAAGCCGCGGCGCTCCTGGAGTAGTCGATGAGCTCAGCTGGAAGCATCCACACCAGGCCGGCCACCGTCGTCGCGCCCAGCACCAGGAAGTAGGCCGGCGCCAACCGGATCACGCGCCGCTTGTAGAAGCCGCCGATGGTGAAGCTGCGCTGTTCGATCTCCGCCTTGACGATGGAGGTGATCAGATAACCGGAGATCACGAAGAAGACATCGACGCCAACATAGCCGCCGCCCAGTCCGGCCCAGTCGCCCAGGTGATGAAGAATCACCAGCAGCACGGCCACCGCACGAAGCCCGTCGATGTGTGGCTGGTATTTCAGCATCGCCGCATCCCGCACATCACGCCAGACTCCGGTACACCCCAATCGTGTTCGCCAGCACGATGCACTCATCGAACCTTTCCACGGCCTCGCGCCGTGCGGCAGCGGCAAGCCGGGCTCGCATCGGGGCATCCAGGGAAAGCCGCCTGAGCGCATCCCCGAGAATCACGGGATCCCTGGCGGGCACCCGCAGCCCGTTTACCCCATCCTTCACCACCTCACGGCACCCGGGCACATCAGTGGTCACCAGGGCACAGCCACTGGCCGCCGCTTCGATCAGGCCCTTGGGTAGGCCTTCGCGGTAGCTGGGCAGCGCTACGACGTCCACGTCGCGGAAAAGCGTGGGCATGTCCTCAACATGGCCCAGCCACTCCAGCACGCCCTCGTGTACCCATTGCCGCACTGTGGCTTCGGGCACCGAGGCTGGATTGCCGGGATCGGGCTGGCCGGCCAGAAGGAAGTGGATGTAGCGCCCTTCGGCCTTGAGCTGGCGGGCGGCGGCCACGTATTCGGCCAGGCCCTTGTCCCAGAGCAGGCGGGCCGGCAGCAGCACGCGCAGCGGGCCGCCGGGCGGGCGCGGCGGGCCGGGGTGGAAACGCTCGCAGTCCACGCCAGAGCCGGGGACGAGGCGGATGCGGTCCGGGTGGACCAACCGGTGCGTTGTGAAGAAGGCCACATCGTCGGGGTTCTGAAGGATCAGGCGCGCGCGCTTGCCATCCAGCGCCAGGCGCATCAGGGCACGCACCACCGGGCGCAGCAGGCGGGCTTTCAGGTCATTGCTGGTGAAGACATAGCCCATGCCGGTGACGGCGTTCACCCGCCCGGGCACGCCGGCCAGACGTGCGGCCAGCGAACCGTAGATGGCGCACTTGAGGGTGAAGCCGTGCACCACGTCGGGCCGTTCGCGGCGCAGCAGGCGCGCCAGCGAGAGCACGAAGCCGGCCTCGCGCAGCGGGTTGAGGCTGCGGCGCTCCAGGGCCACCGGCATCCAGCGCAGCCCGAGCGCACGCAGGCGTTCCCCGTAGGGGCCGTCGGGCGAGAGCAGCAGCACCTCATGCCCGGCCTCGCGGAGGGCCAAGGCGAGGGAGCGGCGGAAGTTGTAGAGGTACCAATCGGTGTTGGCGAACAGCACGACCTTCACCGGCGCAGCTCCCGGTAATTGCCCAGCCGGTAACCGGCCTCGGCAGCCAGCGCGGCCAGCCGGCCCTGGCGCAGGTAGTGGTATTCGGCCTCGGCCACGGGGCCCACGCGCGTGTAACCCTGCATGGCCTCGGCCGAGGTGACCGGGTGCACCATCAGCTCATGCACCGGGCCCGTGGCCCGGGCCAGCAGCTGGCGGTAATGGGCGTCTTCGAGCCTCGCGCCTGCCTCGCCCAGTTCGAATACGCTGCCCAGGCTGTCGTTCCAGCGCACCCTGCCCTGCCAGCGCCGCGTGGCGCGCGACAACAGGGCCGACAGCACCGCGCGCCGCAGCCGGCGCGCCGGAGAAGACTGGCGGTCCGCCGCCACCCAGGGCACGCGCATCGGGAGGCTACGCGCCTGGCAGTGCATGGCCACGGCGGCGAACACCGGGCCAAAAGCGTGCACGTGCTGGTGGCTGTCGACGTGGCTGGCGGCAATGCCATGGTCCTGCAGCCGGTCGAACTGCGCGTCAAGCTCGCGCCGCAGCTCCGCCGGCACAAGGCGCCCGAGCAGGGCGCGCCGGCCCAGGGGCTCGCGCGAGAGGAGGCGGCCGTCCTCGCCCACCAGCGACGGCACCTGCGCGGCGCCGGCCAGGGGCTCGCCCCAGGTCAGGTTGAAATGAAGGCCGACGCCCAGCGCGGGGTTCGCTCGCGCCAGCGCCACGGCCTCGTCAAAGCCCGGGGCGTTGGCCATCAGCGTGGTGCTGGTGACGCTGCCGGCCTGGTGGCAGGCGATGATGCCGGCGTTGGCCGCGGCATTGAGGCCGAAGTCGTCGGCGTTGACGATCAGCAGTTTCATCGGCGGCGGCTCCAGGCCTTGCGCAGGTAGCCCAGCGGCTCGGCGAGGGCCGGCAGCGGGTCGCGCACATCGAACACCGGCCACGAACGCCGGCGCAGGCCTGCGGCGGCACGGATGTCCGGCGGCGGGAACGGCAGCGAGTGCGGGTGCCGGCGATAGAAGCGCGACGAGGCGAAGTCCTTGATGGCATAGCGCCAGCGCGTGTCCTCTGCCTGGGGTGCCGGTGCCGGCAGCGGCCGGCCCAGCAGGTCCAGGCAGGCCGCGGCCAGCAGGCGCTGGCCGGCGTCGTGGGTGATCTGGAACCACAGCGTTGGCCGCGGGTTGATCTCGATCATCTTGAGCGCGCCGTCGCGGGGATCGCGCTTGAACTCGACACCGCACAGACCGCGGAAGCCGATGGCCGCGAGGAATTCGAAGGCGATGCGCTCGGACTCGGGGCAGCGCGCGGCGCTGACCAGCGAGGCCGAGCCGAAGCCGGCCGGGTACTGGCGCAGCTTGCGGCCCGAGAAACGCTGCAGCTCGCGGCCGTCGGCGCCAATGGCCGCGCCCACCAGGGTGAGCTCCGATTCCGGGCCCGGGATGATTTCCTGTACCAGCCAGCCGCCCACGTCCCCGGGCAGGCCGGCCAGCACGCGCTCGAAGCCGGCGCGGTTCTCGACCAGAAGCACCTTCTGGCCATTGAGGTACTGCTTGGCGCGGTGGATCAGCAGCGGCTTGAGGATGCACGGAAACGGCAGCGCCCCGGCGAGCGCCGCCAGCGCCTCCCGGCCTTCGACCCGCCAGATGCGCGGCGTGGCCACGCCGTGGCGCAAGCACAGGTCGTGGAAGCGCTGCTTGTCGAGCAACACCGGCGCAACGCCGGCATAGGCCGCGAAGGCCGAGACGGCGGGCGGCAGGCGGTCGCCCCCGGCGCATAGGGCTTCGATGAAGGCGTCATTGGTGGGCACCAGCACCGCACCCGCCGGCGCCGAGGCCGCGGCCTGCAGCGCCCAGGCGAAGGCCTCGTTGCGCGGGCCCACGAAGCCGCGACCGGACAGATGGCGCGAAGCGAAGGCGCAGCCGCGGTCGAGGTCGGCCAGCTGCACCTCGAATCCGGCGGCGGCCAGTTCGCGCACCGCATACAGTCCGGTGGGAGATGAGCCGAGGACGACGGCGCGGGGCTGGAGCGCGCTCATAGCAGCCAGCTCTGGTAAGGGATGTAGCAGCTGGTGCCGTGGCGCGACAGCAGGAACCAGGAAAGGATGTAAAGACCGTAGATTGCAAACGGCAGCGCCCTTGCCAGGCGGCGGCTACCGGGCGCGAAGATGCTCTCCACGACGCACAGGAACGCCAGCAGGCTGACCGGCAGCACATAGAAGGTAAGCCGGTGCAAGGCCACGCTTGAAACCGCGCCCACGAGCACCAGCGCGAACGTGAGCACCATGAACAGCCAGAACAGCGGGTAGAGGCCGGGGAAGGCCGCCTGCACCCGACGGCGCTTCCAGAAGAAAAGGAGGAAGGGCAGCACGGCGGCCGCATAGCGGAACCAGGCGCCGCCGGAGGCATTCTCGCCATAGACCTGTTCGATGTATCGAGCCGAATAGACCTCAAATCGGTCACCAAGCAGCCAGCCAGCCACCGGGGCAAGCAGCAACACGCCAAGGACGAGATACTTCGGCGAGATCTGACGGCGGGCAAGAAACGCAATGGGCAGGAGCGCAATGGCGGATTCGTGGAACAGGTAGGCAACACCAACCCAAGCGGCCGTTACCCACTGGCGGCGCTCGGAAAAGGCGGCATAGGCCAGCATCAGGAAGGCCGTGGCCATGGCTTGGCGCATTCCCGACATTCCAAGCTGGAGCACCAGGATGGGGAAGGCAATGGCGATGAGCGCGAGTGGCCGTGGGGCCAGGCGGGAGAAGCGGACCAGGGCGGCGCCATAGACGGCTGCGCAGAGCATGATCACGCCGTTGAAGCCCCAGCCCAGGTCGCGCGCAAGCACATTCACCCACTGGAAGCCGCCCTCGGTGTCGCCCAGGGCATCCAGCCAGCCGTAACCGGGGGGATAGAGCGTCGCGAAGCGCGACTCATAGGTCAGGTAGTCACAGCCAACTTCGCGCCGGCCGCCCATGAAGAGAACCAGAAAGCCGCCCACCGCCACCGCAGCCTGCCAACTGGCCCGGCGCGACCTGAGGAAGAAGGCCGCGAATGCCAGGGCCGCGTAGATTCCGATATAGAGGTACATCTCAGGGCCGCGCTCCGTCGCTATCCTGCGAAACCAGCCCCTTGAGCAGCGCCGCCAGCTGGGCAGCGATGGTTTCAGGAGCAAACCGCTTGCTGACCTCCACCCGGGCTGCCTTTGAAATGGTCTCACGCAGGTCCGGCCGTGTCACAAGCTCGTCGAGCGCTGACTGCCATTCCTCCGCGCTTGAGCAAAGCATACCCGTGTGCCGATGCCCAAGCAGTTCCAGGTTGTAGCCAATGGCCGTGCATACCGGCACCACGCCGGCGGCCATGTAGGTACGCGCCTTGCCCCCGGACTTACCCCGCGCCCAGTCTTCATCCGGCAGTGGCATGAGCCCGATGTGCCAGCGGGACAGGGCGTCGACCTCCCCTTCCAGCGACCAGGGCAACAGCTTCCACGGCACCCCGGGCATCTCGAACTCACCGCCACCCATGAGCTCGAACCCAAGTTCCGGGTGGCGGGCCGCCAAGGCCTTCAGGGTGGGCTCGACAAGCCGCAGGTACTTCACCGTGGAGGTGGAGCCTAGCCAGCCGATGGTGATGGGCGCCGTGGGGTCGCGCTTGATGCCCTCGAACCGGCGGGTATCCTCGGCCACTTCAACGGTTACCGCATGCCCGCCCACGGCCATGGCCTGGTCACGGAGCCAGTTGTTTCCGGCCACCACCAGGTCCGCCATGCCCATCAGCTCGCGGACCTTCCCGGGTGCGCGAAAAAAACTGGCCATGCGGTTGTAGCGGCTGGGCTTGGCGATGAACAGGGCGTCGTCGTAGTCGAACACCAGGCGCAGGCCCCGGCGCTTGAGCCAGCGTTCGACCCAAGGCGGGCCGAAGGGCAGCAGTTCGCGCTGCAGGTAAACGATGTCGTAGCGCCGCCAGTGCCGCAGAAGCCAGAGCCGGCGCACGGTGGCCTTGAGCGTGTGCCACAGCTTGGCGGGTGTCCTACCCGGCGCGAAGCTGAGCGCGTACAGGCGGTCGTCCATGAAGGACTGCACCGTGCAGTCCAGGCCCTCAGCCTGCAGGAGCGGCAGGTATTGGAACACGCGGTAGCGGCTGGACGCGCCGGCCAGCGGATAGCGGGTGAGGAAGAGCACGCGCGGGCGCCGAAGCTCAGCCATGGTCGAGCGCCTCGTAGATGGCCCGGTAGCGGGCCACGCCCTCGTCCAAGGAGAAATGACGCCGTGCCGAAGCCACGCAGCGCTCGCGCACACCCGGGTCTTCGCAAAGGGCCAGCAGGTCGTCGACGCCTTGGGCCAGGCGGGCCTCGTCGAAGCCGTCCACGGCGACGCCCACGCGGTCCTCGCGCAGGATGCCGGCCATGTCGCCCACGCCGGCATTGGCCAGGCAGGGAATGCCGCAGCCCAGGAACTCGGCCAGCTTGGTGGGCGCGGACGCCTGCTTGGAGAAGGTGGGCTTGATGAAGAAGGCGGTGGCGTCCATGCGGGCCATCAAGGCCGGGATCTCCTCGTGGCTTGCGGCCCGTAGTTCGACGCGATCGTCGGGGACGCCGGCGGCCTGCAGGTGGGCGCGGATGAGCGCGTGCTCGCTGCGGTTGACCACCAGCAGGCGGGCCTCGGGGCGCCGCGCCAGCAGGTGGCGGAAGGCCCGAGCCGTGGCCTCGAACACATACCAGGTGCCGGCTGAGCCCACGTAGCCGAGGGTGAAGCGCACCGGGTCGCGCTGGCCTCCGAGGGGCAGGAAGCGCAAGAGATCGGCGCAGGTGGGGATGACCGTCATAGGCGGCCGATGCGCCTTCAGGTAATCGAAGCGCTGCATCTCGTCCACGCCGGTCTGGGTGAGCGAGACCACGTGGTCGGCAGTTTGCAGGAACCGGCGCTCGAAGCGCTTGGCAAGGCGATACATGACGCCACCGCGCGGCCAGAGCCCGCCATCCACGCGCTCGTCAGCCCAGAAACCGCGCATGTCGAACAGGAACCGGGCGCCGGTGGCGTGGCGCACGGCCAAGGCCATGACCGAGGCGACATAGCTGCGTGCATGCACGATGCCCAGCCCGTGCCGGCGCGCCAGGCGCCGGCCCGTCCAGGCACCGACCGCGATATCCCAGAGCGTGGCCAGGGCCGACGGCCGGCGGTGGTACACGCGCGGATGCCAGTGGATGCCGGCGGCAGCGATGCGCGCGCGGACGCGGGCCAGCTTCTCCGCATCGGCCAGGTCGGCCGGGCGCTCGAAACTGAGGATGTGCACCGGGCGGTCGGCGGCCAGGCGTTCCTGGTAGGCCAGCACCTGGGACTGGCCGAGGGGTTCGAGCAGGCCGGTGTAGGAAAGATAGAGCACTCCGAAGGTCATGCCGCTGCCTCGTGACGCCAGCCTGGAACAAGGACATCAAGGTAGCGATCGGCGACCACATCCAGTTCGAAATCTCTGGCCCGTGCCTCGAGGGCGCCGCGATTCAGCGGGGCGGCCAGCGCCTGCTGCATCCCCTCGGCCAGCGCCCCTGCATTTCCCACCAGCACCAGGGTCCCGTACCTGCCTCCGTCAAGAATTTCGGAGGGCCCGGCAATGCAGTCGGTACTGACGATCGGAAGCCCATATTCCAGGGCCTCCACGATGACGTTCCCAAAGCCCTCGTACTCCGAGGAAAGAACGAACACATCCGCGGCGGCATACCATGGACCGGGGTTTGCCACGAACCCTGGCATCAGCACGTGTCCCTCCAAACCCAATTGCTGGATCCGGGCCTTCAATGCGGTGCGCTCGGGCCCGTCGCCAACGATGCACAGGGTGCCCCGGCCTTCGGGCGGCAACCTGGAGAAAGCCTCAATCAACAGATCTTGCCGCTTGACCCGCTTCAGCGTGCCGACGGTCAGGAAGATGGGCCTGGCCGAAGAAGCAAGTTCGTTGGGAGCCTCCGACCGCGAATCGACCCGGCCCAGCGCCGCCGGGTTGTTGATCACTTTGAACACATCCCCGGACAGACCGGACGATCGGGCGAGGTCATTCGCAACCCCAACTGAGACGCCGATAACCGCATCCAATCGCTGGTACGCCCAGCGTTGGCTTGCCGACAGAAACCAACGATGCAGGGAACCGCGCCCTGCATACGCCAATGACAACGGCGAGTGCTCACTTCCAAGCAGGCGTCCACGGAACCCCGCGATCCGTGCCGACGCCACGGCCACCACCGTCAGCGGCCACATCGCCGCCAGCATTGCCTGCGGCGGCGACCTCCGCAGGTATCGCGCCAACGGGAGTATGGCGTTGCGAACGCGGCCGGCATCTAGACTGACCACAGATGCGCCTTCCGGCAGTTCCGCCATCAACTCGCCACGGGCCTGCCTCAGGACAAACTCAACCTCGAACCCGCGCGCGATCCACGCGCGTGCAAGGCTCACATGGAGCCGTTCGGCGCCCCCGGAGCGGAGGTCGGGAAGAAGGATGGCGATCCTGCCGGAACGCTCCGAACCCGGGATCACTTTCCTATACCCTGTGTGCATCTTCCGCCCATCGCCCCCTACTCAGATGTCCCTACTGGAAAGCGAGCCCAATGCCCGTTGCATTGGCTCACCCGGCATCCAGCCCCGTATTGGAGGATTCATGCTCCGGGCCGCTCCTGACCCCAAAAAGCCAGCAGGCCGATTCTAAGCCGCGAGTGTGAAAACCGGGAGCATCGAACCGCACATTTCCCGATGGGCGGCCGGCCGTCCCGGGCAGCCCGAACCTCCACACTCCCGGACCCTGCCCCCGTTCCAGAACGGCGACTACTTCTTGCGACGCATCAGGATGTCGAAAGAACTCCTGGCGTACCCAGCGAACTGGGAATCAAAGCTGCTGACCAGCACCCAGCAAACGAGCATGGCCAGTCCAATGGCGATCTTGAACGGCCAGGATTCGACCTCGTGGACGGCGAACGCGGTGGCCGCGACCAGCACGACCCCCCGGGCTACGAAGAGGATGCTGCTCCTCCTCGGCAAGTACCCGAGGACCGCCCTGCCGGCGACCAGCATCGCAATCATCAGCCCTGCATGGCTGATCAGATACGCCAATGCAACTCCGATCAGGCCATATTGCGCCATGAAGATCCTTACCAGGATCACGTAGCAAATGGCCCAGGCCAACATGATTGCCGCGGACAGCACGAAGTGCTTTCGCGCCAGAACCGCCTGGCCGACGATCTCCGCCACCAGGCGCAGCGCGTCGCCGGGCAGCATGACCAGCAGGACGACCGCTACCGGCAGGAACTCCGCGCTGAACAGGACCCGGATGATCAGGTCGCCGCCGGCCATGAGGCCAACGATGATGGGCGGCACGATGACCATGTACAGCGCGATGGCATTGTCGATCTCGCCAGCCAACTGTTCCGGCGTCTGCGCTCGAGCGATGGACGCGAAGTAGTACCCATTGGCGGCGGCATAGAGACCTCCTAGGTAGACCGACGTGACCTTCAGGGCGACGCCGAATATTCCGCTTTCCGCGAGGCTGAGATCCGTGATGATCCAGCGTGACACGAGCAGGCCGGTGAAAATGGTCGTAGCGGCGATGACCAGGCCATGTATCCCAAAGCCCATGTTCAGCCGCACGGCCTGCCAGCGAAACGCGCCAAACCGTGGCCGACTGAGGTCCTTGATGGCCGACCATGCCCCTCGTGAAATGAAGATCAAATAAAGAAGATGAAGCGACACCAAGCCGAGCGCGGCACCCGGAACTCCAAAGGGAATGACGAGCGCGGCGAAAACGCCGACACTCAACACATCGGCGCTAATGCGCGCGACAGTAAGTTGCCTTACAGACTGCGTGCCGTTCAGAAGCGATCTGTAAACAAGCCCTGAGACGGCAACCGGCACACCCAACAGCACAAGCACGACCAGCTTTGAGCGCTCGCCTCCATCGTCGAATAGCAGGTCGGAAATCAATGGCGACAGCAGGATTCCCACGCCGCTTGTCACCAACGAAACGCCCGAAAGGAACATGAAGGTAGAAGAAAACTGCGCCCGGATGGCGACCTCGTCCGCATCCCGCACGTGGACTGCAATGTTGCGGGAAATCCCGTTGGGTACGCCCAGGCTGCTAAGGGTCAGAAACATGTTGAAGCATTGCGTCAGCTGATTGACCACGCCGACACCCGCGGGCCCCAGGATCAGCGCGGATATCTTTCCCTTGATGACCTGGGTGATCGACCCAAGGATCGACGAGCCCATGAAGGCCGCCAGCGCACGTCCCAGTCCGCGATTCATTGATCTTCGCCAGCCATGTCAGTTGTGATCCGAAACGCCGATCTTCGCCAAGAAGGCTTTGGCCTCCGGCTTCGCAAGGAGCAATGCCGAGCCCTGCGGCGTTAGATGACCGTTGTCACGATAGAGGACCGTCTCTTCCTTGAGGGGAACGCACAGGCCATCGGGGCAAATCTGCTGCGCGAGCGACAGAAATGGCAGATCCAGCGCGCGAGCCATATCGGCCAGTCTTCGGTCTTCGGCCTCAGCCTCCGGGTGAAGCCTGAACTGGCAGCGCTCCGGCTCGCCGCCAAAGGCGGCAACCCTGAGCAGGCACTGACCCGGGTCGAAATCAGCGGGAGGCGGCGGCCCTACAAGGCCAACACGCACCCCCGCCGCCTGCAGATCCACTATAGCGGACCGCAAGTCAGCCAGGACCTTGTCGTGATCGACCCTCATCTCCTTCGGCACGCGACGAATCGAGCCCGCCCGAACGCCGTAGTCCCGCGAGGAAATGATCACCGTCTCCACCCGGCCCGCGGCCACTTCATGCTTCAGCCAGGCCACCACCTCGGCGTTGAACGTGGCGCACTCCACCTCATAACGGCCACGTGGAGAAGGATCCGGCTTCATCTTTGGCGCGCAGGATGGAAGCGCAGCCTGCCGGAATCCGACCCCCACCGCCTCCAATCCGTAGGCCAAGTGCATGGCGTAGCTGTCGCCCCAGAGCAACGTTCGGGGGGCCTCTGCTGTGATGCACTCCAAATTGCTGTCCCACTCGGCCTGGCAGGCTGGCGACAGCCCGTAGGTTCCAGCCGCCAGAGTGTCCGAAAGCGCAACGACTTGTATGGGAAAACGGGAGGGCAGTGGAGACAGGCGGATCGTCAACAAGACTGCCGTCAGGCCCAATGTGGCGAGGGTGGCGATCTGGAAAACCCGCTGCCTGGTCGGGGACGATCGGCCCCGGAACGGCTTTTCAACCAATCTCCAGCTAAGCCACCCCAGCACGAAGGCCAGAACTGAGAGGGAGCAAGCCAAATGGAGCGTAAGGCCCTCCGGGGACCGAAGACGTGCAAATGCAAACAAGGGCTGGTGATACAGATACGTCGAATAGCTGATCAATCCAATACCGACGACGGGCGGCAGCGCCAGCAAGCGACCGACCCAGGTATCGTGACCAACGGCCACAAGCACCGCGGACCCTGCGACTACGGCCAGCATGTAAGGAAATGACGTTTCCGCCGACAACGGATCGTAAGAGATCATGGCCCCGAGGATGAGAATCGCGGCAGCCGAGACTCCACACTCCCTCAGCTGGCGGGGGATCGCCCTAAGCTTGTCCGGATGTGCCGTGGCCATTAGCGCGCCCGCCATCAGTTCCCACACCCGAAACGGCGTCAGATAGAACGCGGCAGATCGCGCGTATGTCGCACCCCACCCCATAAGGGCGGCGGAAGCAACAAGCGCGAGCACGGCCGCCCAGAAGAAACCGCGCCGGCCCGCGAATCGGTGTGCCACCATCAGAAACAGCGGAAAGACCAAATAGAACTGTTCTTCGACGGCTAGGCTCCAGAAATGGAGAAGCGGCTTGTGCTCGGCCGCCGCCGCAAAATAGCCGGTCTCCTGATAGAAGAAGAAATTGGAGACGAAAAGGAGTGCGGCAATTGCGGATTCTAGAAATGAATTCCGCTCCGCGTCGAACATCCACAGGAACGCAAATGGCACACAGAGCGCGCACAGCACGAACATCGCCGGGAATATGCGCCTGATGCGCCGCTCATAGAAACCCGCAATGGATATGCGCCCGGTCCGGTCAAACTCGGAGAGCAGCAGCCGGCAAATGAGATAGCCGGAGATGACGAAGAAAACATCGACCCCCAGAAACCCGCCAGCGAGCGCGATCTCCCCATGGAATAGCACAACGGAAATGACGGCGATCGCTCGCAGCCCATCAATGTCAGCGCGGTACGTCGCGTCAGCCATGACACACCGGGCCCGGATTGCGCCGCTCGGACAAAAAGGGGCGGATACTCAACAGAACGCCTCCAACCCAGGAGTGGGTGCCAAGTAAATGAGAAGTCTTCCTATGTTAACCTGAAGGGTTAGGGGGCATCGTTCGGCTAGACTAAGCGTAGGGCATGCCCCCCGGGTCAATACGAAAGGCGTACTAGGGACTTCATAATGAAAGCAGTCATTCTCGCAGGCGGTCTCGGGACACGTCTTTCAGAAGAGACCCACCTTCGGCCGAAGCCGATGGTGGAGATCGGCAGCCAGCCCATCCTGTGGCACATCATGAAGCTGTACTCGCACTACGGAATCAATGATTTCGTAATTTGCTGCGGATACAAAAGCTACATCATCAAAGAGTATTTCATCAATTACGCCGCCCACATGTCCGACCTGACTGTGGACCTGTCGACCAACGCCGTGACCGTTCACCAGAACATGGCCGAGCCATGGCGCGTCACCCTTGTCGAGACTGGCGCCAATACATTGACTGGCGGACGGCTCAAGCGCGTTCGGGATCATGTCGGTGACGCGGAGGACTTCTGCTTCACCTATGGCGATGGCGTCTCCGATATCGACATCGGCAAGCTGATCGCCTTCCACCGCTCCCACGGCAAGCTGGCCACCGTGACCGCCGTGGAACCGGCCGGTCGTTATGGCGCCCTCCAGCTGGACGGCACCATTGTTTCCCGATTTACCGAGAAGCCGGCCGAAGGTTCCGGCTGGATCAACGGTGGCTTCTTCGTGTTGTCGCCAAGGGTCTTCGATTACATCGAAGGCGACCAAACCAGCTGGGAGGTCGGCCCCCTCGATCGCATCGCTGAGGAACGCCAACTCGAAGCCTACAAGCACAAAGGCTTCTGGCAGCCTATGGACACGCTGCGGGACAAGACCATGCTCGAGGGTCTCTGGAACAGCAACCGCGCGCCATGGAAGATTTGGGACAAGGCCCCGTGATCGAGTCTCGTCTCAAAGGTTTTTGGTCCGGGCGACGAGTCACCGTAACGGGACATACCGGATTCAAGGGCTCATGGCTTTCACTATGGCTCACGGCGGCGGGCGCGCGCGTCACGGGGATCGCGCTGGAGCCCGAAGGTGAGCCGGCACTGTTCGACCAGCTGGCGCTTTCAGGCGGCATGGACAGCCATATCGCCGACATTCGCGATGCGGACCGAGTCCGATCCCTCGTTGCCGAGGCCGCGCCGGAAGTGGTGTTCCATCTTGCTGCCCAACCTCTCGTCCTGAAGAGCTACCGCGACCCGCTCGAGACTTGGTCGACCAACGTCATGGGAACCGCCCACGTTCTGGAGGCGGTTCGCCAGCTGGATGCGCCCTGCACCGTCGTTGTAGTGACGACGGACAAGGTCTATGCAAACAACGAATGGGAATTCGGGTACCGCGAAGTCGACCCTCTGGGCGGCCACGACCCCTATAGCGCCTCCAAAGCGGCCACCGAGCTGGTCGCGCAGAACTGGCGGAAGAGTTTCTTCGCGCCGGGCGGCAAGGTCAGGCTGGCGACGGCCAGGGCTGGCAACGTGATCGGCGGTGGCGATTGGTCGGAGAACCGGATCGTGCCCGACATCATGCGGGCGCTTGCCCGCAATGAGGAAGTGGTGGTGCGCAACCCAGGCTCGATCCGTCCATGGCAACACGTCCTCGATCCGATATGGGGATACCTGCTGCTGGCGCAGACCATGCACTCGGACACCTCCCCGCACTACCAAGACGCCTTCAATTTCGGCCCCGACCCCGACGCTGCGCAGACTGTGCAACGATTAGCGGAGATGGCCCTCGCCCGCTGGCCTGGCCGCTGGCGCGCACTTGATCAGGATGCGCCACGCCAGCATGAGGCGACCCTATTGGCCCTCGATACCAGCCGCGCCCGCAACCGTCTCGGCTGGGAACCCAACTGGGGCTTCGCACGCGCAGTAGCCGAAACGGTCGACTGGTACCGGACCGCGGTGGGTGCGGACGCGAAATCCATCCGGCAGAAGACCCTGGAACAGATTGCACAGTTTGAACATGAACTACACACGACTTGACGTTCCAGACCTGGTTCGAATTTCGCTTCAGCCCCGCGGAGACGATCGCGGCTTCTTTGCCCGCCTGTTCTGCGGCACGGAGTTCGCGCAGCATGGCCTGTCGACGGCTTGGTCGCAGGTCAACAACTCCCTCACGGTTCGCAAGGGCACGGTGCGCGGACTACATTTTCAGTATCCGCCCTCCAGTGAAGTAAAGCTGGTCCGATGCATTCGAGGCGCGATCTTCGATGTCGGCGTTGATTTGCGTGAGGGATCGGCGACGTTTGGGAAGTGGGCGGGGATCGAGCTGACCTCGGAGAATCGCGACATGCTCTATCTGCCCGCCGGATTTGCCCACGGGTTTCAAGCGCTGACGGACGATTGCGAGATCATCTATTTCAACAGCGCTGCCTATGCCCCCGAGCTCGAAGATGGCCTTAGGTACGACGACCCGGAGGTGGCGGTCCATTGGCCGCTCCCCGTCACGTCCCTTTCCGCGCGGGACCAGGGCCTCAAGACGCTTTCGCAGATCCGTCCGGTCCCTGTGCGGACGCCCTTCTGATACTTTTCTGGCCTACGATCGGCCTGAGATCCTGCATCCCTACGGAGCTGCCAACATGTTGTCCCGAATTCACTACTCCAAGCCATCAATCACTGATCTTGAAGTGGAGTATGCGACCGACGCCGCCCGTAACGGCTGGGGGCCTCACTGCTACGACTACATCCACAGGCTCGAAGCTGGTTTCGCCAAGTACATTGGCGCCACCTTTGCCATCGCAACGTCGAGCTGCACCGGCGCACTGCACATGGGAATGTCTGCGATCGGCGTTGGGCCGGGCGACGAGGTGATTCTGGCCGACACCAATTGGATTGCCGCGGCGTCGGTGATCGTTCACCTTGGCGCGACTCCGGTCCTCGTGGACGTGCTCCCCGACAGTTGGTGCATTGACCCTGAGAAGGCCAGGACCGCGATTACGCCCCGCACGAAGGCGATCATTGCCACCCACCTCTACGGCAACTTGTGCGACATGGATGCATTGCTGGAAATTGGCCAGCGCCACGGCGTGCCCATTATCGAGGATGCAGCCGAAGCCCTGGGCTCCGCATGGGGTGACCGTAAGGCAGGCTCGCGTGGACTCTTTGGAGCGTACTCGTTCCACGGGACGAAGACCATGACGACCGGCGAGGGCGGTATGTTCGTGACGAGTGATCCCAAGCTGAACCACAAAGTGCTGACGCTGAACAACCACGGCCGCGTGCCCGGGGAGACGCACCAATTCTGGTCACAGGTCATCGGCTTCAAGTACAAGATGTCGAACATCCAGGCCGCGCTCGGATGCGCCCAGATTGAACGGATCGAGGAACTTGTTGGCCGGAAGCGCGAGATCTTCGCGAAGTACCGGGATGCCGTTGCATTGATTGGGGGCGTCTCGATCAACCCTGAGCCTGCCGGGACCATCAACTCCGCGTGGATGCCCACTGCCGTACTCGCACCCGAAACCGGCGTTTCAAGGGAGCAACTGCTTTCTGCCTTCAAGAAGGCCAACATCGACGCCAGGGTATTCTTCCACCCGCTTTCGACCATGCCGATGTTCCCGGACGTTCCCGGCAACGTCGTTGCCCATGACATCGCCAAGCGGGCAATAAACCTGCCCAGTTACCACGACATGAGCGATGACGACATTGCCCGGGTCGTTGGCGTCCTGAGGGAGTGTTTGGATTCGGCGTCTGCGGGCAGCGCGCGTGACTGAGATCGTCTTCATCGGCGCCAACAACCCGGAAACCGGCCGCATGCTGGCTGCCCTGCGGGCAGCCGGAGACACACGGCGATTTCTGGGGTTCGTCGACAATGATCCCGCGAAGAAGGGCACCATGTTCTGTGGCTTACCTGTGTTTGGCGGATTCGATGTCATCTCGGACTGGCCCCGCGACAGGCGATTCGTCAACCTCATCACGCGCGATGCGGAAACCAGGTATGCGACATCGCGCGCGGTCACGGAGCTGGGATTCTTGCATGACAACTTCGTCCACCCCGCGGTCGATGTCTCTGGTGCGCGGATCGGCATCGGCGTCTATATCCAGGACGGCGTGATCCTGCAGGCCGAGACGGAGATCGGTGACAACTCGTGCATCAACGCCGGCAGCGTGATCTCGCATGAGACACGAATCGGCGCCACCAATTTCATCGCCCCCGGCGTGACAGTGGCGGGAATCGTCACGACGGGCGAAGGGGTGCTTATCGGCGCGGGCGCGACGGTCCTGCCCCGACGAACGTTGGGCAGCTGGTCCGTCGTTGGGGCCGGAGCCGTCGTAACCAAGGATGTTCCAGAGCGCGCTATAGTCGCGGGCGTTCCCGCGCGCATCATGCGCCTTAAACCCTCCAGCGAAGTGCCGAACCATCGTTAGGACTCGCTCACCAATAGAACATGACCACCGAGCCTCTTTTCAGCATTTGCGTCCCTTCCCGGGACCGCTTTGAGACCGCGAGCCGGTCGATTCGATCCATTCTGGATCAGTCCTTCCAGGACTTCGAGATCCTTGTTTCCGACAACTCAGTTCGCGAAAAGGGACAGCTTCAGGCTTGGCTGTCCGAACTCGGCCCCGAGCGTCACAAGGTTCGGATAACCGAGACGGGTGGCACGCTTGAGATGGATGAGAACTGGGAGGCATGCAGTCTGCCGGCGAAGGGACGATACGTCCTTTTCATGGCCGATCGCTGGCTCATGCGACCCGGCGTCTTGGCATTGCTGGCGGGCGTCGTGGAGCAGACTGATCCGGATATCTTTTTCTGGCCTGGCCAGAAGTTCGACCATATCCAGAAGACGCACTGCGGCACGGGCGGGCCGCCGCCGATCCACTGCGTTGTCGAACGTTCGGACGAGGTGCTGGCGGAGTTCCTTCAGTTCCGTGGCTTCGAGACCAGTAACGTCTATGGCCAGCCCATCCCCAGGGCTTTGAATTCCGGCTATCGCCGGGAGCTGAGCACCCGCGCCCGCGAAATCTGGGGTGAACTGTTCCGACCAATTTCACCCGACTACACATCGGCCATTGCGTTGCTTCTGCTCGCGGATCGATGCGTCCGGATAGACGAGATGATGTACCACCCGATCGGGAACAAGAGCAATTTCTCGGCCACGACGATCAATGGGTTGGGACACTACAAGGAGAAATGGCCGGGATGCGAGAAATGGCGCGGCCTTGAGATTGACGTGGTATTCCCCACGGTCCTGAACGACATCGAGCGGACCCTGGAGAAATGGCCGCAACGGGAAACGTGGCTGGCTCGATTCAACATCGAGAACGCATTGAAGTGCGTGATGTGGGAGCTGCATTTCAAGGAATTCAACGGCAGCCTTCTGGACACCGAGCAGATGCGCCGGGACGTCTACGCCTTTGCCAAGACCACCGGCCTGGAAGATCGTCAGATCCAGAACATCCGGGATTACGACCGTTCCAAGCGCCATCGGTTCGTGTCGCTCCGCAAGCTGCTGCGGGCCTGCGGCCTCTACGATAAGGTTCGGCACCTAAACAACGTGATCCGCCACCGGAAGCGCATGAAGATGCGGGAAAGGATCTACACCCAATCCGATGTAATGCAGCGCGAGATCCGCTTTTCCTGAAAGACCAGGGCTCGACATGTCCCTCCCCTTTCTGGAGGGGCGGGTCAACAACACGAACCACAATACGCAGCGGATAAAGCCGCCCTGGTGTTACAGCCGCCCGTCTGCTGCATCTCTCGGGATAAGTCCCTTCACGTCGTAGATAACGCTGGCCGCGCTTTTCCCGTAAGCCACCAGATCCTGCGCGGTCGATCCGAGAAACTCCTGGTGGGCCACTGCCAGAACGACGCCATCGTAGCTGCCGGCCAATGGTTGATTCACCAACGACACGCCAAGTTCGGTTTCTGCCTCAATCTCACTGACCCAGGGATCATGAACGTCCACGGCAAGACCCAGGCTCTCTAGGGCGCGAATGATGTCTATAACCCTGGTGTTCCGCAGATCCGGACAGTTCTCCTTGAACGCCAACCCCAGCACCAGCACCCGCGCCCCCACCGGGTTGATGCCCTTGCGCACCATCAGCTTGATCACCTGCTCGGCCACGTAGGCACCCATGCCGTCGTTGGTGCGGCGCCCGGCTAGGATCACGTCCGGGTGGTGGCCCACCTGCTGGGCTTTATGGGTCAGGTAGTAGGGGTCCACGCCAATGCAGTGCCCGCCCACCAGACCCGGACGGAACGGCAGGAAGTTCCACTTGGTGCCGGCGGCCTCCAGCACGTCCAGGGTGTCGATGCCCAGCTTGTTGAACAGGATGGCCAGGTCGTTCACCAGGGCGATATTGAGGTCGCGCTGGGTGTTCTCGATCACCTTGGCCGCTTCCGCCACCTTGATGCTGGGCGCCTTGTGCGTGCCGGCGGTAATGATGCGGCCGTACAGCGCGTCCACGAAGGCGGCCACGGCGGGCGTGCTGCCGCTGGTCACCTTCTTGATGTTGGGCAAGCGGTGGGCCTTGTCGCCCGGGTTGATGCGCTCGGGGCTGTAGCCGCAGTAGAAGTCCTGGTTGAACTTGAGGCCGCTCACGCGCTCCAGGATGGGCACGCAGTCTTCCTCGGTACAGCCGGGGTACACGGTGCTTTCGTACACCACGGTGTCGCCCTTCTTCAGCACGCGGCCGATGGCCTCGCTGGCCTTCACAAGTGGCGTCAGGTCGGGCCGCTTGGCGTCGTCGATGGGCGTGGGCACGGTGACGATGTACACATTGCAGCCGGCGATGTCCTCCAGCGCGTCCGTGTAGCGCAGACGCGTGGCCGCGGCCAGTTCTTCGGCGCTGCACTCCAGGGTGCTGTCCCGGCCGGCTCGCAGCTCGGCGATGCGCGCCGCGCGTATGTCGTAGCCGGTGGTGTCGAAGTGCTTGCCGAACTCCACGGCCAGCGGCAGGCCCACGTAGCCCAGGCCGATGATGGCGATGCGGGTGTCTTCCAGTCGGGTCATCGGTTCTGCTCACTTGGGTTCGTATGGGCAACGTCGACTTCGCGCTGCAGTCGCTCGATTTCGGCGCGCAGCGCGTCGTACTCGCGCAGCTTGCGGGCCAGGAAACGCTTGGTGAGATGGGCCTTGGCCTCGATGCCGCGCGGCGTAAGCAAGTAGGCGTAACCCAACTTGTGCTGGCTGCGGCTGAAGTTGCCCACCTTCACCCAGCCCTTGTCCACAAGGGCGCGCAGGGCGTAGTTCAGGCGGCCCAGGGAAACGCCGGCATGCTGGGCCAGCTCGCGTTGGTTCGCAGCGGGCGCGTCGGCCAGGCGGCGCAGGATGGTGATGCTCAGTTCGTCGGCAACCGGGGGCATGCGGCCGTGTTCACGGGTTGAACAGGGACTCCAGCCTAGCCGCTTCAGGCGCCTTGGACAAACGAATTTCTCGCACCGCCACCGCCTGCGCGGCCAGCAGGCCGGCAACCGCCAAGAGCGCCGTGGTGCGCAGTGGGTAGTCGGCCACGGAGTGCAGCGCCAGGAGGAACACCCCCACCCAAGCGGCACGGGAAAAGTCGCGCACTGCGGGGCTGGCATCCGCCGGGGTACGCCACACGCGCCAGCCGCAAACCAGAAGCCCGGCCACGGCGGCCCCCGCCAGCGCCCAGCCCGGCCAGCCGCCTTCCAGCCACAGCTCGGCCCAGTCGCTGTGGGCGTGGTTGACGTACACCCGGGTGGGCGCGGGATCTTCGGCTTCGAACGCGCGGCGGAACCCACCCAGGCCGGCGCCCAGCGGCGAGTGCTGGCGGGCCACGGCGTCCACCACGCCCAAGTACTGGAAGCGGGCGTCATCGAGCGGGTCCCTTTCCAGCCGCTGCAGGATGCCGAACAGCGCGAACTGCACCGCCAGCGAAAAACCCAGTGCCACCGCCACGACCAGCGCACGGCGGGTTCCGCGGCGGTGCCGCAGCCGCAGCGCCAGCGGCAGGCTGAGCAGCAGCCCTAGCATGCCCAGCACCATGCCGGCGCGCGAACGCGCCATCGCAATGCCAAGCATCAGCAGCACCACCAGGCCAGCACCGGCCACCAGGCCCAGAACCGTGCGCGCGTCCCATTCCGCGCGCCTCGAGAGCCAACGCGAACTGCCCACCACCACCAGCGGCAGCGCCACCACCAGCAGGCTGGCCAGGTGGTTGCGGTTGGCGAAGAAACCCACGGCCTGCCTCACGTTGGTGTTGCTGTAGAAACGAAGCGCGCTGTCCGGGCCACCGAACAGCTGCGCCAGGCCCAGCACCACGCTCAGCGCGGCACCGGTCACCATGACCTTGAGCAAGCCCACGCGTTGGGCATGGGGAAGCTGCAAGCCCGCCAGGAACAACGCCACGGCCGGTAGCAACCAGGCGAAGGCGCGTTCGGTGGCCAGGGGCACCAAGCTCATGCGGTGTGCAGCGTCCACGCCGGCCGCGGAAAGCTCGGTGGCCAGTTCACCCCGCGCGTCGGGCAGCAGCCACAGGCTTTCAGGCAGTGGCAGCAGCTGCAACGCGGGCAAGGCCAGCGGCAGCGCGGCCAGCCAGGCCAAGCGCGGCAGCTTGGCTTCGGCCTCGCTGGCGTGCCGCCACAGGCACAGCGCCAGCAGTATCAGCGAAAGCAGCTGCACGGCGCTGTCACCCAGCGCGCCCTGGCCGCCGCCCAGCAGCAGCGCGGCTGCCAGCACGGCCGCGGCCAGCGGTGCCTGCAAGCTTGCGGGCAATGGCGTGGAATTCATGGCGTGCACAGCGGCCGTCCTGGGCGGGAGCGTCACCGAATGATAGCGGACGCGCTTGCCGTTCCAGCACGGCAATGAAAAAGGCCACCCGATGGTGGCCTTTCCCGCATAGCGCCGCGACGGCCCTTACGGGCTGGCCGACGGTTCCGGCTCGATGCTGTAGTTGTCGCCCGAGATCTCGGCAATGATGAGCGCGAGGGCGGTGCCAAACACCAGGTAGGTGGCACCGGTCTTCCTGTCACGCACCGTATACTTCTTGTTGTCGTCGCCAGGGGCTTGGGCCACGGTGGGACCAACCTGCTGCATGGTGACCACGGCGCCGGCGCACGGCGACTGGGCCGGCATTTCCACCAGCGAACCGGCCACCAGCGGCAGGGCGCAGCCGTCGGCGAAAGTGATGGTGGCGCTGGCGCCTTCCATCAGCATCACGCGGTCGCCGGCCCTCAGGGCCTGGGCTTCGGCGGCGGTGGTGAATTCTTCGCCTTGGTTCACCAGCACGGTGCCTTCCTGCGCGGACAGGGTGGCGACGGAATCAGCGGCAAACGCGCTGCCAGCCAGCAGCGAGGCGGCGACGAGGGTGCTGAGCTTGATCATGGTGGTGCTCCTTTGGGGGGCGCTGTCAGGGACAGGTTTTGGCAGGGTACGTCCGAGCGGTGGACGATGCAAGTGGGAATTTACCTCACCGGCCTATCCGATCAATGGTTTAGCTACATTAACTGGCTACGGAAGACGGCTGATTTTCAGGTCATCGAACCAGGCCCGGCCGCCGATGCGCTGCTCGGCCGGGATGCGCGCCGGCAGCCGCAGGGTGAGCCATTGGCCCTCGCAGCCGGCCGGCACTTCGAACTCCAGTTCAAGGGTGCGCCAGGGCGTGTGGCCCATCAGCGGTGGGGTCTCGCCCAAGGCTTTGCCGCCGGCCACGCAGGCCAGCTGCCACACCAGGCCGCGGTCGGTGCGCAGGCTGTCGGCCTTGGCGCGCAGAGCCAGCCGGTAGCGGCCGGGCGGCAGGGCCAGCATCTGGCGCACGTGGGCGAAGGGCACGCGGCGGTCCTCGAAGGCCACGCGCAGGGCCAGCCGGCCGCCGGCGCCCTCGGTGGACAGCCGTTCGATGCGGGCGCCGGGCACGCGGCCGAGGCGCCAGTCGAAGCCCACCGGGGCGGGTTCGTGTTCGAAGCCGCCGTTGTAAACATTGCCGAGCGCGGTCAGTTTTTCCTTTGGCAGCTGGCCGGCCCACAGCAGGTAGGCCTGCCCCACCCGGCCTTCGCGCACCAGGCGGTCGAGCCAGGGGCCAAGCTCGGAGTCGGCCAGACCGCCCGGGCCGCGGCGCAGTTGTTCGAACAGAGGGGCCATGGCCAAGGCGTCGCCGCCCTTGGCGCTGGCCACGGCCAGGAAGCCGGCGCGCCAAGGCGGGCTCTTGGCCAGCGTATCGGCCAAGGCGGCGTGCGCGGCGGATTCGCCAGCCAAGGCCAGCAGCAGCGGTTCGAACCTCGCGAACAGGCTTGGCTGGATGCGAAGCAGCGTGTCCAGGTGCTGCAGGGCCTCGGCGGGGCGATTGTTCTGCAGGTGGTAGCCCAGCAGCCAGATGTGCGCCGGGCGGTCGCGCGGCGCGCGGCGCGCGGCCAACGCGAACAGTTCGGCGGCGCGGGCTTCGTTGCCTTCACGCACAGCCAGCTGGGCCAGCACGCGGTAGGGCCGTCCATCCAGCGGATCGGCGCGCAGCGCCAGCCTTGCCAACTCCGCCACTTCGCCACCGTCTCCACGCCTGCTGATCAACTGCTCCGCACGTGCCAACAGCGCGTCAGGGTGGTCCCCACGCCAGAACAAGGCCCGCTCCGGATTACTGCGCGCGTAATGATCCGCCAACCCCAGCGCCGCCACGCGCCACCCGGCGAACAGCAGCACCGCCAGCGCCAGCCACAGCCAGAGCGGGCGCCGCGCCTCAGTCATGGCGGATGTTCCGGATACGCAGCGCGCCGTTCTCGTAGGCGAAATCGAAGCGGATGTCGCCGCGGCTGGTGCCGGGCAGCCAGCGGCCGGGGCGCTTCACCTTCGCTTCGTACTTGGCCAGCACGGTGGCCGTGCCGCCCGAGGCCAGCCAGCCGGTGGTGCTGAGCGTTATCTCGCGGGTTTCGCTGGACGAGAACAGCTCCTGGTAGTCGTAGGCGATGGCGTCGCGGTTGCCGCGGTTGTTGGTGGCGTCGCGGGTGAACAGGCGCATCAGGCTGCGGATGTCGCCGCTGGCGTAGGCGGCGGTGTATTGGCCGAGGATGGCCTGGGCGGCGGCTTCGGTGATGGGGGCGGTGGCGGGCTGCGGGGGTTCGGGGGTGGCGGGTGCGATGTGCGCCACGGCGGGGGCCGCTGCGGGCGCCGTCGTTGCCGCGACTTCCACCGGGGCCGTCGCCACCACTGTAGGAGCGGGGGGGGGGGGGGGG
>JAIBEO010000166.1 GCA_019459185.1 Rhizobium sp. | reverse complement strand
GCGGCCAACACGTGCCAGATGCCGCCAGCGCGGGCAGCGGGAACTACCGCCTGACTAGCCGAAGCCCGGAAACAGGAACGGCCCGCAAACGGGCCGAAGCAACCTGAGCGACTACAGGCCTAACGCCTGAGTTAAGCCGCGTCGCGGAGCGACGTCGGCTTGAATGATTAGTTAGGGCTCACTCTAGCGTTGACACTTCTAGGCCGTCGAGCCGAAGGGTACATCCGTGCTCAGGCTCCCAGGAGACCGCGAAATGAAAGGTTGCAATCTCTTCTTCCGTGCCTATGACGATGACTGGCCGTGGTCGAGGACTATCAAAGAGAGCACCGTGTAAAGCAGCTTGCTCGGCAAGCATGGCTATGCACTGCTCTGCGATAGAGGCGGCGTTCTTCTCGAGGGCAAGAAAAGTAGCCTGCTGCTCCCGCGAGGGAGCAGGCCATTGGAAGACACTATCGCCGGCCGCGCCCATCACCACGTTCGCCTCAAGGTGCAGCTCCGCTGGGGGAAAGCCCGGGAGCTCAAAGGCCCGCTGCCACGATCCCACACTATCGAGAAGCTCCAATTGGCCTATCACAGGGTCCGCGATGGTGTGCATGTGAGCCCTAACGCCTGAGTTAAGCCGCGTGCCGAAGGCACGTCGGCTTGAATGATTAGTTAGGCGTCCTGCGCCCATTGCGGAGGTATTCGGCAACTGACGCCAGCTTCAGAAAACCTAGAAAGCACAGCCTGATTATGGGAAGTGACCTCAGCCTGAGTTTGACCGGGCCCAGGCTCGCGCCCAGCATACATGTGGGTGTCAAAGACCGCTCGTATCGGGACGCGCTCTGTTCCGCAGAGCACGTATGGCTCACCGTCATATTCTCCAAGTCGCCCAACGCCATAGATGGAATGCAAGTAGTAGCCGTGATACCAGGAGTGAAAGTAGACCTCCGTAGACATCGGCGCATAACGCACACGCTCTTGGCTGGATGTGCAGGCGGTTGTGCATAGAGCTATCAGAAGTGCGGCCCGCTTCATACGCCTAACGCCTGAGTTAAGCCGCGTCGCGGAGCGACGTCGGCTTGAATGATTAGTTAGGCGCCATTCGCTAGCTTTGGCAGGACGAAGAAGCCAATGGTGATGGCACCGATAAGAAAGAATGCGACGTGGTAATTGATAGACGAAAGTACAGATATCCAGCCCAATCTAGCTTCAAACGTGGCGGATCGGAACCAAGCCAGAGTAGCCATGCCCAGCGAGAAACCCAAAGTGCCAAAGCATAGAAGTGCGCTGTTACGCATGTAAGCAGCAATCTCAATCGAGAACGCTGGAATGCGAGGGCCAAATGACTCGATGTGAGACTCCGAGTATGCTCGAAGCGTGACATCTGCGAGGTTGTGCGCACCCAATAGGGCAACACAACTCGCAATGAATAGGACTGCAGTAAGTACGGCGCGAAGTTTGGTCATTACGCCTAACGCCTGAGTTAAGCCGCGTCGCGGAGCGACGTCGGCTTGAATGATTGGTTAGGCCCAGACGTTACGGCGCGGCCAGCGCTGGCGCAACCACCGATGCCCCACCCCGCGGCCAACGCCAGGCCTGAGCAAAGCCCGCCGCTGGCAGCCCCGCGCACCTGACAAGCCAGGCCGGAGCCAGATGGCCGTGCCCGCGCCGCGAGCTGCAGGCACGCGCCCGGCGCGACCGCCCGGGTGACGGCTCCTCGAACGCCGACGATCCGGTGGCCAGGAACCCCAGGCGCCGGATGCTGGGAGCGCGGGCAGCCAGGACGACCACTGCGG
>JAIBEO010000133.1 GCA_019459185.1 Rhizobium sp. | reverse complement strand
CCCGCCCCCCCCCGCCCCCCCGCCCCCCCCCCCCCCCCCCCCCCCCCCCCCCCTACAGTGGGAGGTGCCTGATGGAACTGTGTGGCTTCAAGGTCGGGCTGGACCAGCCCTTCTTCCTCATCGCCGGCCCCTGCGTCATCGAATCGCTTGAGCTGCAGATGGAAACGGCCGGGCGCCTGAAGGAAATCACCGGCAAGCTCGGCATCCCCTTCATCTTCAAGTCCAGCTTCGACAAGGCCAACCGCACCTCGGGCACCAGCTTCCGCGGCCCGGGCCTGGAAGCCGGCCTGAAGGTGCTGGCGGAAGTGAAGCGCCAGCTCGGCGTGCCGGTACTCACCGACGTGCACGAATACACCCCGATGGACGAAGTGGCCGCGGTGGTGGACGTGCTGCAGACGCCGGCCTTCCTGTGCCGCCAGACCGACTTCATCCAGAAGGTCGCCAGCGCCGGCAAGCCGGTGAACATCAAGAAGGGCCAGTTCCTTTCACCCTGGGAAATGAAGCACGTCACCGACAAGGCGCGCGCCACCGGCAACCAGCAGATCATGGCCTGCGAGCGCGGCGTCAGCTTCGGCTACAACAACCTCGTTTCCGACATGCGCTCGCTCAGCGTCATGCGCGACACCGGCTGCCCGGTGGTGTTCGACGCCACCCACAGCGTGCAGCTGCCCGGCGGCGCCGGCGGCAAGAGCGGCGGCCAGCGCGAATTCGTGCCGGTGCTGTCGCGCGCGGCGGTGGCGGTGGGCATCAGCGGCCTGTTCATGGAAACCCACCCCGACCCGGACAAGGCCCTCAGCGACGGCCCCAACGCCTGGCCGCTGCCGAAGATGGCCGCCCTGCTCGAAACCCTGCTCGAACTCGACCGCGTCACCAAGGCGTCCGGTTTCCTCGAGATGGCGGACCGCTGATTTGTAAACGCGGATCAAAGCGGATGGACACGGATAAAGGCGGATAGCGCACTCATTGTTCTCCTTCATCCGCTCTTATCCGTGTCCATCCGCTTTGATCCGCGTTCAGACAAGTAATCCCACAAATTGCCAAGAGCCGACATGACCACGATCAGCCACGTCCACGCCCGCGAAATCCTTGACAGCCGCGGCAACCCGACCCTCGAGGCCGAAGTCACCCTGTCCACGGGCCACGTGGGCCGCGCCGCCGTGCCCTCGGGCGCGTCCACCGGCACCAAGGAGGCGGTGGAGCTGCGCGACGGCGACAAGAGCCGCTACCTGGGCAAGGGCGTGCGCAAGGCCGTGGCCAACGTCAACACCACCATCGCCGAATCGCTCAAGGGATTCGACGGCGCCGACCAGGCCGGCCTGGACAGGAAGCTGATCAACCTCGACGGCACCGAGAACAAGGGCCGCCTGGGCGCGAACGCGCTGCTCGGCGTGTCGCTGGCCAACGCCCACGCCGTGGCCGCCGCCAAGGGCCAGCCCCTGTGGGCGCACCTCGCCGCCGGCCGGGAAGTCGCGCTGCCGGTGCCGATGATGAACATCATCAACGGCGGCGCCCACGCCGACAACAACGTGGACATGCAGGAATTCATGGTGCTGCCGGTGGGCTTCGACAGCTTCGCCGAATCGCTGCGCGCCGGCACCGAGATCTTCCATTCGCTCAAGTCCGTGCTCAAGGGCAAGGGCCTGGGCACCGCGGTGGGCGACGAGGGCGGCTTCGCGCCGGACCTCAAGAGCAACGAGGAAGCCATCGAGGTCATCCTCGAGGCCATCGGCAAGGCCGGCTACAAGGCCGGCGAGGACGTGCTGCTGGGCCTGGACGTGGCCAGCTCGGAGTTCTTCGACAACGGCAAGTACAACCTGGTGGGCGAGGGCAAGCGCCTGTCGCCGGAACAGTTCGTCGACTTCCTGGCCGGCTGGAGCGCGCAGTACCCGATCATCACCATCGAGGACGGCATGGCCGAGCATGACTGGGCCGGCTGGAAGCTGCTCACCGAGCGCCTGTCGGGCAAGGTGCAGCTGGTGGGCGACGACCTGTTCGTCACCAACCCGAAGATCTTCAAGGACGGCATCGACCAGGGCGTGGCCAACGCCATCCTGATCAAGGTGAACCAGATCGGCACGCTCACCGAGACGCTCGAGGCCATCGCCATGGCCGACCGCGCGCGCTACGCGGCCATCGTTTCGCACCGTTCGGGCGAGACCGAGGACACCACCATCGCCGACATCGCCGTGGCCACCACCGCCACCCAGATCAAGACCGGTTCGCTCTGCCGCAGCGACCGCGTGGCCAAGTACAACCAGCTGCTGCGCATCGAGGAAGCGCTGGGCGCCAAGGCACGCTACGCCGGCCGCGACGCCTTCATCAGCCTCAAGCGCTGAGCCCGGCCCTTGCGCCGCTGGTGGCTCTACGCCTTGCTGCTGCTGGCCTTCGCGGGCCTGCAGGCGAAGCTTTGGTGGGGCGATGGCGGCATGCGCGAGGCGCGCCAGCTCCAGGTGCGCGTCGAGGACCAGCGGCGCGAGAACGCCCGGCTGCAGCAGCGCAATGACGCGCTGTCGGCCGAGGTGGAGGACCTGAAGTCGGGCGAAGCCGCGGTCGAGGACCGCGCGCGCAGCGAGCTGGGCATGATCAAGCCGGGCGAAACCTTCTACCGCGTGGTCGAACCGACAGCGCCCGACGGCGCGCCGCCCACTGCCTCGGTGCCGCCGGTCGAACCGGAGCCCCGGCCGTGACCTGGGCGGTGGTGCCCGCCGCCGGCCGCGGCACGCGTTTCGGCGCCGAAACCCCCAAGCAGTACCTGATGCTGGCCGGCCGCCCGGTCATCGAACACAGCCTGCGTGCCGTGCTCGACCACGACGACGTGGACGGCGTGGTGGTGGCCCTGGCCGCCGACGACCACGACTGGCCGGGCTGGCGCGACATCGGCGGCAAGCCTGTGATCACCTGCATCGGCGGCGGCGAACGCGCCGATTCGGTGCTGGCCGGCCTGCAGGCGCTGCCGGCCTCGGTCAGCGACGACCAGTGGGTTCTTGTGCACGACGCCGCGCGCCCCTGCCTGCGCCGCCAGGACCTGGCGCGGCTGCTGGCGGTGGGGCAGGGCGACCCGGTGGGCGCGCTGCTGGCGGCGCCGGTGCGCGACACGCTCAAGCGCGCCGACCAGGCCGGCCGCAGCGCCGCCACCGAACCGCGCGAATGGCTCTGGCGCGCGCTCACGCCGCAGCTGTTCCGCCGCGGCGGCCTCACCCGCGCCCTGCTGGCCGCGCTCGGCGCCGGCCTCAGGGTCACCGACGAAGCCATGGCCATGGAACGCCTGGGCCTCAAGCCCTGCCTGGTCGAAGGCAGCGAAGACAATTTGAAGATCACCACGCCCGCCGACCTCGCGTTGGCCGAGTTCCTCCTGGCGCGTGTGGGGCAAACAGCTTGAACACGGATTTGCACGGATAAGAGCCGATAAACACGGATAGAGCGGTTTGGGTTCAGAATCGGCATCCGGCGTGGTCGCTTTTCCCTTCTATTCCGCTTTATCCGTGTTTATCGGCTCTTATCCGTGTCATCCGTGGCAAAAAATAAAATGATAGACATCCGCATAGGACAGGGTTACGACGTGCACGCCTTCGGCGAAGGCGACCACGTGGTGTTGGGTGGTGTGCGCATCGAGCATGAGCGCGGCGTGCTGGCGCATTCCGACGGCGACGTGGTGATCCATGCGCTGTGCGACGCGCTATTGGGCGCGCTGGCGCTGGGTGACATCGGCGTGCATTTCCCGCCTTCCGACGAGCGCTGGAAGGACTGCGACAGCCGCGTGTTCCTGCGCCACTGCCAGGCGCTGCTGGCCGAACGCGGCTGGCGCGTGGGCAATGCCGACGTCACCGTGGTCTGCGAGCGGCCCAGGGTGGCCGCGCATGCGCCGGCGATGCGGGCGAACCTGGCCGCCGACCTGGGCATCGCCGTCGACGCCGTCAGCGTCAAGGCCACCACCTCGGAAAAGCTCGGTTTCACCGGCCGCGGCGAAGGCCTGGCGGCCATGGCCGTGGCGCTGCTGGTGCGCGCGTGAGCACGCTGCCGGGTGGTTTCGGCGCGCCGGTGCTGTCGGCGCTCTACCGCGTCGCGCCGGAGGATTTCGTGGTCGAGGAGATCCCGGGCTTCGAACCCACGGGGCAGGGCGAGCACCTGCTGCTCACCGTGGAAAAGCGCGGCGCCAACACCGTGCACATCGCCAAGCGCCTGGCGCGCTGGGCCGGTATCCCCGAGATGGGCGTCGGTTATGCCGGCCTGAAGGACCGCCACGCCGTCACCCGCCAGCGTTTTTCCGTGCACCTGCCCAAGCGCGTGGCGCCCGACCTGGCGGCGCTGCAGGACGAAGAACTGCGCGTGCTCGACAGTGCCTGGCACAACCGCAAGCTGCCGCGCGGCGCGCTCAAGGGCAACCGCTTCGAGCTGGTACTGCGCGAAGTGGCCGGCGAGCCGGACGCCATCGGCCAGCGCCTCGCCGCGATCGCCGCCGGCGGCCTGCCGAACTATTTCGGCGTGCAGCGTTTCGGCCGCGAGGGCGACAACGTCGAAGCCGCGCGCCGCATGTTCGCCGGCCAGCGCGTGCACCGCGACCAGCGCTCGATCTACCTGTCGGCCGCGCGTTCGGAGATGTTCAACGCCGTGCTGGCCGCGCGCATCGCCGCCGGTGACTGGGCCAGCGGCCGCGAGGGCGAGGTCTGGATGCTCGACGGCACCCAGAGCGTGTTCGGCCCCGAGCCGGCCACGGAAGAACTGGCGGCGCGCCCCCCCCCCCAGGGCCGACACCCCCCCCCCCCCCCCGGGGGGGCCCGCGCAGCACGGAGCCCCCCCGCCCCCCCCC
>JAIBEO010000131.1 GCA_019459185.1 Rhizobium sp. | reverse complement strand
CCCGGCCGGGTTGGGCGTTCGCGTTCCCGCCCGGGCGGCTTGGGTGGGGGCCCGCGGCGGGGCGGGGCGCGCCGACGCCAGCGAAGACGACCTGCTGCCCTGGCGCCGCGGCTTGTACCGCGCGCTGCTGTTCCGCGACGTCGAGCCCGCCGCCGCGGAACCGCTCGACGCCCGCCGCCTGGTGCGCGCCGAGCTGGTCAGCGCCATCGCCGGCGAAGCGGCGGTGGCCTGGCGCCGCGACCCCACCGGTGCGCGCCTGCTGCTGTCGGCGGCCGTGCCGCTGGTCGTGGACGGCGAGGTGCGCGCGGCGGTGCTGCTGGAGCGTTCGAATTCCGAAGTGCTGCTGCTCACCGACCAGGCCTTCTCGGGGCTGCTGGGCGTGAGCGCGGTGGCCTTCCTGGCCTCGGGCGGCGTGATCCTGCTGTTCGCCACCCGCCTGGGTCAGCGCATCCGCCGCCTGCGCGACGCGGCCGAACACGCGCTCGACCGCGAGGGCCGCGTCACGCCTTTCCCGCGCACCACGGCGCGCGACGAAATCGGCGACCTCTCGCGCAGCTTCGCCCGCCTGCTCGACCAGGTGGCGGCCTACACCGACTACCTGCGCTCGCTCTCGGGCAAGCTTTCGCACGAGCTCAACACGCCGCTGGCCATCGTGCGCACCTCGCTCGACAACCTCGACGCCGCGGCGCTGCCGGCGGAAACGCGCCCTTACCTGGCCCGCGCCCGCGACGGCGTGGAGCGCATGGGCACGCTGGTGCGCACGATGAGCGAAGTCACGCGCATCGAACACGCGATCGAATCGGCCGAGGCCGAACAATTCGACCTGCGCGCGCTGCTGGCCGACTGCGCCGAAGCCTACCGCGGCCTGCTGGCGCCGCGTGAACTTTGGCTGGAACTGCCCGCCGGCCCGCTGCCGCTGCGCGGCGCGCCCGAGCTGGTGGTGCAGGCGCTGGACAAGCTGGTGGACAACGCCCGCGGTTTCACGCCCGAAGAAGGCTGGGTGCGGCTGTCGGCGGCGGCGGAAGGCGAGGGCGTAGCCATCACCTTGGCGAACCTGGGGCCAGTGCTGCCCGAAGCCATGCGCGGCCGGCTGTTCGATTCGCTGGTGAGCCTGCGCGGCAAATCGCAGCGCGCCGAGGGCGCCGCCCACCTGGGCTTCGGCCTGTACGTGGTGCGCCTGGTCGCCGACCTGCACCGCGGCCACGCGGAAGCCCGCAACCTGCCGGGTGGCGAGGGAGTGGCGTTGAACCTGCATCTGCGCGGGATGGCTTGTAAGGCCCCTTGTAGGAGCGGGGGGGGGGGG
>JAIBEO010000129.1 GCA_019459185.1 Rhizobium sp. | reverse complement strand
GGCGGCGGCCAAGGGGGCCGGGCGCGGGCAGGAGCGGGCGCCGGGCGCGCTACAGCACGTCGCCTGGACCGGCGCCACCTCCCACGCCTGGATCTGGCCGCAGCCGGACCCGGTGATGGCCGAGGGCGAGCCCGGCTGGATCCCCGAAACGCTGCTGCGCGCGCCGCCGGCCAGCGACGGCCCGCGCCTGCTTCAGGCGATCGAGGGCGTCGAAGGCCAGGTCTGGCGCGAAGGCCAGCTGCAGGCCAGCCAGTGGTGGCCGGCCGTGCCCGATGCCGACGCCTGGCGCCGCTTCCTGCGCGCCTGCGGCATCGGCCCGGACGCCGCGGGCGCCGTGCCGACGCCCGAGGCCTTGCCCTGGGCGACCTCCCCGTGGGGCGATGCGTCGCGCGGCCTGCCCGGCTCGCCGGCCGCGCTCGAGCGCCTGGCCTGGGTCGCGGGCCTGGGCCTCGTGGCCCTGGGCCTGGGCTGGCAGCTGGCCGCGCAGGCCACCTGGGGCATTTCGCAGTGGCGGCTCGACGCGCGGCTCGAAGGCCTGCGCGCGCAGGCGACGCCGCTGCTCGAAGCGCGCGAACGCGCCGACGCTGCGGTGGAACGGCTGCAGTCCTACCGCGCGCTGCGCCAGGGCGCCAACGATTATCTGCTGATGGCCGACGTCATCGCGCCGCTCCCGGCCGACGCCCGCCTGCTGCAGTGGCGCCGCGAGGGCGAGCGCCTGCAGGCCGGCGTGGCTTCGGCGGAAACCGACCCGCGCCGCTTCGTCTCGGCCTTCCAGGGCCACCCGGTGCTGGCCGACGTCGCCGCCAACCCGGCGTCGGACGCCAAGGGCATGCAGCTTGACTTCGACCTGTCCGCCCCGCCGGCCGACGTCGCGTCCAAAGCCGACGGAGGCACGCCGTGAACGCGCGCGAGCAGTTCGAACGCATGCGCCAGGAGTGGCGCCAGAGCCGCCGCCTCCGCCTCGGCGCGCTGGTGGTGCTGCTGATCATCGGCGCCCACGTGGTGCTCACCCTGTCCGATCGCCAGCAGGCCATGGCCGACGATTACCGCCGCGATGCCGCGCTGCTGGGCCGCCTCGAGGAAGCCAGCCGCGAGTCGGCCTGGCCCGAACGCGCAGAACAGGCCGAGGCCGCCGCCGAGGCGATGCGCACGTCCATCCCGCAGGCCGCCAGCGCCGGACTGGCCCAGGCCGAACTGCAGGCCTGGCTGGGCGGGCAAGCCGCGATCGGCCAGCTGGAACAGGCGCGCGTGCGCGCCGAGGCCACGCTCGACGTTCCCGACCGCCCTGATCTCTGGCAGGTGGTGGCGCGCGTCGAGGGTGGCGTACCCGCCGGTGGCCTCGACCGTTTCCTGCAGTCGCTGTCCTCCGGGCTGCCCTGGATCCAGGTCGAGCGGCTGGAAGTCACCGAGGGCCGCGAAACGCAGCTGTCCGCCATCGTTCGCGGGTATTACCGCAAACCCGACGAGGCGCCCGACGCGGCCGCCGACGCCACCGCCCCGGCCGCCGGGGGTACGCCGTGAACGCGCGCCTGCGCCCGCTGCTGCCCGTGCTCGCGCCGCTGCTGCTCGGCACCGTGGCCTACCTGCTGCTGGGCGACGGCCCGCACACCGACGCCGGCCGCCAGGTCGAGGCCGTGGCGTGGTCGCTGCCCGAAGACGCCCCGGTGGACGCCGCGGCCGCGCGCGTGGTCTGGGAAAAGCGTGCCCCCTGGGGCCGCGCCGCCGCCTCCGCGACGGCCGCGACCGGCGCCCCCGCGCCGCAGCCGTTGCCGGTGGGCGTGATCGCGGCCGGCGGCCAGTGGCAGGCCCTCTTCTTCATGCCCGGTGGCGAGGTCGTGCGCCTGGCCAAGGGCGAGGCCCTGCCCACCGGCGGCGAAGTGAAGGCCATTTCCCCCACCGTCGTGGCCTGGACCGACGCCGCGGGCGAAGCGCACCGCCGCGAACTGCTGGTCGATGCCGACCCGCGCCCGGCCGCCGTGCCCGTGGCCACGCCGGCCACCGGTGCCGACGCCCGTCGCGAGCGGGCCCGCGAGCGCGCCGAGTCACGCAACCCGCTGCGTCGCGCCGACAATACCGGCGGCGCGGAAACGCGCAATCCGCTGCGCCGCCCGGACGCCGCGTCCGGCGCGACCCGGAACACGCAGCGCCGCGATGCCCCCGCCGGCCCGCCGCCCTCGAACACGACCACCACCACCACGACGCGCCCGCCGGCCAGGAGCACCACGGCTCCCCCGTCGCGCAGCGACCGCCCCGGCAGCACCCGGCGTCCCTGAACTTCCTTTGCCCAGGTTTGATCCCATGATGCGAAACCCGCTCTCCGCCCGGACCCCGAGCCCGTCACAGCCGGCCCGGCGCAGGCTTGCCCTGGTGCTGGTCATGGCCCTGCTCAGCAGCGTGCTCGGCGCCTGCGCCACCGTGCCGCCGCCCGCCTTCCCGGATCCGTTGCGCGCCCCCAAGGCCGAGACGGAAGCCGAGGCGCTGCCCGGCGACGAGGCCGCCACCCGCGGCCGCCCGCGCGTGGAGTCGGGCCCGACCATCGAGACGTCGCCGGTACGTACCGTCGACCGCCGCAAGCTGCCGCCGATGAAGAGCAGCGAACCGGTGTCGCTGACCCTCGACGGCGTCACGCTCAGCGCCTTCATCAACGAGGTGTTCGGCACCCAGCTCGGCTTCTCGCTGGACGTCGATCCGGCCGTGCGCAGCCGCCAGGAGCTGGTGAGCCTGCGCCTGGTCGACCCCGAGCCGCCGCATCGTCTTTACGTGATCGCCGAGGAAGTGCTCAAGCGCTACCAGATCAACATCACCGAGGCCGAGGGCGGCGTGCTGCGATTCGCGCCCGGCAGCGCCGACGACGTCGAGCCGGCCCGCCTGATCACCGGCCGCGCCCTGCCCGACGTGCCGGCGGGCGAGCGCCCGGTGTTCGTGGCGATGCCGCTGGACATCACCGAGCCCGGCCGCATCACCGCCCAGGTGCGCAACCTGATCGGCGCCAACGCCGGCGTCACCCTGACCGAAATGCTCGAGTCCAACGCCATTCTCATCAGCGGTCGCCCGACCGCGGTGCAGGCCACGATGGAGGCGATCGCGCTGCTCGACCGCGCCTCGCTGCGCGACAAGAAGTCGCTGCGCATCAACCCGCTCTACCTTGGTGCCGACGTGCTGGCCAAGGAACTCACCGACGTGCTGCAGGCCCAGGGTTATTCCGTGCGCCAGGGCACCGGCGGTTCGGGCGCGCTCACCTTCGTGCCGGTCACGTCCGCCAACGCGCTGCTCATCTTCAGCGAATCCGACCCGGCCCTGGCCGCGGCCGCCGAGTGGGCCGAGCGCCTGGACCAGCCCAGCGACGAAAACGCCGGCGACGGCGGCGTGTACCTCTACTTCGCGCGCCACACCACGGTGGAATCGCTGCTGCCGGTGTTGCAGGCCCTGGTCGGAGGTGCCGGCGCCGGCGGCAATTCGCTGGCCGGCGGGGGCGCCGCGGCCAGCACCAGCGGTTCGACCACCACGCGCCCGGCCGCCGAGTCCGGCGCGCGCGGCGGCAACCGCGCCACCGTCATGGGCGGCGTCGGCGGCCAGCTGGCCGTGGACCCGATCCGCAACGTCATCGTCTTCCAGGGCGAGGCGCAGAAGTGGCGCGCCGTGCAGGGCGTGCTGGCACGGCTGGACCAGCCGGCCCGCCAGGTGGTGATCGAAGTCACCATCGCCGAGGTCACCCTGACCGACGAGTTCGAGCACGGCGTCGAATGGGCCCTGCGCAACGTCGGTGTCAGCAATTTCACCGGTCCCATCGGCTTCAACACCGGCAGCGAGCCCAACAGCGGCGGCGTGGTGTGGAGCCCGATTTCCTCGTCCGGCCAGGTGCGCGCGGTGATGAACCTGTTCGCGCAGGACAGCCGCGTGTCCATCCTTTCCACGCCGCGCCTGATGGTGAAGAGCGGCGAGAGCGCCAGCATCGACGTCGGCACCGAGGTGCCCATCATCACCAGCCAGGCCACCGCGGTGGACCTGCCGACGTCGCCGACCAACGGCTCGTCCATCCTGCAGCAGGTGCAGTACCGCAAGACCGGCGTGCTGCTGGAGATTGACGCGGTGGTGCATTCGGGCCAGCGGGTGGACCTGAAGGTCGCCCAGGAGGTCAGTGAGGCCACCCAGACCGACACCAGCGACATTTCCTCGCCCAGCATCTTCAGCCGGCGCCTGGAGACCAGCCTGAGCCTCTCGGACGGCGAAAGCATGCTGCTGGGCGGCCTGATCTCGAACAGCACCACCCAGAGCAAGTCCAAGGTGCCCGGCTTGGGCGACATCCCGGTCGTGGGCAAGCTGTTCCAGAGCGCCAGCGACATCGAAACCCGGACCGAGCTGCTGATGCTGATCACCCCCTACGTGATCGAAGACGCCAGCCAGGCCAAGGCCATCACGGACGCCGTCCGGGCCCGTTTCGAGGCCGGCGAGCGCTGAGCCGACCCCCGGGGGGTGGGGGAGGGCTTCGGGGGCCCTCGAACCCCCGTTCAGGCCCGAAATGTGAACGGGGTCACAAATCCTGAACAAGCATTGACGCTGCAAAACATGCGTATTAGCATCGGCCCACGTCTGGGGACTGCGCAGTGCTAGTGCATGCGCAAGCGGGCGAGGGCCCTCTCGGAGGCCGCGGTCAAGATGACCACAACACCTCCGAGAACCTTCCTCCGGTGCCGGCGCCGGCACGTGCGTGCAGGCGCTGGGCGGTGTCCAGGCTGGCCTAGCTGTTCCGATAATTTCCTAAGCTTAGGAGTCAACAAGAATGTCTCTCAACAAGAAGCTGCTCGCCGGCACCATCGCCGGTCTGCTGATCTCGACGACCGCCGGCGCGGTCAACCTCAACACCGGCCCGGCGCGCAACTACGCGCAGGAAATGAACAAGCCGGTTGCGATCACCGATGCGGCTGACACCATCGAAGTCGCCGTCGGTTACAACTTCTCGCCGAGCGAAGTTCGTTACGCCCGCATCGAGTGCTCGAACAACCTCACGATCGCCAACCCGGTCGTGGCTTCGAGCAGCGTCGATCTGGTCGTCGGTTCGGTGAACGGCGCCGGCACCCCGGCCCTGTTCTTCTCGCTGACCGCCGCTGACCCGCTGGGCGGCGCGACTCAGGCCATCGTCATGACGCTGACCTCGGACAACACCCTGACCTCGAACGCCAACGTCGACTGCGCGTTCTCGCTGTACGACCAGCCGTCGCAGGCCCAGGCGGGCGGCGCCACCGGCCAGATCTACACCACCGGCCCGAAGGCGTTCATCCGTTCGATCCCGTCGTTCGAGTTCCTGGCCAACCCGGGCCAGGCCATCGCCGACGTTGAAGCCTTCGACGGCGCCTACACCGACTTCCTGTCGGGCAACGAGTTCGGCGAGGTCTACTTCGACCTGGTCGCCAACGAGCCGTACAAGGCCGACGGTTCCCTGATCACCATGGCGGACCTGTTCGCCGCGGGCACCAACGTCACCATCGCCGGCGACTTCTCCGCCGCCGCCGACGTTGACATCGACAACTGGGGCACTGCCGACACCGTGACCGACGATGAGGCCAACTTCATCATCGGCAACAGCTGGCTGTGGGGCGACATCGGGTACATCCCGAACTACGCCGACCAGATCCTCGAGTCGACCTACACCGCTACCCTCGACGCCGTCGCCAACGCTGGTTACACCATCGCTGACGTCGGTCCGCTGGACGCGGGCGAGATCATCCGCAACGGCACCCAGCTGCAGGCCCCGCTGGCCCAGCTGCCGGCCAACTGGCTGAGCCGCGTGGTCATCACCAACACCGGTGCGCTGGATCGTCCGTACGAGATCTCGGTGTTCGGCGAGACGGGCAACACCATCTCGACCAACGCTGCCAACATGACCGGCTCCGTGCCGGCCAACGGCACCAAGGTCGTTGACCTCGAGACCGTGCTGACCGGCTTCACCGGCGCCCCGCGCGCCACCATCAACCTGACCGTTGCTGGCCCGAACAACCAGATCCAGGGCCTGTACCAGATCGTCAACCCGGCTTCGGGCTCGATCAGCAACCACGTGATGGTGCGTCCGGGCACCAACTGATCCTTCGGGTTCATAAACGCCTTGGACGGGCCCGCGTCGGCGGGCCCTTCTTTTTGCGGCGCCGCGGCGCTCGGCTATAGTGGCCCGTCTTCGTTTGCAGGATTCCCGACAGGGCATGCCTTCCCCGTTCCCGGACGCGCCGCCGACGCCCCAGGCCCGGCTGGCCGGACTCTTCCTCGGCAGGCCGCGCGTGCGGCTCGACCAGGTCGACAGCCTCGACGGCCTGCGTGGCCTCGCGGTGCTGGTCGTGCTGGCCTCGCACCTTTCCAATGCCGCCATGGGCCTGGTGCCCGGCCTGTCGCTCTCCGGCACCGGCAAGAGTGGCGTCTACCTCTTCTTCGTGCTCAGCGCCTTCCTGCTGGTGCGCCTGCTGCTCAAGCGAACGCCCGCGCAGTTCGCCGATGCGAAGCTATGGGCCGACTATGCGCTGCGCCGCGTGCTGCGAATCTGGCCGCTTTACCTCGTGGTGCTGCTCTCGGCCTGGTGGCTCACGCGCAGCGGCTATACCGGCTGGCACTACCAGCTCGACGACGCCGCGCTGTGGCGCCACCTCGCCCTGCGCGAAGGCCAGAGCGTGCTGTGGAGCATTCCGGTCGAATTCGTGTTCTACCTGGTACTGCCCTTCGTGGCGTGGGCGCTGTCTATCTCGATGGCGCGGGCCTGGCCGTGGTGGCTGGAAGCCCTGGGCTTCGTGGCCGCGCTGGCCGCCGCCAGCTGGGCCTGGCCGCCCTCGACGGCGCTGGAAAACGACGTGCGCCTCGGGCCCTACCTGGTCATCTTCCTGTGTGGCGCCTTCGCCGCGCGCCTGGACCACCGCATCCGCGCCGCGGTCCCGCCGCCGTCCACCCGGGCCTGGGGCGTCGTCGGCCTGGTCGCGATCACCGCGCTGTTGCTGACGGTCCCGGTGGTGTGGGCCGCGTTGGCCGGCACGCCGGTGGATTACGGCTTCAACCACCGCTGGTTCCTGTTCTTCGGCCTGGCCTGGTCGGCGTTGCTGCTGGCGGTGCTGCATGGCCCGCGCTGGTTGCGTCGTCCGTTCGCGTCGGCGCCGGCGCGCTGGGTGGGCGTGGTGAGCTTCAGCGCCTATCTCTGGCACATGCCGGTGCTCGACCTGCTTCGCGCCCACGGGCTGGCCACCTGGCCGCTGCCAGCCTTGTGGGCCATGCTGGCCGCGCTGGCGGTGGCGGGCCTGTCCTTCCTGGTGTTCGAACGCCCGTGGCGCGACCTGCGCTTCGTGCGCAAAGGCTGAAAAAACCGCATCCCCGGTGTCCCCCTTGGGCCTTGGGGGTATCATTCCCGGTCAGCCAACACCCAGCCTCCAGGAGTCTTCGTGGCCCACCGCCCCGGCACCCTCGCCATCCACGCCGGCCAGTCGCCCGACCCGTCCACCGGGGCGGTGATGACGCCGATCTACGCCACCTCCACCTACGTGCAGCAGAGCCCCGGCGTGCACCAGGGCTACGAATACTCGCGCAGCCATAACCCCACGCGCTTCGCCTACGAGCGCTGCGTGGCGGCACTGGAAGGCGGCACGCGCGGCTTCGCCTTCGCCTCGGGCCTGGCGGCCACCTCGACCATCCTCGAGCTGCTCGACAGCGGCAGCCACGTGCTGTGCATGGACGACGTCTACGGCGGCACCTACCGCCTGTTCGAGCGCGTGCGCCGCCGCAGCGCCGGCCTCGACTTCAGCTTCGTGGACCTGTCCGACGACGCCGCCTTCGACGCGGCCGTGAAGCCGAACACGAAGATGGTGTGGATCGAAACGCCCACCAACCCCACGCTCAAGCTGGTGGACATCGCCGCCGTCGCTGCCAAGGCGCGGGCGCGCGGCCTGGTCGTGGTGGTGGACAACACCTTCTGCTCGCCCATGCTGCAAAAGCCGCTGGACCTGGGCGCGCACATCGTCATGCACTCGGCCACCAAGTACCTCAACGGCCACTCCGACATCGTCGGCGGCATGGCCGTGGTGGGCGACGACGCCGAACTCGCCGAGAAGATGGCCTTCCTGCAAAACGCCATCGGCGGCGTGCAGGGCCCCTTCGACAGCTTCCTGGCGCTGCGCGGCCTCAAGACCCTGCACCTGCGCATGAAGGCGCACTGCGAAAACGCGCAGGTGATCGCCGAGTGGCTGGAAAAGCACCCGAAGGTCGAGCGCGTGGCCTACCCGGGCCTGAAGTCGCACCCGCAGCACGCGCTGGCCTCGCGCCAGATGGCGGGCTACGGCGGCATGGTGAGCGTCTGGCTCAAGGGCGGCTTCGAGGCGGCCAAGGGCTTCATGGAAAAGCTCGCGCTGTTCGCCTGCGCCGAATCCCTGGGCGGTGTCGAAAGCCTGGCCAACCACCCGGCCGTAATGACCCACGCCTCGGTGCCGGCCGACCGCCGCGCCGCGCTGGGCGTCACCGACAACCTGGTGCGCCTGAGCGTGGGCGTCGAGGATGTGGCCGACCTGCTCGCCGAGCTCGAGGACGCGCTGCGGTGAACGCCCAGCCGGGCTGGGCGCGACGCGCCCTCCGCCCGTTGTCCGCACTCACCGAACACCGCTCGCTGACGCTGGAGCTGGCCAAGCGCGACGTGCTCGGCCGCTACCGCGGCGCCAGCTTCGGCCTGCTGTGGTCGCTCATCAGCCCTTTCCTGATGCTGATGATCTACACCTTCGCCTTCGGCACGGTGATGGGCAACCGCTGGCCGCAGGTGGAGCAGGGCGGGGCCAGCTTCTCGATCATCCTGTTCGCGGCGCTGATCGTGCACGGCTTCTTTTCCGAGGTGCTCAACAAGGCGCCCACCCTGGTCACCGCCAATCCGAACTTCGTGAAGCGGGTGGTGTTCCCCATCGACATCCTGCCCTGGCCGCTGGTGATGTCCGCGCTCTTCCACGCCGGCACCACCCTGCTGGTGTTCCTGGCGCTGCGCCTGGTGATGGACGGCCAGCTGGCCTGGACCACGGTGTTCTTCCCGCTGGTGATGCTGCCGCTGCTGGTGCTGTGCCTGGCCATCGCCTGGTTCCTGGCGGCGCTGGGGGTGTACCTGCGCGACATCACCCAGGTAACGCCGCTGCTGTCGCTGGCGCTGCTGTTCCTGTCCACGGCCATGATGCCGCTCGAATCGGTGCCTGGGTCCTACCGCTGGGTGTTCGAATACAACCCGCTGAGCTTCATCATCGACCAGGCGCGCGCCGTGCTGCTGTGGCAGCAGCTGCCCGACGCCTGGGGCCTGCTGCGCTACCTGGCGGTGGCGACGGGCCTGGCCTACCTGGGCCGCTATTTCTTCGCAAAGGCGCGTTCGGGGTTTGCCGATGTCCTCTGAAGTCGCCATCCGCGCCACGCACCTGGGCAAGGCCTTCCCGGTCTACGCGCGGCCGCACCACCGCCTGCTGCAGATGCTCTCGCCCGGCCCGGCCAACCGCTGGTACCGCGAATTCCACGCCCTGCGCGACGTCAGCTTCGAAATCCCGCGCGGCCAGACCGTCGGCATCGTCGGCCGCAACGGCTCGGGCAAGTCCACCCTGCTGCAGGTGCTGTGCGGCACGCTGTCGGGGAGCGCCGGCGAAGTGGAGGTGCACGGCCGCGTGGCCGCGCTGCTCGAGCTCGGCGCCGGCTTCAGCCCGGAATTCACCGGTCGCGAGAACGTCTACCTCAACGCCACCGTGCTCGGCCTGAGCCGGCGCGAGGTGGACGAGCGTTTCGACAGCATCGCCGCCTTCGCCGACATCGGCGAATTCATCGAGCAGCCGGTCAAGACCTATTCCAGCGGCATGTACGTGCGCCTGGCCTTCGCCGTGGCCATCCACGTCGAGCCCGACATCCTGGTGGTCGACGAAGCGCTGGCGGTCGGCGACGAGGCCTTCCAGCGCAAGTGCTTCGCGCGCATCGAACAGATCCGCCAGGCCGGCGCGACGGTGCTGTTCGTGTCGCATTCGGCCGGCACCGTGATCGAGCTGTGCGATCGCGCTCTGCTGCTCGACGGCGGCGAACTGGTGGCCGACGGCGCGCCCAAGCAGGTGATCGGCCTGTACCAGAAGCTGCTGTACGCACCGGCCGGGCGCCTGGCCGAGCTGCGCGAACAGGCCCGCGCCAACCCGGTGGCGGCGCTGGCCGGGCAGGAAAGCGCGCGCGACGCGGCGCCCGCCGCGGAAGCCGCGGCCGACGCCGGCCCCGAGCCCTGGTTCGACGAATCGCTGCGCCCGGCCAGCACCCTGGCCTACGCCGCGCAGGGCGCGAGCATCGAGGACCCGCACCTCACCACGCCCGACGGTCGCCGCGTCAACGTGCTGGTGGCCGGCCGCGAGTACGTGTACCGCTACCAGGTCCGCTTCGAGCAGGCGGCGGCGGGCGTGCGCTGCGGCATGATGATGCGCACCGTCACCGGCATCGAGGCCTGTGGCGCGGTGACTTCGACGCCGGAGCAGGCGCTGCCGGTGGTGGAAGCCGGCGCGCGGCTGGCGGTGGCGTTCCGCTTCCGCTGCCTGCTGGCCGCGGGCGTGTATTTCCTCAACGCCGGCGTGCTGGCGCGGCTGGGCGAAGGCGAGGCCTACCTCGACCGCCGCATCGACGTGGCCATGTTCCGGGTGCTGCCCGACGCGGGCCGCCTCGATACCGGGCTGGTGGGCATGGACGTGGTGCCGGCGCTGGCGCGGGCACTGGACGAAGGAGTGGCATCGTGACGACGCGCAGCCAAGGCATCGTGGTGGCGGGCATGCACCGCAGCGGCACTTCGGCCCTGTCCGGGGCGCTGTCGCGGCTGGGCATCGCCCTGGGCGATTCGCTGGTGCCTGCGGCCGGTGACAACCCCAAGGGCTATTTCGAGCACGCCGGCGTGGTGGCCGTGCACGAGCAGCTGTTCCGCGAGCTCGGCCGCTGGTGGTACGACCCGCGCGAACTGCCGGCCGGCTGGCTGGAGTCGCCGGCCGCGCGCCGCGCCGAGGAGGCCCTGGTGTCGCTGCTGCGCGCCGACTTCTCCGGCGCCGCGCTGTGGGCGGTGAAGGACCCGCGCACCTGCCGATTCCTGCCGCTGTGGCGCCGCGTGCTCGCGCGCCTGGCGGTGCCCGTTTCGGTGCTGGTGGTGATGCGTCCGCCGGGCGAAGTGGCCGCTTCGCTCGCCGCGCGCAACGGCTTCGGCCCGGAACTCGGCGAACTGCTCTGGCTGCGCCACGTGCTCGACGCCGTGCGCGAATCGGCCGGCATGCCGCGCACCGTCATCGTCTACGAAGACATCGTGCGCGAACCGGTGGCCGCCATCGACGCCGCGCTGCAGCGCGTGGGCCTGCAGGCCCCCGTGCCCGCCGCCGAACGGGCCACCGCGCTGGCCGGTTTCGTCGAAGCCTCGTACCAGCACCACGCGTCGGCCGCGCCGGCCGCCGCGACGCCGGTCGCCGGCCTCGCCCAGCGCGTCTATGAAGCCGGCCGCGCGCTGGCGCGCGGGCAGGGCCACTGGGAGGATTTCGAGGCACTCGACGCCGAGTTCCAGGCGCAGTGGCGCGCCATCGGCCCCTTCGTGCAGGCCATGGGCGACGCGGTCTTCCCCGACCTCGAGGCCAGGGCCCGGCTGGCGGAGGACATCCATGCGGCCCGCTCCGAGCTCGCGGCGCAGGTGCGCTGGGGCAAGGAAATGCTGTCCCAGCGCGAGGCGATGTCGGACCAGCAGCAGGCGCTGAACGCCGCACTGGTGCACCAGCGCGACCAGCTCGAGGCCACGCTCGCGCACGCGCGCAGCGACCTGGCCGCGCAAGTGCGCTGGGCCGAACAGATGCTGGAACAGCACCGCGAGGTACTGGCCGAGGCGCATCGGCAGTCTGCCGCCGACCGTGGCCGCATCGCCGAACTGGAGGCGCGCCTCTCCGCGGTGCTGGCCTCGTTCTCCTGGCGCGCCACCGCGCCGCTGCGGGCGCTGGCCCGCGCCTTCGGCCGCCGCCCGGCCGCCGCGACCCCGAATCCCCCCGAGAAAGACCAATGATCTACTTCACCTCCATCTGCTCAAACTACCTGCCCAAGGCGATGGCGCTGGCCGAATCGGTCAAGCGCCACGACCCGGACGGCACCTTCGTGCTCTGCCTGGTCGAACGCGAGGTGCCGCAGGTCGCGCTCGATTTCCCGCACTTCGACGAAGTGGTGCTGGCCAAGGACGCGGGCTGGGAGGACTTCGACCGCTTCATGTTCCGCCACAGCATCGTCGAGGCCTCCACGGCGGTGAAGCCGCGCTTCATGATCCACCTCACCGAGCGCTACCCGCAGGCGGACAAGTTCGTCTACCTCGACCCGGACGTGCTGGTGTACGGCCCGTTCACCGAGCTCGACGCGCTGCTCGACCAGCACAGCATCGTGCTGGCGCCGCACCTGCTGCGGCCGGGCAACATCGACATGGAAATCAGCTCGCTGGCGCACGGCGCCTACAACCTGGGCTTCCTGGCGGTCAGCCGCGCCGACAATTCCGCGCGCTTCCTGCAGTGGTGGGCCGAGCGCCTGTTCCTGTACTGCTACGACGACAAGAGCCGCGGCATCTTCACCGACCAGAAGTGGATCGACCTGGTGCCGTGTTTCTTCGACTGCCACATCCTCAAGCACCACGGCTACGATTTTGCCACCTGGTCGCTGCTGGGCAGCGAATTGGTGGAAACGCAGGGCGGCTACGTCGCCAACGGCGACCCGCTGCGCTTCATCCATTTCTCGGGCCTGGACTCGGGCACGATCGACAAGGCCATCGGCTGGTGGCTGACGCCGGCCAACTCGGCCACCTTCGTGAAGCTCTACGCCGAATACCGCGCGCTGCTGGAAAAACACGGCCAGGCCACGCTCGGAAAGACGCCCTGGAGCTACGCCACCTACGCCGACGGCCGCAAGATCGCGCTGCAGGCGCGCGTGGCCTACCGCAACCCCGAGTTGTGGGCCGAGGTGCCGCGCCCCTTCGAGGCCAGCGACGCCACCTTCCTGCCCGAGGGTGAAGCGCCGGCCGCCGTGGCCGCCGCCACCGAGCCGCCGACCATCCTCGACCGCTTCATGCGCTCGACCCGCGAGATCGGCCTGGGTCCGACCATGGCCAAGGCCGTGCGCCGCATCACGGGCGGCAAGGCGGCGCGATGAGCCGCGTTTCCATCGTCATCCCCTGCTACAACGCCGGCGACCTGCTGCGCGAGGCGGTGGATTCGGCGCTCGCGCAGACCCACGCCGACACCGAGGTGGTGGTGGTGGACGATGGCTCCACCGACCCGCGCACCGCCGAGGTGCTGGCCTCGCTGGCCGACCCGCGGGTCACCGTGATCCGCCAGGCCAATGCCGGCCCCGCGGCCGCGCGCAACCGCGCCATCGCGGCGGCTACCGGCGAATTCATCCTGCCGCTGGACGCCGACGACCGCTTCGACCCGACCTACGCCGCCAAGGCGCTGGCGGAAATGCAGCGCGACCCGGCGCTGGGCATCGTCTACTGCGACGCGATGAAGTTCGGCGCCGAAACCGGCATCTGGCGGCTGCCGGCCTTTTCGCTGCGCGAGATGGCGGTGGACAACGTGGTCTTCTGCTCCAGCCTGTTCCGCAAGGCCGACTGGGCCGCCGTGGGCGGCTACCGCGAATCGCTGCGGCACGGCATGGAGGACTACGAGTTCTGGCTGCGCATCCTGTCGCTGGGGCGGGGCGTGGCGAAGATCCCGGAGCCGCTGTTCTTCTACCGCATCCAGGAACGCTCGCGCACCACGCAGTTCATGGAGCACCGGCCGAACGTGGTGGCGACCTACGCGGAGATTTTCCGCGCCAACCTCGATTTTTTCGCACGCCACGCCGAGGTGCTGTTCGAGCACCGCTTCCAGCAGTACCGCGAGCTCGACCACTTCCGCTACCGCTACGGCAAGCTCGACCAGTGGATCGAGAAGCGCGGCGGCTGGATCAAGCGTTTCGCGCAGTTCGTCCGGCGCAGGCTCTGAGGCAATGATGGCGACGACGGCCGCCACCCCCGAAGAACTCGCCCGCGGCCGCCGCCGGCTGGCGGTGCTCGGCGCCGGCTGGGGCGCGCTGGCGCTGCTGCTGGTGGCGCTGCACAGCCCCGGCCAGATGTCGCTCGACACGGTGGTGGCGCTGTACGAAGGCGTGATCAACCGCGCGGTCGGTTGGGGCCCGCCCTTCATGGCGGCGGTGCTCGAATGGCTGGGCGGCGGCGTGGTGGGCGCGGCGGTGTTCGTGGCGCTCAACACCGCGCTGGTGCTGGGCGGCTTTTTCCTGGTGCTGACCCGCGGCGCCGACACCGGCCACCTGGGCCGCCTGCCGGCCTGGCGCCTGTTGCTGGCGTTGCTGCTGTGCCTGAACCCGCTGTTCCTGCTCTACGTAGGCATCATCTGGAAGGACGTGCTGCTGGCGACCCTGGCCATGGCGGCGGTGGTCGGCCTGTGGTCGCTGGAACGGCGCCCGGACGCGCGCCGCTGGTGGCTGGTGGCGCTGGTGGGCCTGGCGCTGGCGGCATTGCCCTGGGCGCGCCAGCAGGCCTTCCTGGTGGCCTTTCCGCTGTGGGGCGTGCTGGCCTGGCTGGTCGCGCGCAGGCAGCCGGGCCGCCCGCGCCGTTTCGCCGCCGGGTTGGCTGTGTTGCTGGCGCTGGCGCTGGGGCAGCGCGGCATCGGCGCGGCGGCCGACGCCACCATCACGCCGCTGCCCGAAAGCCCGACCAGCACCGGCCTGGCGATCATCATGGCCTACGACATCATCGGCATGAGCGCCACCTCGGCCGACGGCGAACCCGCGCGTTCCGCCGGGGCGGGCGAAGCCACGATCGATGCGATGCGCCGCAGCTACAGCCCGGAGCGGGTGGATTCGTCCTGGCACGTGCCCGAGGTGAGCTCCTTCATCAATGGCCTTTCCCAGGACGAACTGCGCTCGGCCTGGTGGCGCGGCGTGCGCGAGCACACCGGTGACTACCTGGGCCACCGCGCGAATGCACTGGCGTCCCTGCTTGGATTGCGCTCGATGGAGGGCTGCGTCGCCGGTTACTGGGGCGTCGCCGGCATCCCCGAGCACGTGCTGCACGCCGGGCTGATCGAGGAAATGGACCCGCGCGACCGGCTGGTTGGCCGGATCACGGTCCAACTCCGCGACACGCCCGTGCTCAGGCACTGGACCTACCTCGTGGTGCTGGCGGTCGTCACGTTCGTCCAACTGCGCCGCCGCGGCGGCGAGGGCGCGACGACCTCGGCCGGCGCGACGCTGGGCGCCTGGCTGTATTTCGGCTCCTACGTGCCCACCACCATCGCCTGCGACTACCGCTACCTGTACCCGACCGCCGCGCTGGCCTGCCTGGTGGCGCTGCACTTGCTCGTGGCGCCGCGGCCGGCCAAGGTATCGCCATGACGACGAACGAACTCCCTCCGGTGGACTGGACCCAGGGCGTGGCCGTGGTGGTGCCCTGCCACCGCGTCACCCGCCACGTGGCCGGTGTCATCGCCGCCATCGGCCCGGTGGTGGACGCCATCTACTGCGTGGACGACGCCTGCCCCGACGGCAGCGGCGATTTCATCACCCGCGAGGTGCGCGACCCGCGCGTGCGCGTGCTGCGCCACGAACACAACCAGGGCGTCGGCGGCGCGGTGATGACCGGCTATCGCCAGGCCATCGCCGACGGCGCGCGGGTGATCGTGAAACTCGACGGCGACGGCCAGATGGATCCGGCGCTGCTGCCGGCCTTCGTGGCGCCCATCCTGCGCGGCGATGCCGACTACACCAAGGGCAACCGTTTCTGGGACCTGCGCCAGATCCGGCAGATGCCGCTGGTGCGGCGCCTGGGCAACCTGGCGCTGAGTTTCCTGGCCAAGGCCAGCACCGGCTACTGGGATCTGTTCGATCCCACCAACGGCTACACCGCCATCCACGCCGGCGTGGCCGCGCACCTGCCGATGGATTCGATCAGCCGCCGCTATTTCTTCGAAACCGACCTGCTGTTCCGGCTCAACACCCTGCGCGCGGTGGTGGTGGACGTGCCGATGGACGCGCGTTACGGCGACGAGGTGAGCGGGCTGAAGGTGTCGCGCATCCTCGGCGAATTCGCCTTCAAGCACCTGCGCAACCTGGCCAAGCGCATCGGCTACAACTATTTCCTGCGCGACCTGCCGGTGGCCTCGCTGGAGCTGCTGGCGGGCGCCGGCCTGCTGGGTTTCGGCGCCGTGTTCGGCGGCTGGCACTGGTGGTATTCGGGCCAGGCCGGCGTGGCGACGCCGGTGGGCACCATCATGATCGCCACGGTGGCGGTGGTGAGCGGGCTGCAGTTCCTGCTCGCCTTCCTGGGCTACGACATCGCCAGCGTGCCGCGGCGCCCGGTGCACCCGCTGCTGGCCGACCGCGTGGCGCCCGCCGGCTGAGCCGCACCTGCCCGAAAGTACGGGGTCGCCGGGCCGGTGGGGCAGGGTAGAATCGCCGCTTCCCGGACTGCACCGAGAGCGACCCGATGGCAGCTAGCAAACTCTACCCCGACGCCCGCTCGGCCCTGGCCGACCTGGTGGCCGACGGCCAGACCCTGGCGGTCGGCGGCTTCGGCCTGTGCGGCATCCCCGAGGCGCTGATCGCCGCGCTGCGCGATTCGGGCGTGAAGAACCTCACCGCCATTTCCAACAACGCCGGCGTGGACGGCTTCGGCCTGGGCCAGCTGCTGGCCACGCGCCAGATCCGCAAGATGATTTCGTCCTACGTGGGCGAGAACAAGGAATTCGAGCGCCAGTACCTGGCCGGCGAACTCGAGCTCGAGTTCAACCCGCAGGGCACCCTGGCCGAGCGTCTGCGCGCCGGCGGCGCCGGTATCCCGGCCTTCTTCACCGCCACCGGCTACGGCACGGTGGTGGCCGAGGGCAAGGAAACGCGCGAATTCAACGGCAAGCACTACGTGCTCGAGACTGCGCTGCGCGCCGACGTGTCGCTGGTGAAGGCCTGGAAGGCCGACAAGGCCGGCAACCTGGTGTTCCGCAAGACCGCGCGCAACTTCAACCCGGCCTGCGCCATGGCTGGCAAGGTCTGCGTGGCCGAGGTGGAGCAAGTGGTGGAGATCGGCGCCATCGACCCCGACCAGGTGCACCTGCCGGGCATCTACGTGGACCGCATCGTGCACAACCCGACCCCCGAGAAGCGCATCGAGCAGCGCACCGTGCGAGGAGCGAAATAATGTCCTGGACCCGCGACGAAATGGCGCAGCGCGCCGCCCGCGAACTCACCGACGGCGCCTACGTGAACCTGGGAATCGGCCTGCCCACGCTGGTGGCCAACCACATCCCGGAAGGCATGGACGTGTGGCTGCAGTCGGAAAACGGCCTGCTCGGCATCGGCCCCTTCCCCGCCGAGGACGAAGTGGACGCCGACCTGATCAACGCCGGCAAGCAGACGGTGACGGCGCGCGCCGGCGCCAGCTATTTCGGCAGCCATGATTCCTTCGCCATGATCCGCGGCGGCCACATCGACCTGGCCATCCTGGGCGCGATGGAAGTGACCGACCGCGGCGACCTGGCCAACTGGATGGTGCCGGGCAAGATGGTCAAGGGCATGGGCGGCGCCATGGACCTGGTGGCTGGCGTGAAGCGCGTGGTGGTGCTGATGGAGCACACCACCAAGGCCGGCGAACCGAAGATCCTGCCCAGGTGCACGCTGCCGCTGACCGGCGTGGGCGTGGTGAACCGCATCATCACCGAGCTGGCGGTGATGGACGTGGCCGGAGACGGCCTGGTGCTGGTGGAAATGGCCCCGGGCGTCACCGAGGACGAGCTGCGCACCAAGACCGGCGTGCCGTTCCGCCGCGCGGCCTGACCTGCGCATGCTGCGCGAGCTGGTCGGCTTCGGGCTGGTGGGCGGCCTGCAGCTGCTGGCCGACTGGGCCTGTTTCGTCGCGCTGACCGCGCTGGGCGTGCCGGTGGTGCCGGCCAACCTGGCCGGCCGCGTCGCCGGCGCGTCGCTGGGCTTCTGGGCCAACGGGCGCTACACCTTCGCACGGCCGGGCGAACCGCCGCGCCTGGGGCGCCGGCGCCTCGTGCGCTACCTGGCCTTCTGGCTGGCCATGAGCCTGCTCAGCACGCTGGCGGTGATGGGCCTGGACGCGATGCGCGGCCTGCATGCGGCCTGGCTGGGCAAGCCGCTGGTGGACGCGCTGCTGGCGGCGCTGGGTTTCGTGGCGGCGAAGTACTGGATCTACCGCTGAGAATTCGTAGGCTGGCCGGCGCGCGCCGGCATGGGTAAATTCGGAGTGCCGGCGGGGAGCCGGGACCCAGGGGAACCCATGCCAGGCAATGAATTCGACGCCGTGCTCGAAACGGCGACGCCACCGCCCGCGCTGCCGCCGGCCGCGCCCGCCGAACCGCCGGCCGGGCCCACCCGCCATGGCGTCGAGTTCACCGGCCGCGCCGGCGAATACTTCGGCATCTGGATCGTCAACGTGGTGCTGTCGCTGCTGACACTGGGCATCTACTCGGCCTGGGCCAAGGTGCGCACCGAGCGCTACTTCTACGGCAACACGCGGCTGGGCGGCAGCGCCTTCGAATACCTGGCCAACCCCATCGCCATCCTGAAGGGGCGGCTGCTGGCATATGCCTTCACCATCGCGCTGGGCCTGAGCGCGCACTTCCAGCTCTGGGCGCTGTACGTGCCGCTGATCCTGCTGGTGCTGGTGCTGCTGCCGTGGCTGCTGCAGCGCACGCTGCGCTTCCGGGCGCGCTATTCGGCCTGGCGCGGGCTGCGCTTCCGCTTCGTCAACGGCGTGGACGACGCCTACATCAACTTCCTGTTCCGGCCGATGCTGCAGCTGCCCACGCTGTACATGCTGCTGCCGTGGGTGCGGCTGAAGCAGCAGGAGTACGTGGTCACCGGGCATCGTTTCGGCGGGCTGCGCTTTTCCTTCCGCGGCGAACTTGGCCCTTACTTCGTGCCGTTCCTGATCTGCATCGGGCTGGGCATCGCGGCGTATTTCCTGATGGTGGCGATGATGGTGGGTGGCATGTTCGCCGCGCATGGCCTGGGCGGGGAAGGTGGCAAACCATCGGAAGCGGCCATGGCGGCGGTCTTCGTGCCGGTGGCCATCGTCTACCTGGGCTTCCTGGCGCTGCCGGTGTTCCTGCGCACGCGCTACACCAACCTGATGTGGGCCAACTCGGCGCTGGGGCCGCACCGCTTCCGCTGCACGCTGCGCGCGCGCGACGTGATCTGGCTGTACTTCAGCAACGGCCTGGCCATCGTGTTTTCGCTGGGCCTGGCGGTGCCCTGGGCCATGGTGCGGCTGGCGCGCTACCGCGCCGCGCATTTCGAGCTGCTGGCGTTGGGCGGTCTGGACGACTTCACGGCCGAAGCCGCGCTGGCCGAGGGCGCGGTCGGCGCCGAGCTGGTGGACGCGCTCGACCTGGACATGGACCTCAGCCTCTGAACACGCTCGAGGCCATCTGGTACGACGGGCGCGGCAGCCGCGGCGTGGCCGCCACGCTGTCGCAGCCGGCGCCGGGTCGGCTGCGGGTGCAGCGGGGCGACGAGGTGCGCGAGTTCGACCTTGGCGAGCTCGTGCTCAGCCCGCGCCTGGGCCGGCTATCGCGGCAGCTGCGGCTGCCCGACGGCGGCCAGCTCGAGATCGCCGATTCGCCGCTGCTCGACGCCTGGCTGCCGGCGCCCAGCCGGGTGGAGGCCATCGCCGACTGGCTGGAACGCCGCCGCAGCATGATGCTGGGAGCTGCGGCCGTGCTGGTGGCCGGCGTGGTGGGTTTCTTCCAGGTGGGCCTGCCGTGGATGGCGAACCAGCTGGCGCCGGTGATCCCGCCGGCCATGGAGCGCAGCATCAGCCGGCAGGCGCTGGCCCTGCTCGACAACACCCATCTGCGGCCCTCGCAGCTGCCGGCGGCGCGGCGCGACGAGCTGCGCACGAAGTTCCACGCACTCGCGCGCGGGCTGCCGCGCGCCGACGGGCTGCGGCTGGATTTCCGCGATGCGCCGTCGCTGGGGCCGAACGCCTTCGCCCTGCCGGACGGCCAGGTGGTGATGACCGACCAGCTGGTGTCGCTGGTGTTGGACGACGACGAGCTGATGGCGGTGCTCGCGCACGAGGCCGGCCACCACGAACACCGGCACGGCATGCGCCGCGGCCTGGAGAGCTCGGCGGCGGTGGTGGTGATCGGCTTCCTGTTCGGCGATTTGTCGGGTACGGGTTCGCTGTCGGTGTCGATCCCCACGCTGCTCATCAACAGCGGCTTCTCCCGCCGGCATGAGCGCGAGGCCGACGAGTTCGCGTTCGCCCTGCTGCCGCGCCACGGCATTTCGCCCGAGGCCTTCGCCCGCGTGATGGCGCGACTGTCGGGCGACGAGGGTCATTCACCCGCCGGCCCCATCGGCTACCTCTCCACTCACCCTCCCAGCGACGAGCGCATCGAAGCAGCCCGCCGCGCGGCGGAAAAAGAATAGGGGTCAGAGTACTAATTCCCCTCGGCGACGCTGGCGGGGCGGCCTGCCTTCCTGATGCCAGCCGGGCGTCCCAGCGCCGCCTCGACTTCGCGCTGGAAACCTTCCGAGCCCAGTGCCCTCTGGTGGTTCGTGTAGCGGCGGACAGCCGCAAGCTCTTCGTCGGGAAGGCCCGCCTGGACAAGCTCACGGTAGCGTTGGCGCCTGGTCGACCCATCTGGCCCGAGTTCGAGGTAGATGCCATGCGGTGTCACGATTCCATCGTGCAGCCCCATCGCGTTGGCCCGGTAGCTGGACCAAGGATGATCAGCGGGATCATCGGCCAGGCCGGCGCGGACGGGATTGAGTTCGATGTAGCGGTGGCAGGCAAGGAGATATCTGTCGCTCTCTACCAGGCAGGCCTTGTAGCGCCCTTCCCATAACGTTCCGGAGCGTGCTGTTGCGTTGTTGAGCCAGCGGACATATCGCCGGCCCAGGGCTTGCAGCGTTCGCGAGACAGCCCCTTCCGAGCCTGGCGTCAGCAACAGGTGCACGTGGTTGGTCATCAGCACGTAGGCATGGATCGCGCAGCCGAACGCCTGGGCATATTCACCGAGCGTCTCGAGGTACTTCACGCGGTCAACGGCACGAAAGAAGCAGGGCTGGCGGTTGTTGCCGCGTTGGACGACGTGCTGCGGGATTCCTGAGAGGTCGATTCGCGGTGCGCGGGGCATCTTGGGTCTCCGTCGGGGAGATCCCAGCGTGCGCTGGCGCGACGGAGGCGTGGCTCGTAAAACAAAGCGGGGGCGGCACCCCCCACGCCCCCCCCC
>JAIBEO010000127.1 GCA_019459185.1 Rhizobium sp. | reverse complement strand
CGTGGAGGATTTCCCTGGGGTGCTTGTGGTGATGTTGGTGAAGGGAAAACATGGTGCGCAGCGCCTTGATGTCGTGGGCGCCGAAATTCGGGCAGGCGTGCCGGTTGGTGCGCCGGGGCATTCCCCGGGCAGCCATCGGCGGGGCCTCCGTTGCGGCCACCAGGGGCGCGCCCGGCCCACCGGCCGCCCCGTGCGGATCAGGCCGCGGCTTCGCAGTTGGCCATCGCCGCGCGCGACTTCACCAGCACCATGCCGATGTTGGCCGAGTTTCGGGTGATGAAGACGCCGGCCTGGTTCGGGTACCGCTTGGAGCGCACGAACACGTGGATGAGGTTGGTCGAGAACACCACGATCTCGTTGAAGTAGTGGTGGGCGCGACCCTCGATGCCACGCGACTTGTCGAACAGGCGCTCGATCTCGGTGACGTTCTTGCCCTGGAACAGGTCGCCGGTGGCGGCGGCCACCAGGTCCAGCACCTCGCCCGGGTGCGAATCCACCGTCTTCACGCCCAGCAGCAGGCCGCTGACCATGTCCACGTAGCCGGTGGCGACGCATTCCGGAATTTCGGCCTGGGCGGCCGCCAACGCTTTATCCAACGACATCCGACATCTCCTTGTTGAGTGACTCACTGACATGCCAACCGCGGATGCGGTCGGCGAATTCATGGACGAAGCGCGCCTGCGCCACCGACTGGATGGCCAGCGGGTTGGCGCGCCGCACCTTGGCGACGGCGGCCTCGGCGTCGTCGCCGAACCAGGCCAGGATGGCGGCGAGCCCGGTGCCCGTGCGGCCCAGCCCGCCGCGGCAGTGCAGCGCCACGCCGGCATTGGCGCGGATCGGCGCCTCCACCGCGCGGCACAGGTCCACCGCCTGGCCGAAGGCGGGCGGCGCCATGTCCGGCACCGGGTAGTGGTGCAGCTGCAGGCCGGCCGCGCGCGCCTGGCTGGTGGCGTAGGCGACACGCTCCTCCAGGCAGACCAGGTGGCGCACGCCGTGCACGTGCAGGCAATGGAGCTGGTCGGCCAGGCGCGCGGTCAGGCCCGGCCGGCTCATGCCGCACAGCAGGCCGGGCACCAGCCACCAGATGCCGTCCCGCGTATGCCCCAGGCGCGGCTCGAGCGGCAGGTTGCAGTTGCCGGTATCCACGTAGGTGCGGCCGGCGGCGGTGGCGGGTTCGCTGAAGAAACGCTCGCTTGGCGCGCACTCTTGGATCGTGCCACCCGCCAGCAGCGCGGTGAGCCCGCCCAGGGCCAGGCAGTCAAGGCGGTTGTGGGTGGCCACCACGACGCAGGCGCGCCGGGCCAGTTCGGCCAGGCGTGCGCGCACGCGCGCCTGCTGGGCTTCGCCGAGTTCGCTGGTGGGTTCATCGACGAGGTAGATCGATGCCTCGTTGGCCAGTCGCGCCAGCACCGCCAACTCGCGGCGCTGCGCACGCGCCAGCGCCGAGGCCGGTTCGCCGAGTAAAGGCAACACTTCGTCGAGACCCTGCACCTGCAGCCAGCGCACCACGTCTTCCGGGGCGCGGGCCCAGAAATTGGCGCGCCCCCCGCCCACCGCGGCGCCCGGGGGGAGCGTCGCGTTGTGCGGGTCGCCCGCGCGCCCGCGCCCCCCCCGCGCCCGCGGGTGG
>JAIBEO010000106.1 GCA_019459185.1 Rhizobium sp. | reverse complement strand
TGGGGGGGGCTGTTTTGGGGGGGGGTTTGGAGGCGGGGGGGGCTTCCGGGGGGCGCCGGGCGGCCCCCGCCCGCCCGGCCCGCGCACCTGCACGGCGTCGGCGATCGGGTCGTTGTCGTAGCGCTTGGCCGGCAGCACGATTTCCAGCGCCTGCAGCTTCGCCCGCTGTTCGGCGTCGGCGATGCGCTCGCGCGTGAGCGCCCAGGTGCCGGCCAGCAGCGCGGCCGCCGCCAGGCCCGCGAGCGCGAGCTGGGCACCGGCGCGCAGCGATTCGCGCAGGCCTTCGTTCATGGCGCGCGGCCTTCGCCGAGGATGCGCGGGCGGGTGTGCGCGTCCAGCCAGGGCGCGGCGCAGTTCATCAGCAGCACGGCGAAGGCGACACCGTCGGGGAAACTGCCCCAGCGGCGGATCGCCAGCGTCAGCACCGCCACCCCGGCACCGAACAGCAGCCGCCCGCGTGGCGTGGTGCAGCCGCTGACCGGGTCGGTGGCGATGAAAAACGCCGCCAGCACCAGCGCGCCGGAAAACACGTGCTGGAGCGGGAAGGGATGCAGGTCGGGGTCGTACAGCCAGAAGGGCAGCGTGAGCAGCAGCACCGTGCCCAGCGTGGCCACCGGCACCTGCCAGGGGATGACGCGCTTCCACAGCAGGAACAGGCCGCCGAGCGCGAAGAAATTGGCGATCCATTCCCAGCCGCGGCCGCCGAAATCGCCGAACAGCGGTGCGCCGCGGATCTCGGCCAGCGTGGCGCCCTGGGCGCCCAGCGTGCGCACGGCGTCGAGCGGCGTGGCCTGGGCCAGCGTGTCCCATTCCCAGGGCAGCGGCAATTCGCCGGTGGCCACGGCGCGCAGGCTTTCGAGCAGGTCCGGAGGGGCGATTGCGCCTTCCAGTCCCGCCGGTGGCAGCCACTGCGTGAACTCGCGCGGGAAGGCCAGCAGCACCACCGCGAGGCCCACCATGGCCGGGTTGAACAGGTTGTGGCCCAGGCCGCCGAACAGGTGCTTGGCGATCACGATGGCCGCGAACATGCCGATGGCGGCCACCCACCACGGCGCCAGCGGCGGCACGCACAGCGCGAACAGCACGGCGGTGAGCGGCGCACTCAGGTCGGTGAGGAAGGGGCGCAGCGGCTTGCCGCGCGCGCGCAGCATCGCGGCTTCGAAGGCCAGCGCGAACGCCGTCGCCAGCGTCGCCTGGATGGCGATGCCCGGGCCGAAGTACCAGGCATGCGCCAGCAGGCCAGGCACCAGCGCCAGCAGTACCAGGCCCATCACCGAACGCACGCTGCGGCGCGCCGGGAGGTGCGGGGCAGGGGCGGTGTCGAAGGTTTTCATCCGGGCTCGTTCCGGTCGCTGGCGGCGCCGGCGCGGCGGGCGCGGGCGCGTTCGAGCGCGGCGGCCACGGCCTCGGGGCTGGCGGCGGCCTTGCGCGCGGCCAGTTTCGTCTCGCGTTCGGCGGCCTCGCGTTCAAGCCGCCGTTGCCGGAGCTCGAAGCGCTGGCGCGCCGCTTCGGCGCTGGCGGCGGCGGCGTCGCGCGCGCGCAGTTCGTTCTTCGCCATGCGGAACTGCTGGGTGAGCGGGATGTGGCTGGGGCAAACGAGGTCGCAGCAGCCGCATTCGATGCAGTCGAACAGGCCCTGGGCGCGGGCATCGTCGAGGCGGCCGGCGCGCGACTGCCAGAGCAGCTGCTGCGGCAGCAGGCGCGAGGGACAGGCGCTGGCGCAATCGCCGCAGCGGATGCAGGGCATCTGATCGCCGGTGGCGCGCAGGTCGGCCTCGCCCAGCACCAGCACGCAGTTGTGGGTCTTGCCCACCGGCACCTCGTCGTGGGGCAGGGCCAGGCCCATCATCGGGCCGCCCAGCAGCAGGCGTTTTGCGGCGGGCGTATAGCCGCCGGCCTGCGCCACCAGGTGCGACACCGGCGTGCCCAGCGGCACCACGAAGTTCCCGGGCCTTGCGACGCCGGGCCCGGTGACGGTGACCACGCGCTCCACCAGCGCCTCGCCCAGCGCCACGGCGCGCCAGGCCGCGCGCGCGGTGCCGACGTTCTGCACCACCACGCCGATGTCGCGCGGCAGGCCGCCGCGAGGGACCTCGAGGCCGGTGAGCACCTGGATCAGCTGTCGTTCGCCGCCCTCCGGATAGCGCGTCGGTACCACCACGAGTTCCACTTCGCCGCCGCCGTGCGCTTCCAGCGCGGCACGGCAGGCAGCGAGCGCCTCGACCATGCTGTCCTCGACGGCCAGTTGCACGGACGTGGCGCCGACGATGCGGGCGAGCACGCGGGCACCGCGCACCACCTCGTCGGCATGTTCGCGCAGCAGGGCGTCGTCGCAGGCGATCCAGGGTTCGCATTCGGCGCCGTTGACCACCAGTCGTTCGCGCCGCACCGCGGTCTTTTCCGCCGTGGGGAAACCGGCGCCGCCCAGGCCGGCGAGGCCGGCATCGCGCAGCCGGGCGCGCAGCAATTCCGGGTCCGCATCGGGGGCAAGCGGGGGCATCGTCGCCGACGGCGCCTCATCCGAGACTTCGATCACCACGTGCGCCACCGGGATGCCCGGCAACTGCGGCACTTCGGCGCCTTCGACGGCCAGTACGCGGCCGCCGCGCGGCGCGTGCACGTCGGCGCCGGTGGCGCCCCGCGCGATGCCGATGCGTTGCCCGCGCGCCACCGGTTCGCCGACCAGCACGCAGGGCTCCGCGGCTTCGCCCGCGTGCTGGAGCATCGGCACGCGCAGCAGCGCCGGTGCCGGGCAGTCGCGCAGCCCGCCGGCAGTGGATTCGGCCTTGTGGCCCGGCAGCGCCAGGCCGCCGTGGAAACGATGCAGGCGCACGGCCGGCGCGGGCGCGCTCAGCGGCCGGAGAACTGCGGCTTGCGGCGGGCCAGGAAGGCGCTGGTGCCTTCCTTCATGTCCTCGGTGGAGAACGTAACCGCGAAGACCTGGGTCTCGTAGTCCAGGCCGCTGTCGAGCGGGGCTTCGCCGCCGAGCAGGATGGCGTCGAGGATGCCGCGCAGGGCCAGCGGCGCGGCGGCCGCCAGTTGGTTGGCGATGGCCTCCACTTCGGCTTCCAGCGAATCGGCCGGCACCACGCGGTTGAGGATGCCGAGCTGGGCCGCGCGGGCGGCTTCGATGGGCGCGCCCAGCAGGCACAGTTCCAGCGCCGCCGGGCGGCCGGCCAGCCGCAGCAGCCGCTGGGTGCCGCCGAAGCCGGGCACCAGGCCCAGGTTGATCTCGGGCTGGCCGATCTTGGCGGTGTCGGCGGCGATGCGCAGGTGGCAGGCCATGGCCAGTTCCAGGCCGCCGCCCAGCGCGAAGCCGTTCACCATGGCGATGACCGGCTTGCCCAGGCGTTCGATGCGGGTCATCAGCGCCTGGCCGTGGGCCGAGAAGTCGCGGGCCTGGGCCGGGCTCAGCCCGTTCATCTCGGCGATGTCGGCGCCGGCCACGAAGGCCTTGGGGCCGGCGCCGGTGAGCACCACCACGCGCACTGCCGGGTCGCGCCCGGCGGCGTCGAAGGCGGCGTGCAGCTCGGTCAGCGTCGCGTGGTCTAGCGCGTTGAGCTTGTCCGGCCGGTTCAGCGTGATGCGACGGACGGCGCCGCGGTCTTCGACCAGCAAGTTGGCGAAAGTCATGGGAAAACTCCGGGGAAGGGGGAACTTGTGGCCGCGCCCGCGGTCATCGGTTTCGAGCCGTCCGATGTCAGTGGCGGTTCAGGCCTGCGGGGGCTATCCTAACGCGGCGTCTGGGGGCCCACAGCGTCCCCGTCCACAACTGGAGATTTCCTGATGAAGTTGCGTCTGTTGGCTGCCTGCCTGGCGGCCTTTGGTCTGAGCGCCGGCGTTGCCCTGGCCCAGTCCGCCCCGGCTGCCAACCAGCCCGCGCCGCCCCCGGCCAACAAGCCGGTGCTGAGCTATGCCATCGGCTACGACCTCGGCAAGGACCTTGCCGACCAGAAGGTCGATGTCGACATCAATGCCGTGATCAAGGCCCTGCAGGACGGTTTCGCCAAGCGCGCCCCGGCCCACTCGCAGGAGCAGATGGACGGCCAGTTGGCCGGCCTGCAGCAGCGCATGGTCGCCCAGGCCCGCGCCGAGTTCGAGCGCGTCGCCAACGAGAACAAGGCCAAGTCCGACGCCTTCCTGGCCGCCAACCGCAGCAAGCCGGGCATCACCACCCTGCCCAGCGGCATCCAGTACCGCGTGATCGAAACCGGCGCCGGCGCCAAGCCGACCGCCGCCAGCACGGTGCAGATGCACTACCGCGGCTCGGTCTCGACCGGCCAGGAGTTCGCCAACACCTACGCCCAGCAGAACCCGACCCCGGCCAGCTTCAAGGTCGGCGAGTTCCCGATCCGCGGCGTGCAGGAAGTGCTTGCCCTGATGCCGGCCGGTTCGCGCTGGGAAGTGTTCCTGCCGTCCGACAAGGCTTTCGGCAACGACCCGCGTTCGCCGGTCGGCCCGGGCCAGGCGCTGGTGTTCGACATCAAGCTCGTCGCGGTCCAGTAAGACTCCACGAGGCCGCGCCGGCCACCGGCGCGGCCAACGGTGGTT
>JAIBEO010000101.1 GCA_019459185.1 Rhizobium sp. | reverse complement strand
GGCGGCCCGCGGGCCGCCGTCTTTCCCACGCAGGCAGGGAAAGCGGGCTCAACGGCCGTTGCCGCGACCCTTGTTTCCCTTGTCGGGTTTGCCGCCCTGGCCGCGGCCCTGCCCGCCCTCGGGGCGATTGCCCTTGGGCGCCGGCCCGGCGTTGTCGCCGCCGCGCGAACCACCCGCCTGCGGACCGCCGCGCGCCTTCATCTTGCCGTGGCCCTTGCCGACGTTGCCCTTGAGCGCATGGAACTCCGGCGAACCCGGGCGGATGCCCAAGCGCTGGGCGATGGCGCCCCAGCCCTGGCCGTGGTCGCGCTGGTAGATGTCCGCCACCTCGAGGCAGGGGCGGCGCACCAGCTGCGCCAGCGCGCAGGCGTAGTAGATGTCGCCCGGCGCCCAGCGGCGGTCGTAATAAAGCTCGCGCACCAGGTGACGCGGGGCGCCGTAGCTGACCACCACGTCGTCGATGAAACCGTCGGTGTCGCCGCGGGCGAAGACGTTGATGTCGCCGAGCTGGGTGTCCACCCAGGCGTCGCCCGTGCGCGGGCTGAAACCGAAGGCGAACTCGTCGACGATGGCCTGGGCACCGGCCGAGAACGCCAGGCCGACGGCGAGAACGAAGCCACTGATCTTCTTCATGGGGTTCTCCTGGAACCGGGGGGACGCGGCGGAGTTTGCCGCAGGCGGGTGAATGCTGTCGAAACCGCTCAGAGCCGCTGCAGGCGGTAGGCCAGCGCGCCGTCCAGCGGCCGGCCCTCGCCGTCGAGCATTTCCAGGCTGCCATCCGGGCGCAGTTCGAACCAGCGGTCCGGGCCTTGCGGGTCGAGCCGGTAAACGGTGGCTTCGGCGCCGTCGCCGCGCAGGGTTTCCTGCACCCAGTCGCCTTCGGTGACGAAGACGTTGTCGCCCGCGGCGCCCAGGTAGGTTTCCTCCAGCTCGTAGCGGCGCTCGCCGTCGTCGCCGTGCAGCTGCAGGCGCGTCTGGATGCCGTCGCAGTCGGCGCAGGGCAGCACGCCCAGCCAGGCGGTTTCGAAGGCCTCGCCGTCGTCCGGCACGTTGGCTTCGGCGAGCGGCGCATCCCCGGGCGGGGCCTCGGGCGCGGGTGCGGTTTCGCGCCCGCAGCCGGCGAGCAGCACGGCCGCGAACATGAATGCGAAGAAACCGGAAAACACGGATCGGGACATGGCGCACATCCTAGCGCTTGCGCGCGTCGGCGGGGCCGTCGCACGCTCGGGGCAACGACGAGCGGCGGCCGCGACCCTGCCTTCCGCGCCGGCGCGTTGGCGACCTTGCACCCACCCGAGGAGGTGTTCCATGGTCCGAAGCCTGCCCCACCCCACCCCGTCGTCCCCGCTCGCCGGCCTCGATGCCAAGCGCATCGCCGGCACCACGCTCGCGCTCTGCGTGCACGCCGTCGTATTCGGCCTGCTGCTGGTGCCGACGCGCTGGACCCCGCCGGAAACCAAGCCCCGGCCGCAAACCACCGTGATAGAAATGCAGCCGCTGCCACCGCCGGTGATCACGCCCACCCAGGCGCCTCCGACGCCGCAGCCCAATCCGGAACCGAACCTGGTCACGCCGACGCAGACGATCGTGCAGCCGACGGTGCCCATCGACACCGCACCGGCGTTCGAAACCGGTGAAATCGAAGCCCCACCCGCCACCGACGCCGGCCCCGCCGTGGAAAGCATCGAGGCCGGCCCGCCGGGCCTGGCCACGCTGGCCTACGCCTTCGCCCCCGCGCCGCGTTACCCGCGCCAGGCCGCCATCGCCGGCATCGAAGGCACGGTGCTGCTGAAGGTGCTGGTGGATGAAACCGGCCAGCCGGTGGACGTGGCCATCGAGCGCAGCAGCGGCGACCGCCGGCTCGACAAGGCCGCGCGCGAGCAGGTGCTGCAGCGCTGGCGTTTCCACCCGGCGCAGCGCGGCGGCCGCGCCATCGCCGCCTACGCGCTGGTGCCGGTCGAGTTCAGCCTGCCCTGAACTGGACAATCACGCCGGTTCGACGGATCGTCGCCAACAGTGACGTCCCCGTCGAACCGGAGTTCCCCCCGATGATCCTGCGCCTGCCCCTCGCGGCCCTGGCCGCCGCCCTGCTGGCCACCCTGCCCGCGCACGCGCAGGACACCACCCAGCCGCGCTGGACCGTCGGCCTGCTGGCCATCGAGCGCGATGCGCCCTACCGCCAGATCGACGAGGACCTGCTGGTCGTGCCGCTGGTGCGCTTCGAAGGCGAGCGCGCCTACCTGCGCGGCCTGCGCGGCGGCATCGTGCTGGTGGAAAGCGAGGGTTTCGAGTTCGGCCCCTTCCTGCAGGTGCGCGGCGACGGTTACGACGCCGCCGATTCGCCCTACCTCGCCGGCATGGACGACCGGAAGTTCTCGCTCGATGCCGGCGTGGCGGCCAGCTGGCGCATCCCGCGCGTGGGCCAGTTCGAGGCCTCGCTGGCCACCGACGCGCTCGACCGCAGCGGCGGCCAGGAAGCCGAACTCTCCTACACCGTGCTGCTGCGCGCCGGCGGCTGGACGGTGTTGCCTTCGCTGTCGCTGCGTTGGCAGAGCAGCGACCTGGTGGACTACTACTACGGCGTGCGCGCCGACGAAGCCCTTGTCGGCCGGCCGGCTTATGCCGGCGATTCGGCGCTGTTCCCGGAACTGGCGGTGCTGGCGACGCGTCCGCTGGCCGGCCGCTGGCAGCTGTTCGCACGCGCCGGCCACACCTGGCTGCCTTCGGAAGTGACCGACAGCCCGCTGGTGGACCAGGGCGGCCGCACCACGGTGCTGGTGGGCCTGGGTTACGCGCTGGCGGACTGAGCCAGCGCCACCGCGGCGACGAGGCTCAAAGCCACTCCGTACGAAGATCGACCAGGCTGCGGTCCAGCGACACGAGCAGCCTCGCATCGTGTTCGACGGTGGGCAACTCCTGCCGGAAAAACCAGTCGCAGGCGGCGAGCTTGCCGGCCAGGAAATCGCGCTCGGCGTCGTTGGCGGGAACGGCGCGGCTGGCGGCCAGCGCCTGCCGCAGCCAGGACCAGCCCACCGCGACGTGGCCGGTGAAATGCAGGTAGCGGCTGGCCTGCGCCAGGGCCACGCGCACTTCGCCGCGGGCCATCGCCGCGCCCAGCGTGGCGGTCACCTCGGCCAGGCGCGCGGCGGCGGCTTCCAGCGCGGCGGCGTGGCCGGCCAGCGCGGGCACGGTGGCGGCCTCGCGCGCGGTGCCGGCGATTTCGCGGCGCAGCAGGGCCAGCGTTGCGCCATCGGCCATCACTACCTTGCGGCCCAGCAGGTCGAGCGCCTGGATGCCATTGGCGCCCTCGTGGATGGGGTTGAGGCGGTTGTCGCGCCAGTACTGTTCCACCGGGTATTCGCGCGTGTAGCCGTAGCCGCCGAGCACCTGGATGGCCAGGTCGTTGGCGCGCACGCATTCTTCGGCCGACCAGGCCTTGATGACGGGCGTGAGCAGTTCGAGCAGCAGGCCGGCTTCGCGGCGGCGTTCGGGGTTGGGGTCATGGGCCAGCACGTCCACGCGGCTTGCGGCTTCGAAGGCCAGGCCCAGGGCGCCTTCCACCAGCGCCTTCTGCTGCAGCAGCATGCGGCGCACGTCGGCGTGTTCGACGATCGGCAGCGGCGGACTGGCCGGATCCTTCTGGTCCGGGTGGCGGCCCTGCCGGCGCTCGCGTGCATAGTCCAGCGAATACCGGTAACCGGCCATGCCCAGGCTGATCGCGCCGACGCCCACGCCGATGCGCGCTTCGTTCATCAGGTGGAACATCTGCGCCAGGCCCTGGCCGGGCGTGCCCACCAGCTCGGCGTGGCAGTCGCCGCGCTCGCCGAACTTCAGGAAGGTGTTGACGATGCCGCGCTGGCCCAGCTTGTGGTTCACACCGGCCAGCTGCACGTCGTTGCGTTCGCCAAGCTTGCCGTCGGTGCCGACGCGGAAACGCGGCACGATGAACAGGCTCAGGCCCTTCACGCCCGGCGGGGCATCGGACAGGCGCGCGAGCACGAGGTGGATGATGTTTTCCGCGAGCCCATGCTCGCCGCCGGAGATCCACATCTTGGCGCCGGTGAGCCGGTAGCTGCCGTCGCCGGCGGGTTCGGCGCGGGTGCGGATGTCGGCCAGCGAGGAGCCGGCCTGCGGTTCGCTCAGGCACATGGTGCCCAGGAAACGGCCCTGCAGGAGGGGCGTGCGGTAGCGCGCGTTCTGCTCCGCGCTGGCGTGCGCCTGCAGCAGGTTGGCCACGCCGCGCGCCAGCAGGGCGTAGCCGGTGGTGGACACGTTGGCGCCGCAGAACAGCGCGTCGCAGGCCAGGGCCACCGTGTAGGGCAGCTGCATGCCGCCCTCGGCCTCGTCGGCCAGCAGGGCCGGGAAACCAGCGTCGGCGTAGGCGTCGAGCGCGGACTTCACTTCGGGAATCACCTCGACCCGGCCGTCGGCGAATCGCGGCTCGCGTTCGTCCGAGGCGCGGTTGTGCGGGGCGAAGTGCGACAGCGACAGCGCGCGCGCCGAATCAAGCACGGCGTCGAAGGTGTCGCGGCCGTGGGCGGCGAAGCGCGGGTAGCGGCAAAGCGCGGCCACGTCCTGCAGGGCGTGCAGCTGGAAGTCGAGTTCGCGGCGGTCGATCAGCGGGGCGTGGCTCATGCCGCCAGACTAGCGCGGCGCCGCCGCCGAGGCGCGTTCACGCAGCGCGGCGATGGCGGCGGGAATGCCGTCGGCCCCCTGCACCGTCTCCATGCGCGCGGCGTCCTCCGGTCCCAGGCCGTGCTCGAGTTCATGCGCCCAGGTCACGTGGTAGGGCATGTGCACGCCCCAGCCACCCAGGCGCAGCACCGGCTCGATGTCGGAGCGCAGCGAATTGCCGACCATGGCGAACTGCCCCGGCGCCAGGCCGAACTCGCCCAGCACGCGGTCGTAGGCGCGCACGTCCTTCTCGGACACGATCTCGATGCGGTGGAACAGCCCGGCCAGCCCGCAGGCCTGCACCTTGGCTTCCTGGTGGAACAGGTCGCCCTTGGTGATCAGCACGACGCGGTGCTCGCGCGCCACCGCTTCCACGGCCGCGCGGATGCCCGGCAGCAGCTCCACCGGGTGCGCCATCACTTCCTTGCCCAGGGTGACGATGCGGTGGATGTCGGCGGCGCTGATGCGTTCGCCGGTGATGGCGATGGCGGCCTCGACCATGGACAGGGTCATGCCCTTGGCGCCATAGCCGAACAGCTTGATGTTGCGGCGCTCGGTGGCCAGCAGGCGCTCGTGCAGGCCGGCGTCGGCGAGGTCCACGTAATGGCCGACGATGCCCTCGAAGGCCGCGTGCGCGACGCGGTAATAACCTTCGCTGTGCCAGAGCGTGTCGTCGCCGTCGAAACCCACCAGTTCGATCATCGCCGCGCGTCCGTAGCTCAGTGGCGGACCGGCTGGTCCAGCCCCGGGTCGGTGCCACCGATGACCACCGAGCCGATGCGCATGGCGTAGAGCGCGTCATGCGGCTTGCCGAAAATGGCGTCGGTGGCGGCCGCCAGCGCCGGGCCGGCGCCGTCGCGCAGCAGGTAGCCGCCGCAGATGTCGCCCATGGCGGTGGACCGCTCGAGCCGGTGCACGCCCAGGCGCTGGCCAGTGATGCGCTGGGGTGCGTCGCCGATGGCGATAACCGCGCGCAGTTCGGTTTCCGGGCCGGGGCGCACGTGCCAGGCGGTGGCCTCGGGCGCGGTGAGCAGCAGCGCCACCGGGCCGGGCACGGCGATGTCCACGCGGCGGATGATTTCGCGGCCCGGTTCGGCGCCGGGATCGGGCGTGCCGCCGTCCACCACGAACAGGCGGGCGGCCACCGGCAATGCCAGGCCGGGGAAGCGGCAGTGGCTCCAGTCGGGGCCGGCCTCGGCGGGAATGGCCTCGGCCGCCGGGGCCGCCGCCTCGGGGGCCGGCGCGTCATCGCCACCGCAGCCCGCGAGGGGCAGCAGCAGGAACACGGCGGCGAACGGGCGGAACTTGGACATCCGGGCGCTTCCAGGGGGACGTGCCCCGAAGCATAAACCGTCGCGCCCCGCGGCGGGCTCAGGGATGCTCGGCTTCCACGTGCACGCGTTCGCGCCGGATCAGGTACAGGCCGCTGGCGACGATGATGCCGGCGCCGGCGAAGGTCCAGCCGTCGGGCAGCACCTGCCAGACCAGCAGGTCCAGGCACAGGCCCCAGGCCAGCGCGCTGTATTCGAACGGCGCCACGATGGACGCCTCGCCCAGGCGGAAGGCTTCGGTGATGGCCACCTGGCCCAGGAAGCCGGTGAGGCCCACGCCGGCGATCACCCAGGCATCGTCGGCGCGCAGCGGCACCCAGCCCGGCAGCGCCAGCGCGCCGGCGCCCAGCGCCGTCATGGAGATCATCCAGAACACCATGGACTGGCTGCTGTCGGTACGGTGCAGCACGCGCACCATGATGGCCGACAGCGCGTAACCCGTGGCCGCCACCAGCACCGCCAACCCGGCCCAGGTGAACACGCCCTCGCCCGTGGGGCGCATGACCACCAGCACGCCCAGCAGGCCCACCGCGATGGCCGCCCAGCGCCGCGGCCCCACCTTCTCGTGCAGCAGCGGCACCGACAGCGCGGTGATCAGCAGCGGCGCCACGAAGAACAGCGTGTAGGCGCCGGTCATGGGCATGCGCGCCAGTGCGTAGGCGAAACACGAGAGCATGGCGATGGAAAGCCCCGCGCGCAGCAGGTGCAGGCCCCAGCGCACGCGCCAGAGGCTGGCCACCGCACCGGTGGCCCACACCCACAGCAGCACCAGCGGCAGCGCCGACCAGCCGCGGATGGCCGCCACCTGCATCGGCGGGTAATGGCTGGCCAGGTGCTTGAGGCCACCGTCCATCAGCGAGAACAGGCCAACGGCGAGCAGCATCGCCACGATGCCGCGCAGGTTCGAAGGGTTCCGGGTCATGCCGCCATTGTGCGGCCGGCGCCGGCAAACGGGGAGGCCCGCAGGTCATGGCCGGGCGTCCTCAGCGCGCACAGGCCCGCGCCACCTTGGCGTCGAGCGCGGAGCGCTGGTCGAAGGTGAGCCGGTTCCAGAGCCGGTCGCGCTGTTCGTCGGCATCGCGGCGCGCGGCTTCGCAGCGTTCGCGACGCGGATCCCGCCGCGGCCGGGCCGGATCCGCCACCCCGGCGCGGGTGCGGGACGCGGCGGTCCGCTCCGCCGGTGCCGCGGCGCGCGGCGCGGACACCGGATCGGGTTTCACCGGCTGCGCCCAGCGCTGTTCGCTGCCCTCGGCACAGGGCAAGGCCTGGTAGCTGACCGCGCCGTCGGCGGCCACGCATTTGCGCAACAGATTGGCCGGCGGCGGCAACACGGCCAGCACGAGGATGAGGGGGATCGGATTCATCGGGTCCTCCACGCGGGAGGACCAGTTCACGCCAAGGCCGCGCCCGCGTCGCCCGGAAAACGACGCGGCGGCGGCGTGGAAAAAGCCGCGTCAGGACTCGTACACGTCCTTGCACTGCTCGACCACCCACTGGCGCAGGTTCGCCTTCTGGGTTTCGTCGAGCTGCAGCCAGTCCTTGGCCAGCACCGCGTCGGAAAAATCGTGGGCCTGGGTGCATTCGCTCTTGGTCGGCGGGCGCTCGCCGCTGGCTTCAGCCGCGCGCTGGCGGGCCTGCTGCTCGAGGCGGGCCTGCTCGGCCAGGCGCGCTTCCTCGGCCAGCCGCGCGGTCTCCGCGGCGCGCCGGGCTTCGGCGTCGGCCAGCGCGGCGCGGGCCGCCAACTCCTCGACGCTGGGGCCGGCCTCGGGCGTGGCGTCGCGTTTCCACGCCTGCGTGCTGCCCGCCGGGCAAGGCTCGGACTGGATGCTCACCGCGCCCTGCCTGTCGGTGCACTTGTAGAGGGATTCGGCCGCCGCCGGCCCCGCGGCCAGCAGCGGCAACACCAGGAAAAGGACGGCGCGCATCGTTTACTCCGCCTTCGCGTCCGCGGCCGGCGCGGCGTTCTTCAGGTGCTGGTCGAGGAAGGCCAGCATGCGGCCGTAACCCTCGATCTGGTTCTTCTTCTTCGAAAAGCCATGGCCCTCGTCGTCGAACACCACGTATTCCACCGGCACGCCGTTCTTCTGCACGGCCGCCACGATGTCGTCGGATTCGGGCTTGATCACGCGCGGGTCGTTGGCGCCCTGAAGCACCATCAGCGGCACGCTGATCTTGTCGGCGTGGAACAGCGGCGAGGTTTCGATCAGGAAATCCCGCTGGGTCTCCGGGTTGCCGATCTCCTGGTACAGCGCCTCGCGGAAGCTTTCCCAGTAGGGCGGGATCGATTCAAGCGTGCGCAGCCAGTTCGACACGCCGAAGATGTTCACGCCCACCTTGAACTCGCCCGGCTGGAAGGCCAGCGCCGAAAGCACCATGTAGCCGCCGTAGCTGCCGCCGGCGATGCCGATCTTGTCGTCGTCGACGTAGTCGAGCGTCTGCAGGTACTTCTTGGCTTCCACCGTGTCCCACAGCGGCTCGCGGCCGTGCTTGCCGTCGTCGGCGGCGAAGAAGGTCTTGCCGTAACCCGAGCTGCCGCGGTTGTTGATGCCCAGCACCACGTAGCCGTGGTTGGCCAGGTACTGGATGAGCGCGGAATGCGCGCGCGTGGTCTGGCCGCCCGGGCCGCCGTGCACCCACACCAGGGCCGGGGCCGGGTTGTCGGCGCTGGCCTGGTGCGGCTTCCACAGGATGTTCGGGATGGCCATGCCGTCGAAACTGGCGAAACGCACCACCGTCGAATCGACCAGGTCGGCCGGGTCGATGGCCGGGTTGAGCGAGGTGGTGAGCTGCCTCGGCTCGCCGCCACCCAGTTCGAGTACGTACAGGTCATTGGGCTGGCGGTCGCCGTTGAGGTAGAAGGCCAGGCGCTTTTCAGAGCGCGAGACGCGCAGGTTGCGCACTTCGCCGGCCGGCATGTCCGGCAGCGCCACCTCGGCGCCGCTGGCCACGTCGAACAGCTGCACGCGGGTGCTGCCGTCGACGTTGGTGGCCACGGCCAGGTACTTGCCGCCATGCGAGAAGCTGGCGTCGAAGATGTCCCACTCGGCAGACTGCACCGGCTCATGCTGCCAGGACTGCAGGTCCACGCGGCGCAACTGCGCGAACTCGCCCTGGTCGTTGGCGGTGTAGTACAGCCACCGGCCGTCGGGGCTGAAGTCCTGGGCGTTGAACGCCGCCTGGCCTTCGTGCTGCGAGACCTTGGTGGACTTGCCGGTGGAAAGCTCGACCACGTGCAGGTCGCTGTCATTGGTGGTGTTGGACTGCCCCAGGGCCAGCCACTTGCCGTCCAGGGACACCACGCTGGGCTCGTAGCCGTCCTTGTTCTCGTAAACGCGGGTGCGCTCGTAGGTCTTGGCGTCGTAGCGGTAAACGTCGAAGTAGCGCGGGTCGCGCTCGTTGCTCATCACGTGGAAGGCACTGCCGTCGCCGGTGAAGCCCAGGAAGTCGGCCTTGAGGTTCTCGCCCGGGGTGAGGTCGCGCTCGCTGCCGTCGGCTTCGATCACGTACAGGTGGTCGAGTTCGTTGCCGCCCTGGTCGCGGGTCACCAGCACGCGGTCGTCGGCCGGGAAATAGGCAACGGCGTAGCTGTTGTCGGTGTCCGACGTCGTCACCGCGGTCCATTCGCCGCCGGCCACCGGCATCGAATAGGCGTTCCAGACGCCGTTCTTGTTCGAGGAGAACAGGATGCGCGTTTCGTCGGCGCTGAACGATGCGCCGCCCACGCCGGTGGACTCGATGAATTCCTCGATGCCGTATTGGCGGCTCGGGCGCACCACTTCGGCCGGCGCGGCGGTGACCTGGGTGCCCTGCCCTTCGGCAGGCGGCGTGCCCGCGGGCTGGCAGGCGGCCAAGGACAGGACCAGGGTGATGGCCAGCGGCAGGGCGGTACGGCGAAGGGTCATGGCTCGGGCTCCGGCGGGCGGTGTGAGGCCCCGACTGTACGCCTGTGCCCGGCGCGCCGCGATCAGCCGGCGGCTTCCACCCGGTTGCGGCCGCCTTCCTTGGCCCGGTAGAGCTGCTTGTCGGCGGCCTCCACCAGCGTCGTGGGCTCGCGGCCGCGCACGGGCGTGCAGGTGGCCACGCCCAGGCTGATGGTGACCACGCCGGTAGCCGGGTTGCCCTCGTGCGGCAGGGCCAGCGCCTCCACCCGCTGCCGCAGCGCCTCGGCCACGGCACGGGCGGCGCCTTCGTCGGCACCCGCCAGCACCACCACGAATTCCTCGCCACCGTAACGCGCCACCAGGTCGCCGCCCTGGCGCACGCCGGCCTTCAGCGCCGCCGCCACCTGCTGCAGGCAGGCGTCACCGGCGATGTGGCCGTACAGGTCGTTGTAGCGCTTGAAGAAATCGATGTCCGCCATGACCACCGACAGCGGCCCGCCGCTGCGCAGCGCGCGCTCCCATTCGCGCACCAGCGCCTCGTCGAAGGCGCGGCGGTTGGCGATATGGGTCAGTCCGTCGGTGGCGGACAGCTCGCGCAGGCGCTCCTCGAGCTCCTTCTGCGCCGCCATATCATGCAGCACCACCACGAAGTGCTCGACCTTGCCGGCAGCATCACGCACGACCTCGGCAAATGCGCTGACGGGATAACGCGTGCCGTCGACGCGCGTTCCCGATATCTCCTCTTCCCAGTGATTGCCGGCCTCGATCGCCGCGGCAACCCGCTTCGCCATCGACTCGTCGATCTGAAGCGTTGGCGGCAACTTGCCCACCACATCCGCGGCAGGGCGGCCGGAGAGCCGCTCGTAGGCCGGGTTCACGCTCAGCACTCGCAGCTGCGGGTCGAGTACCAGGATCGATTCGCTGGTGTTGCGCACCACCACGTCGGCCAGGCGCAGACCTTCCTGGGCCTGCTCAAGTGCATGCAGCTGATCGGCCAACCGCCCCCCCAGCACCTCCATTTGTATTGCCGAACGGCGCTGCAGATAAAGCCCGATCAGGAACAGCCCCACCAGCGCCAGCACCAGGCCGGAGATGGTCAGGCCGAAATTCCGGTAGCGCGACTGCGTGTTCAGCCAGTCCTCATGCGCCATGTCCACACCCAGCACCGCAATCAGGCGGCCCTGGTCGTCGTGAATCGGCGCCATCGCACTCACCCAGGTGCCCCATTTGTCGCTGTACAGGCCCGAGAATGCGGCTTGCCCCGTTTCAGCCACGGCACGCAGTTCGTCGGAAGGGGTGTCGTAGATGTCGCCGGGCGCGGAGTAGTCGGGTGATGCCGGGTCTTCGCCATCGGCCAGGAATACGAACTGGGTGGTACGCCCCTGCACCGGTCGCATCAGGTAGACAAAGCGGAACTCCGGGTTTGCCTCCAGCACGGCGCGCAGGTCGGCGCGCACCGCGTCGTGCGTGGGCGTACCGGCGTCGTCGGAACGGCCACGCAGCGCGGCGACCTCGCGGGCGTCCACCAAGACTGCCGCCGTGCGCGCCAGACCCAGGCCGTGGTGGTGTTCCACGCGTTCGCCGAACTTCACCATCTGGTCAACGAACCAGAACGAGGCCGCCAGGGTAACCACGAACAACAGCCCACCCAGCCACAGCGGGCTTCGCGAGCAGGTTGGCGCTTGGGGCCCCGAGGGGTCGGAATCGACCATGCCCGGAGTCTATCCCTTGGGCGGGCGAATTCCAGTCTCCCCGCACGATGACGGGGCATCGCCGGCGTCAGGGCGCCTGCACGCCTCCTGGCGCGGGTTCGCGGGGCTTGGCCAGCTGCACGTCGGCATCCTGCGGCGCGGGACGAGCGTCGTCCGGGGCCGAGACATCGATCGGCCAGCCGGCGCAACTGGCCTGGGGGCAGAAGCTCACCGGCACCCGAACGCGCGTGGCCAGCGGCTGGCCGTCGACCTCCTCGACGGCGAAGGTCCACTTCGCCATCGCCCGCAGCACGGCCTTTTCGAAGGACTCGCGGCGCGCGGCGTCGTCGGAGGGCTTGCCGTGGCGCGCCAGGTCCACGCGCTCGATGTGCGAGGCCGCCATGTCCACCCGCCCGTCGGGACGGATGGCCAGCTCGGCCAGCACGCCGGCGCCATACCCGGCGCTGGCGGCGATGCCCGGGAAGGGCACGCGGCGGCGCTTGTCGAAGGCCACGGAGCCGCCATCCACGCCCTCCACGCGGGCGAAGTAGTCGCCATTCCCCGCCTGCTCCAGGCTCATCTTCAGCGTCAGCGAGGTGCGGCTGGGCACCGCCACGCCGCCTTTCCGGGCCGGCTCGAATTCCACCTTGCGGGCGGTGTCCTGCAGCAGCTTCCGGACGGCCCTGGGTACGTCGCCCAGCATCTCGGCCCCTGTGACGCGGCCGGTGGCGTCCACCGATACGTAGGCCGAGTAGTACTCGACCTTGGCCGGGGGCGCATCCTCGCGCGCGGCAGCGGCAAGGGGCGACAGCAACAGCAGCAGGCAGGACGCGAGGCGCAGCTCCATCGGTTCACCTCTTCAGGGCGGGGACGATCCCACCATAGCCGCGTACTGGCCTGCTGCCGCCTGAATCTGGCAGGGATGTCCGAATTTTCTCACCGTGTCAGCGGCTCGTAGCGCCCGGCGCCAGCGCGGCATAGGCGGCGCGCACGGCCAGTTCGCCGTGCTTGCGCTCCAGCCGGCGCACGATGAAATGCCCGCGCGCGGCCTGCTGGAAATGACTGATGAACACCAGGTTGAGCGTGGCGCCGCTGGCGGCGCCCACCAGCGGCGCGGCCTGGGCCAGCGCCTTCTGCGTGACCGGGATGGAGAAGCGGCTGGCCACGCCGTTGATGAGCTTCACCATGGCCGGTGCCGCGCCGCTGCCCATGCCGGCGGCGACGTAGCGCGTGGCGGCCGTCACCTGCTGCGCCAGCGCGGCGCGGGTGGCGAAATAGCCCGATTCGGCGCCGTCGTCGTCACTGCGCGTGCCGCCCAGCGCCAGCACCTCCAGGCAGGCGATGCGGGTGTCCGGATCGGCCGGCGATTCGCCTTCGCTGCGGGCGATGTCGGCGATCGAACGCAGCATGGCGGTGGTGGTGAGCGGGAGTTCCACCAGCAGGCCCGGCAGGCCGAAGAAGCCACCGATAGCGCCGGTGCCGGCCACGGCGGCCTTGTGCAGGCGAGGGCTGGCGGCGGCGCCGGGCTTGCCCTCGCGCAGGGTCAGCAGCGCGGCGCGGAAGGCGGTTTCCACGGCCTTGCGCGCAGTGCGGTCGAGCAGGCGCTGGGCCGGCCCGGGCAGGCGCCCGAGCATGCCTTCGATGGGCGCGCCGAGCACGTTCGCCAGTTGCACCGCCAGGCCCGGCGATTCGAGCAGGGCGCGGGCGCGCTCGAGCTCGGCCTGGTCGGCGGGCGGCAGCGGGCGCAGGATTTCGCCCATGCGCGCGGGTCAGTCCTGGAAGCCGTCGCCGCGCGGGGTGCCGCGGCGCACCGCGCGGATTTCCAGCGCCGGCAGGTAGCCGTCCTGGCCGGGGGCGGCGGGTCGGGCTTCGGGCAGGGTCGCGGGCGGGAACCCGACGGCCGGCATCGGCGCATCGAAGCTCGTCTTCGCCAACACGATGGGCAGGCGCACCGCGCTCGGCACCGGCTCGCCGCCCACCTGCTCGGGCTCGAAGCGCCAGCGGGCGATGGCCAGCCGGGCCACGCCGAGGTGGGCGCGGGTGGCATGGAGCACGTCCTGCGCCTCGATTTCGGCGGGCACGCCCTCCGGCGTCACGGTGAAGGCCACCACCAGGGCGATGGGGTCCTGGGTGCCCAGCGCCAGGCGTGGCGTTTCCCGCAGCAGCGGCTTCGGCCCGAGCCGGAGTTCATCGAAGCCCAGGTGGTAGTCGTCGCCCTGCAGGTGGCGCAGTACGACATGGCCGGTGAGCCAACTGCGGCTGGGCGCGGGCCGGCCATCGCGGGAACCCGGCCTGAACAGCGAGGCCTTCAGTTGCTCCTCCACCGTGGGCTGCAGCACCGACGGCAGCTTGCCGGCGGGATCAGGCTCGAAGGCCGTCACGCGACCTTGCGCCGACACTTCAACCCAGCCGGCCAGCGGCAGCTTGCGCACTTCCCCGGCGGGAGCGTCCGCGGCCTGCGCCGACAGGTACGGCAACCACAGCAGGCAAGCGCAGGCGATCGAGCGGAACCATGGGTTCATGTCTGGGCATCCGGGACAAGTGGGCTGCACCCAGTCTGGCAAAAAACGTATCGTTCCGCCTGCAGCGTCGCCCCGGGTGCGCGGCATGGCCGACCATGGCACCGAGGTGAACGAAATGACCGAACGCATCCGCTGCCCCGCCCTGCTGGCGCGGCTCAAGACCGCCAACGAAGCCGCCGCGCTGATCGGCCCCGGCGACACCGTGGCCATGAGCGGCTTCACCGGCGCGGGCTACCCCAAGGCGGTGCCCGGCGCGCTGGCCAGGCACATCGAGGCCGCGCATGCCGCCGGCCAAGCCTTCCAGGTGCGCGTGCTCACCGGCGCCTCCACCGCGCCCGAACTCGACGGCGCGCTGGCCCGCGCCCAGGGCATGGAACTGCGCCTGCCCTACCAGTCCGACCCCACCGTGCGCGCCCAGATCAACGCCGGCGAAGTGGACTACCTCGACATCCACCTCAGCCACGTCGCCCAGCACGCCTGGTTCGGTTTCTTCGGTGACATCGACGTGGCGGTGGTCGAAGTGAGCGGCATCCTCGAGGATGGCCGGCTGGTGCCCTCGTCGTCGGTGGGCAACAACAAGACCTGGCTCGAGCAGGCCAAGCGCGTGGTGCTGGAAGTGAACCGCTGGCAGCCGGCCGCGCTCGAGGGCATGCACGACATCTACTACGGCACTGCGCTGCCACCCGACCGCAAGCCCATCCCGCTGGTCGCGCCGGGCGACCGCATCGGCGAACCCTACCTGCACGTGGACCCGGCCAAGGTGGTGGCGGTGGTGGAAACCGACGCGCCCGACCGCAATTCGGCCTTCGCGCCGCCTGACGCCGATTCCAGGGCCATCGCCGGGCACCTGGTGGATTTCCTTCGCCACGAGATTTCCCGCGGCCGGCTCACGCCCAACCTGCTGCCGCTGCAGTCGGGCGTGGGCAACATCGCCAATGCCGTGCTGGCTGGCCTGGCCGAAGGCGGTTTCCGCGACCTGAGCGCCTTCACCGAGGTGATCCAGGACGGCATGCTGGGCCTGCTCAGGAACGGCGTGCTGAAGCTGGCCTCGGCCACCTCGTTTTCGCTCAGCCCTGCGGGCATCGAGGAATTCAACCGGCACGTGGATTTCTACCGCGAGCGCATCGTGCTGCGGCCGCAGGAGATGTCGAACCACCCCGAGCTGATCCGGCGCCTGGGCTGCATCGCCATGAACGGCATGATCGAGGCCGACATCTACGGCCACGTGAACTCGACGCACATCGCCGGCACCAAGATCATGAACGGCATCGGCGGCAGCGGCGATTTCGCCCGCAACGGCTATTTGTCGGTGTTCATGTCGCCGAGCACGGCCAAGGGCGGCACCATTTCTTCGATCGTGCCCATGGCCAGCCACGTGGACCACACCGAACACGACGTGATGGTGCTGGTGACCGAACAGGGCCTGGCCGACCTGCGCGGGCTGTCGCCCAAGCAGCGCGCGCGCGTGGTGATCGAGCACTGCGCGCACCCCGACTTCCGGCCGATGTTGCAGGACTACTTCGACCGCGCCTGCCGGGACAGCGCCGGCAAACACACGCCGCACCTGCTGGGCGAGGCGCTGTCATGGCATGATCGGCTGGTCCGGACGGGAAGCATGCGGCCCTAGCCCTGCCCCGCTCCGTCGCCAGCCTCCGGGGGCAAGCATGTCCGACCTGACGCATCGCGCCGCCGACATCATCGCCGAGCTGGACGCGGCGATGGACGTGCACCTGGACTGGACCCGGCGGATCCTGCGCTTCGCGATCACCCGGGAGCCGCCCGGCGAGCAGATGCTCTCGCCCGATGCGCACCTTCTGTGCCACTTCGGCCACTGGCTGGCCAAGGCCCGGCCGGAGCTGGAGCGCCTGGACGCGAAGAGGGCGCAGCAGCTGGAAGCGCTGCACCGCCGCATGCACGATGCCGTCCGCGTCATCTGCTCGAACATCCTGGCCGGCCGTTCCGGCGACGGCGATGCACTGGCCGCCTTCGAGGAAGCACAGTCGGGGCTGGTGCAGCGCCTGGCAAACTTCAAGACGCGCATCCTGGCGGAAGCCGTGCGCCTCGATCCGCTCACCGCGCTGCCGCTGCGCTACAGCCTCGAGGGCGAGTTCGTGCTCAGCCAGCGCCTTGCCCGCCGCAATGGCTCGCTCCTCTTCGCGGCGATGTTCGACATCGACCATTTCAAGCAGATCAACGACACCTGGGGCCACCTGGCCGGCGACCTCGCCCTGCGGCACCTGGCCGACACGCTGCGGCGCATCCTGAGGCCGAGTGACCGGCTCTACCGCTACGGCGGCGAGGAATTCCTGCTGCTGATGCTGGCCGACGACCTCGCCGAAGCGGAGGCCGCGATCGAACGCTTCCTGGACGCCGTGCGCAGCTCGCCGGCGGCCCTGCCGGACCAGACGGAGCTTCCGCTGCGAGTGACCATCGGCCTGACCCAGGTGGCTCACGGCGAATCGCTGGAACATGCCGTGGAACGCGCCGACCAGGCGCTCTACGAGGGCAAACACGCCGGCCGCGACCGCTGCGTCGTGGCCCGATGACGCCGCCTGCCGGGCTCAGTAGAAGCCCGCCAGGTTCAGGAAGAAGCCGCGGTGGTCGAAGCCGAGGTCGGTGAGGTCGTCGCTGAAGTCGGTGAAGTTGTAGCCGACACCCACCTTGAAGTGCTCGCCCAGCTGGCGGTCCACGCCCAGCAGGCCACCGCGGCGCACGCCGCCCTGGCGCACGTCGAGCTGGCGCAGTTCGGCCAGCGCGTCCCAACCGCCGGGCAGGTGGTAGCGCAGCTGCAGCGCCATGAAATCGGCGCGGCTGTCGAGCCAGGCCCCCACGCCGCGGTCGAGGCGGAATTCGCCCCAGCGGCTGGCCAGCTTCGGCGCCAGGCTCCAGTGGGCGCCCAGGCCGAACACGCCTTCCACCGCCAGCACCTGGCTGCGCTGGTCGTATTGCTGCGTGCCCTCCTGGCCCAGCGAGGCCTCGTCGAGCAGATAGGTGTAGCGCGCCAGCAGCGCGCGGTCGCTGCGGTCGGCCGGGCGCCAGGCGACGCCGACGTTGCCTTCCACCAGACGCGCGTCGGCGGCCGGATCGATGCGGTCCTGGGTGTCGGCCCAGTTGAGTCGGCCGGCGACGCGCCAGTCCTCGTTGAGCTTGAACATCAGGCGGTGGGTGGTGACCCACTGCTCGCGCCGCTCGGCGCCCTCGTCCTCGCGGTATTCAAGCTTGCTCGCCCATTGCATGCCCGGGTCGGTGCGACCGCCTGACACACTGTAGGCGCGCCGATCGACCTGGCCCGAGGCACCAGCCAGGCTGGCGTCGGTCACGGTGGCGCCCAGCTGCCAGCCCTGGGCCGGGAACAGATCCACGCCCACGGTGTGGCTGATGCCGTCGCTGCCCGTGGCCGCATCGCGCAGCGACTGGCTTTCGTTGAACACGTTGACGCGGTTGGACGCCCGCCAGCGCTGGCCCAGCGTCCAGCCGTCGGCCTGGCGCTGGTCGAAGGCGCTGGCGACCCGCTGCGAAGTGGTGTCGGCGCTCCAGGTGTAACCGCCGTAGACGCTGTGCGTGGCCGACAGGCCCAACTCGGCGTCCAGGCGCGCGGAATCGCCGCGGTCGCCGCTGCCCAGTTCCAGGCCCACGGTGGAGCGCTCGCCGAAGCTGCGCCGCGCGCCCAGCGCCAGGCGGTCGTTGTCCTCGTAACCGCCCTGCTCGTTCAGGCTGGCCTGGGCGATGCCGTACAGCTCCAGCGTGGTGGTGGCCTGGCGACGGTAGCTCAGCGCGGCCAGCAGGCCCTCCTGGTCGAAGCCGGCGCCGGTTTCCTGCACGTGCCGCAGTTCAGCGCCAAAGCGATCGCGTTCGGTGGCTCGCCAGTCGGCGGTGAGCTGCAGGTTGTCCTGGCGGGCATCGCCGCGTTCGGCGCGGGTGGCACGGCCGAGCAGCTGCAGGTCCTCGCCGAACTCGCCCGCGAACTCGGCGCCGGCCTCGCGCACCGGCAGGCCGGTGTCGAAGCGCGAGACCGAGAAGCCGGCGTCCACGTCGCGCCACCAGGCGCCCGCGGTCCAGTCGCGGCGGGTCCAGCCCAGTTCACGCAGGTTCGCACGCGCTTCCACCGCGCTGGCCTCGCCGGTACGCGCCACGGCCACCGGGTTCAGGCGGCTGAAGCTGAGGCCGCCGTTGTCGGAGAAGAAGACCGGCGCCGCGGTGGCGTCGCTGCGGGTGTGCTCGAGCTTGAGGTAAGTACCGCGGCCGGCCTGCAGGGTCAGGTCGGCGCCGGCCAGGCGGTAATCCTCGCCGGCGCGATTCTCGTCCACGTAGGTGGCGCCCACGGCCACGTGTTCGCCGAACCAGCGGCGGCCGCGCAGGCCCGCGCCGACCTGGTCGGCCTCGAAGCCCTGCGGCACGTACTCGTAATCGGCCAGCAGCACCTGGGTGTAGCCGTCGAGCAGTCCGTCGCGGGTCAGGCTGCGGGCGTTCTCGTGCGCCACCTGCGACAGCGGGCGCGTCAACAGCACGCGGCCCTGCAGGAAGTCGATCTCGTAGTCGGCGCCCGGCTGCAGCGGAATGCGCGACTCGATGCGGCCGGTGCGCTCGTCGCGCAGCTCCAGCACCAGCTGCTCCGAACCCGGCAGCAGGTCGGTGTGGCGCAGGTAGTACAGGCTGCCGCCGGTGCCCAGGAACTCGCTGTGGCCGGGCGCGCTCTGCGCCTCGGAAACGAAACCGCGCAGCTCGGTGCGGGCGTCGCCCAGCGCGGTGCTGGCGCGCGACTTGTAGTCGAGGCCGGCGCCGTAGAGCGAACGCTGGTACTGGCCGTACTCGGTGCCACCGATGCCGGTGGCGAAGTTGCCCCACAGCGCCTGGCTGCGGTCCCAGTTCACGCGCACGTACAGCTTGCCCTGGGTGTCGGCGTCGCGCACGGTGGTGGAATCGTCGCCATAGACCGGGTAGTAGGCATCGGGGTCGAGGCGGCGGAACACGTCGCGCGGGTCGGCGTCGAGGAAGCCGTCGAACATCTGGTCGAGTTCGCGCTCCGTGGTGTCGGCCTGCGCCGTCACCAGGTAACGGCCCTTCACCTTGCCCTTGAGGTAGAAGGCCAGGCGGCCTTCGGACAGGAAGCCGTCCTCGTAGCGCTCATCGCCGGCCAGCGGCTCAAGGTTGCCGCTGGCATTGCCCTCGGACAGCGTCAGGTCGGCCAGCGCCACCAGGAACAGGTAGCGGCCGGTCACGTCCACGTCCAGCGGGGTCGGCGCGCCGCTGCCGGTGGACAACTCGAAGCGGCGCGGGCCGACGGGCGCCAGGTAATCGGTACTGAAGTAGCCCTCGCCGTCCACCGGCACCGGTTCGCCGTTGATGCGCAGCGGCGCCATCGGCGCCAGGCCGCGGCCGTGCAGGCGCACGCGCGAGCCATACAGCGGGATCGACTGCACGCGCAGGCCGTTGCCGGACAGCGCGCCGGCCTGCAGTTGCTCGCGCTCGGCCTGCTCGGCCGAGAGGGCGCTGCCACGCTCGCGCGAAATGTCATCGCGCAAGGCCTGCTGGCCGCGCGCGTGCTCCTCGGGCGTCACCAGCGTGAGCAGCTGGGCGTGGGTCTCATCCACTTCGCCGCCGGCGCCATGGGCGCGCAGCAGGAAACGCAGCTGGTCGCCGGGCAGCAGGCGGCGGCCACCGTCGAGGCGACCGTCCCACTCCGTCGCCGGCAGGCCGTCGCGACCCAGCGGCAGCGTGGCGAGCGGCGCGACCAGGTCGGCATCGCGACCGTCGAACACCACCACCTCCATCTTCTCGATGAAGGCGCCGTAGTTGGCGTGGGCCTGGAAGCGCACGGGACCGGCGACACGGCCGTCGCGCACCGGCGCCGTGGCCGGCCCCGCCACCGACAGGCGCGGGTCCGCCGGCTGCGGGTCTTCCACCGCCCAGGCGACGCCGCCACCGGGCAGGTCCACCACGTGGCGCCCGACGGCGCGCACGGGCGCGGCATCGGAGGTTTCAAGGGCGCGGCCGGCTTCGGCCGCCTGCAGCGCTTCCGGCGTGGCCAGGCCCGCGGACAGCAGGCCGATCAGGGTCAGGTCGAGCAGCTTCATTCGGAAATTCATCGGGGCCGGCCTCAGCGCAGCTCAGGGGTCGTGGCATCGCCGTCGGCGGGCAACTGCACGCCGAAGTCGAAGCGAACCGGGAGGCCCGGCGTGATGCGACGGACCAGGGGATTGGGGGTGGTGAAGCGGCTGCCGGGCGGCAACGTGGCCACGTCCACCTTCAGGATGGCGTTGCGGCCGCGCAGCGGGTTGCCGCCGTCCAGGCCGGCCAGGTGGTAGCGACCGCGCACGTCGGTTTCGACCACCAGGCCTTCCACGGTCGCCAGGCGCACGCCGGCCAGGCCCGGCTCGCCGGGCTGCTGGCGGCCGTCGCCGTTCGCGTCGAGGAACACGGTGCCCAGCACCAGGCTTTCCTCGACCATCGGGTCACCCTCGAGGGTCACGCCGATCTTGGCGATGTTGCCGACGGCGCTGCCCGTGGTGTCGATGGCACTGACCACGTTGGTGTGCTCGCCCGGCCCGACGCCGGCGCCGACGCGCAGCAGGTAGCCGATGGTGGCGCGGCCGCCGGCCGGGATGTCCACGCCGGTGACGCGCAGCGGGCTGGTTCCGGCCAGGCCGTGCACGCCGTCGGCGTCCTGCACCGTGAGCGAGCCTTCGACGTAGCTGAAGCCCGCCGGCGGCACGTCCACCACGGTCACGCTGGTGGCCGGCGCGATGCCGGTGTTCTCCACCACCACTTCGTAGCGCACGTAGTCGCCGATGCGCACGGTGGTGGCCGGCGTGCTCTTGGCCAGGCGCAGCTGCGGCGCCGCCATTTCGACCGTGATGACCACGCGGCCGGTATCGCAAACCGGGGTCGGCACGGACTGGTCGCAGACGCGGTATTCGAAGGCGTCGGTGCCGTGGAAGGCGGGATCGGGCACGTAGGTGGCGCTGCCGTCCGCATTGACCACGACGGTACCGTGCGCGGGCGGTGCGACAATCTGCACGCTGCCCGGGTCGAGCGGCACGCCGGTGCTGGTGGAGACGCCGTACAGGGGCACCACCACCGGGCTGGCCTGGGAACCGGCCACGGCCTGGTCGGGCGCGGTGACGATACCCGGCGCCACCACCACGCGCACCACCGCCTCGTCGCAGACCGAGGGCTCGGCCACGCGGCAGACCCGGTAGCTGAAGGTGTCCGTGCCGCTGAAGTGCAGCGACGGCGTGTAGGTGATGCTGCCGTCGGCTTCGATCACCACGGTGCCGTTGGCCGGACCCGACGCGATGGAAACGGTCACTTCGCCGGGGATGATCACGCCCTCGCCAAGAAGATCGTTGCCGAGCACCGGCACGCGTACCGGGGTGTCCTGCGGCGTGCCGGCCTCGTCGTCCACCAGGCCCAGCTGCGGCGCCGCCGGATCCTCGGCCAGGACCGTGACGACGACGTAGGCGCTGTCGCAGTTGCCCGGATTGAGGCGCTCGCAGATGCGGTACTCGACGACATGGATTCCGGGGGCGACGCCGGGCGCGACTTGCACGGCGCCAGTGGCGGGATCGAGCGTGACGCCCGGGGTGGTGGTCGCGAACTGCGACAAGGTGACATTGGCCAGCGTGGCCGGCTGGCCGTCGAGGGTATCGTTGGCCAGGACGTCGACCACCGCCGTGCCACCGGCCGCGCCGGAGGCCACGCTGCCGGCGTCGTCGACGGCGATGATGGCCGCCGCCTGCACCCGCACCACGACCACTGCGCGGTCGCAATTGCCGGGATTGAGCAGCTCGCAGATTTCGTAAGTGAGGCGGTAGGTGCCCGAGCGGGTGCCCGGGGCCACGTTGACGGTACCGGTGGCCAGGTCGAGCGTGACGTTGGCGCTGCCGCTGCGCACCAGGGACAGGGATACCTGCGCCGGCGCCAGGGCGGCGGCGCCGAGCGTGTCGTTGCCCAGCACGTTGGCGACGGCGATGCCGCCGTGCTGACCATTGGCGACGATACCGGCATCGTCGACCGCGTCGATGGGCGCGGCGTCGACGGCGGCGGTGGCGGTGGCGATGTCGCAGTTGGCCGGGTTCAGCAGTTCGCAGATGCGATAGGTGACGACATAGCTCCCCGCCGGGGTGCCCGCGGTGACGGAGACGGCACCCGTCGCCACGTCGAGCGTCACGTTCGGGTTGGTTGTTGCGGTCTGCGTCAGCGAAACCGTGGCCAGCGTGGCGGCGGAACCACCCAGCGTGTCGTTTGCCAGGACATTGGCGACGGCCGTGCCGCCGGCGGCGCCGGAGGCGACGGTGCCGGTGTCGTCGGTGGCGTCGATTGCGGCCGCATTGACCGTTGCGGAAGCCGTGGCGGCGTCGCAGTTGGCCGGATTCAGCAGTTCGCAGATCTGGTAGGTCACCGTGTAAGTGCCCGCCGGGGTGCCCGGGGCGACAGTCACCGCGCCAGTCGCGACATCGAGCGTCACGTTCGGGTGGGTCGTTGCGGTCTGGGACAGCGAGACCGTCGCCAGCGTGGCGGCGGAACCGCCCAGCGTGTCATTCGCCAGCACATCGGCGACGGCCGTGCCGCCGCCGGCGCCGGAGGCGACGGTGCCGGTGTCATCCACGGCGTCGATTACGGCCGCGTTGACCGTTACGGAAGCCGTGGCGGCGTCGCAGTTGGCCGGGTTCAGCAGCTCGCAGATCTGGTAGGTCACCGTGTAGGTGCCCGCCGGGGTGCCCGGGGTGACGCTGACCGCGCCGGTTGCAGCGTCGAGCGTCACGTTCGGGTGGGTCGTGGCGGTCTGCGTCAGCGAAACCGTGGCCAGCGTGGCCGGCGAACCGCCCAGCGTGTCATTGGCGAGCACGTTCGCAACCGGGACACCACCCGCAGCACCGGAAGCCACCGAACCGGTGTCGTCCACGGCATCAATCACTGCCGCACCGACGGTGACGGTCACCGACGCCGTGTCGCAGTTGGCCGGGTTCAGCAGCTCGCAGATCTGGTAGGTCACCGTGTAGGTGCCCGCCGGGGTGCCCGCGGCGACGTTCACGGCACCCGTCGCCACGTCGAGCGTCACGCTCGGGTGGGTCGTGGCTGTCTGCGTCAGCGAAACCGTGGCCAGCGTCGCCGGCGAACCGCCCAGCGTGTCGTTGGCCAGGACATAGGCGACGGCCGTTCCACCGACCGCGCCGGAAGCCACGGTGCCCGCATCATCCACGGCATCGATCACGGCGGCGCCGACGGTGACGGTCACGGACGCCGTGTCGCAGTTCGTCGGATTCAGCAGCTCGCAGACCTGGTAGGTCACCGTGTAGGTCCCCGCCGGGGTGCCCGCGGCGACGCTCACCGCGCCAGTGGCCGGATCCAAGGTAACGTTAGGATGGGTCGTGGCAGTCTGGGCCAGCGACACGTTGGCCAGCGTCGCCGACGAACCACCGAGGGTGTCGTTGACCAGCACATTCGCGACGGCCGTGCCGCCCGCGGCACCGGAAGCCACCGTGCCGATGTCGTCCACCGCGTCGATCACGGCGGCACCGACGGTCACGGTCACCGACGCCGTGTCGCAGTTGGTCGGGTTCAGCAGCTCGCAGATCTGGTAGGTCACCGTGTAGGTGCCCGCCGGGGTGCCCGCGGCGACGTTCACCGTGCCAGTGGCCGGATCCATTGTCACGTTAGGATGGGTCGTAGCAGTCTGGGCCAGCGACACGTTGGCCAGCGTCGCCGGCGAACCGTCGAGGGTGTCGTTGACCAGCACATTCGCGACGGCCGTGCCGCCGGCGGCGCCGGAGGCGACGGTGCCCGCATCATCCACGGCATCGATCACCGCGGCGCCAACGGTCACGGTCACGGACGCCGTGTCGCAGTTCGTCGGATTCAGCAGTTCGCAAATCTGGTAGGTCACCGTGTAGGTGCCCGCCGGGGTGCCAGCGGCGACGCTGACCGCGCCGGTCGCAACGTCGAGCGTCACGTTTGGATTCGTGGTCGCGGTCTGCGCCAGCGAGACCGTCGCCAGCGTGGCGGCGGAGCCTCCCAGCGTGTCATTCGCCAGGACATCGGCTACGGCCGTGCCACCGACCGCGCCGGAAGCCACGGTGCCGGTGTAGTCCACCGCGTCGATCACCGCGGCGCCAACGGTGACGGTCACCGACGCGGTGTCGCAGTTGGCCGGGTTCAGCAGTTCGCAGCTCTGGTAGGTCACCGTGTAGGTGCCCGCCGGCGTGCCAGCGGCGACGCTGACCGCGCCGGTCGCAACGTCGAGCGTCACGTTTGGATTCGTGGTCGCGGTCTGGGACAGCGAGACCGTCGCCAGCGTCGCCGGCGAACCGTCGAGGGTGTCGTTGACCAGCACATTCGCGACGGCCGTGCCGCCCGCGGCACCGGAAGCCACCGTGCCGGTGTCGTCCATCGCGTCGATCACGGCGGCGCCAACGGTCACGGTCACCGACGCCGTGTCGCAGTTGGTCGGATTCAGCAGTTCGCAGACCTGGTAGGTCACCGTGTAGGTGCCCGCCGGGGTGCCCGGGGTGACGCTGACCGCGCCGGTTGCAGCGTCGAGCGTCACGTTCGGATTCGTGGTCGCGGTCTGGGACAGCGAAACCGTTGCCAGCGTGGCGCCGGAACCGCCCAGCGTGTCATTCGCCAGGGCATCGGCGACGGCCGTGCCACCGACCGCGCCGGAAGCCACGGTGCCCGTGTCGGCCGCGGCGTCGATGACGGCCGCGCCCACGGTGACCGTAACCGACGCCTGTTCGCAGTTGGCCGGGTTCGCCAATTCGCAGACCTCGTAAACCACGGTGTAGGTGCCCGCCGGGGTGCCCGGGGCGACGTTGACCGCACCGGTGGCGACATCAAGCGTCACGTTGGGATTCGTGGTGGACACCTGCGAGAGCGAAACCGTCGCCAGCGTCGCCGGGCCACCGTCGAGCGTGTCGTTGCCCAGCACGTTCGCCACGGCGGTGCCGCCGGCGGCGCCGGAAGCCACGGTGGCGGAATCGTCGCTCGGCAGCAGCGGCAGCCAGCCGACCGTGATGGTGACCGTGGCCGTGGCGGTCAGGCCGGCGGCGTCGGTGATCGTGTACTGGTAGGTGTCGGTGCCCTGAAATCCTGCGGCCGGCGTGTAGGTGATGCTGCCGTCGGCGTTGACCGCCACGCTGCCATTGCCCGGCGTCGCGGCGATGGACACCGCCAACGGGCCCGCTTCCGGGTCGCTGTCGTTGGCCAGCACGTCCGTCGTCACCGGGGCCACGCCCACGGTGGCGCCGGCGTCGTCGACGGCCAGCGGCGCCGCGTTGGCGGGCGGCGCGGCGGCGCAGACCGCGGTGGCCGGCGGGTAGGCCACCACCACGTCCTGGGTCGGGTTCACCGTGATTCGCACGGTGGCGTTGGGGCGCACGTTTTCGAAGCCGTCCGCCGCCTGCACCCACACGCCGCCGGTGAGCACCCAGCCCGGCCAGTCGGTCGGCACGCCGCCGGTGAGCACCATGCCCGGCCACAGCAGCTGGCCGCTGAGCGGCTGGTTCGACAGCGTCTGCACGACGGTGCCGAGGCTGTCGACCCACTCGATGGTGGCGTCCAGGCCCGTGGCGTCGAAGTTGCCGCCGGCGATGCTGTAGTCGAGGTAGGCCGCGTCGGCGATGCAGGCCGGAGTGGCGGTGATGGCCAGGGTGCGCGCCACCACGGTGACGTCCACCGTGGCCGTGCGGCACTCGCCGCCGGCATCGCAGGCCTCGTAGGTGAAGCTGTCGGTTCCGGTGAAACCCGGCACCGGCGTGTAGCTGCAGCCGGTGGCGGTGCAGTTGAAGCTGCCGCCGTTGGCACTGCTGCCGCTGGCCACGGTGACCACCGGCGCGCCGTCCTCGGCGTCGCTGTCGTTGGCGAGCACGTCCACGGCATGGCCGCTGCTCGATTCGACGACGCTCACGCTGTCGTCCTGCACTACCGGCGGCGTGTTGGTGACCGTGACGGTGACCGTGCCCTGCTGGCAGTTGGTGGGATTGGCCAGTTCGCAGATCTGGTAGACGACGGTGTAGCTGCCCGAGGGCGTGCCGGGGGCCACGATCACCACGCCGGTGGCGGGGTCGAGCGTGACGTTCGGATTCGTGGTGGACACCTGCGACAGCGACACGGTCGCCAGCGTCGCCGGGTTGCCGTCGAGCGTGTCGTTGGCCAGCACGTTCGCAACGGCGGTTCCGCCGGCGGCGCCATTGGCCACGGTGCCGGAATCATTGGTGGCGACGACGTCGCGGGCCTGCACGGTGATGGCGGGCACGGTGGCGCTGTCGTTGCTGGCGTCGGTGTCGCTTAGCCCGGCCGGCGCCGAAACGGTGCCGGTGGCGGCGCCGATGGTCGCGGGCGTGGTGGCCGGCGCGGTGCCGGTGATGTTGATGGTCAGGGCTTCGCCATTGGCGAGGGTCAGCGACAGGGCGATATCGCCCGTGCCGCTGCCGGTTCCGCAGGCCGGCACCGGGGCGCACGTCCAGCTGGCACCGGCCAGGCCGGACGGCATCGGCAGCGCGAAAGGTGCGCCGGTGGCGGCGACCGGGCCGTTGTTGGTGACCGTGAATGCATAGGCCACCGCGTCACCCGTGCGGATGGTTCCGGCGGTCGTGAGCGTGCCGGTGGTGGCCAGGTCGAGTGCGGCCTGCACGGTGGTGTCCACCGGGCCGGCGCTGTTGTTGCCCGGGGTCGGGTCGTTGGTGCCGGCGGGCGCGCCGACTGTGCCGGTGTTGCTGAGCGTGGTGGCGGCGGCCGGCGCGGTGCCGTCGATGGTGAAGGTCAGCTGGCCGCCCGACGGGAACGTCGGGACCGCCAGCGCCGACAGCGTGGTCAGGCCCGTGGTGTCCGGGCAGACCGCGCCACCGGTGGCCGCGCAGGTGATGCTGACGCCGGTGATGCCGGCCGGCATGTTGTCGGTGACCGTGGCGCCATCCGCCGCGTCGGGGCCGAGACTGGTGACGGTGAGCACGTACTGCAGCGGGCCGCCGGCCGCGACGTTGGCGGGGCCGGTCTTGCTGATGGCCAGGTCGGCGTCGCGCGAGACATTGACCGTCGAAGGGGAACTCGAGCCGGTGGCCGGCGTGCCGCTGGTGGCGCCGACGTAGCTGATGCCGGCGATGTTCGACAGCGCGGCGCCGTCGGGCTGCACCGGGTCGATCTGGGCGCGGAAGCGCAGCGATGTGGACGAATTGGCCTGCGGCACCGGCGTCACGCGACCACCAGTGGCGGCGTCGGCGCTGGTGCCCACGCGCACGGTGACGGTGCGGCTGCCGGCGTCGTACTCGGCCTGGTCGTCGCCGGGGGCATCGGTCTTGGCGCCGGCGTTCGGGCCGGTCAGCACTTCGATCGTGCCGGGCACGTAGGTCAGGCCCAGCGGCAGCGGGTCGGTGATGACGGTCTGGTCGGAGGCGTCGTCGCCGGTGTTGCTGAGCGAAATGGTGTACTCGAGGATGTCGCCCGGGCGGAACTCGCCGCCATTGACGTCGGTGGCGGCCTTGCTGAAATTGGTGACGATCTCCGGCTCGTAGACGTTGGTCTGGAACAGCAGCGCGATCGGGTAGTAGGTCTCGCTGCTGGTGGTGAAGGTCAGGCTGGCCGAGGTGTCGTTGTTGGCGATGACGCCCGCCGCGACCGGGATGTAGTCGATGTCGAAGCCGAGCATGTTCGACTGCAGCGGGTTGCGGCCCGACTGCGCCACGCCCAGGCGCGAGTTGGTCGAGTTGAAGATGTTCGTCGTCGGGTTCAGCGCGTCGCTGATGTTGCTGCCGTTGACCAGGAACTGGTCGCCGGTGAAGTTGTTGTCGCCCTCGAAGGCGATCAGGCCGATGCGGGCGTCCACCGCGCCGGTCGAAGGCGTGCGGAAGCCGGACACCGGGGTGGTGATGCTGTTGGGCGCCGAAGCGTTGATGTTGAGCGAACCGTCGAACAGCGTGAGGCTGCGCAGCGGCAGGCTGGCATTGGCGTAGATCACCACCAGGCCCCAACCCGCGTAACGGTCCTGGCCGGTACCGGCCTGGACATTGGCCACGGCGTAGGCGCCATTGCCGGCTGCCACGACCAGGGCGGTGACGTCGGCGATGCCGCTGTAGCGATTGCCGGTGGCATCGATCGTGGTGGCGGACACGGTGGTGTAGCCGCCACCCGCGGCGGAAAGGCGCACCTGGCCGCGGTTGGCCGGCGTGGGCGCGGCCGTGCCGCCGCTGCCGCCGCTGGTGTCGGCGCCCCAGTAAAGGTAGGCCCGCAGCACGGTCGAGCCGGCCGGCAGGGACAGGGTCGCGGTACTGGAGTTGAACGTGGCGCCATCTGCGTCCACGTCCACGTAGCCCATGTTGAAGTTGTTGTTGTTGCCGGTGCCGTTGCGGGCAGAGGTGCAACCCGAAGCCGCGGCGGAACAGTTGAGCAGCTGGTTGCCGACCAGCGTCGAATCCGCGCGGCCCGTAAACTGGTAGCGCTGGTCGAAGCTGCGGATGGTGCTGGAGGCCTCCGCCAGCACCGGCAGCAGGCCGGCCGCGAGGGCCAGGGCGGCGAAGCCGAGGCGGGCGAAGGGCGAGGCTTTCGATTTGCTCATTGACCTGTATCCGTTCGTGGGCACGGGCACCGGTTGCCCGGTGGCGCTCTCGGGATGCAGGCGTGCAACGGCACGGAACCGGGTAAGGCAGGCGCAGCCAGTGCGCCTGCCTTACCCGGTTCCGGGTCGCCAAGTGTCAGGTGTCGAACAGGACCCCTTGCGGGATCATCCCCAAACGCAGTCGCCAGGCCTTGCAGGCCCGGCGCCCCCTAAACCACCCGCCTCCCGGGCGGATCTGTGTCCGCCTGAGGGTCCTTATGGCAAGAAGCGTGCCAATGGAGGATGGAATGTGATGGACTCATCAATTCAGGGGTGTGATTCGCTGTGGCAGTGCAACAAGACGCGCTAACAGCCACTAACTATGTCATCGCACGTCACTTGTTGACGCATCGCAGCGCGGAGAAGGCCAGCCCGGCGCGGTGCCGGAAACCCATGGTTTCGTAAAGCCCCAACGCACGCGTGTTCGACGGACTGACATGCAGGAAGGGCTGCAGCCCGCTGGCCAGCAGCTCGTTGCACAGGGAGGCGGTGAGCCGGCGCGCATGGCCGCGGCCCAGGTGTTCGGGATGCGTGCAGATGGCGCTGACTTCCCGGTGGCCGGGCGGGCCCATGCGTTCGCCGGCGATGGCCGCAAGCCGTCCGCCTTCGTACAGGCCGAAGTAGCGGCCCATGGCCATGGCGCGCGGGCGGAAGTAGTGCGGGTAGACCAGCGCGATCAGTTCCAGCAGGTCGGCGTGGCGGTCTTCGCCCAGTTCGACGATCTCCGGCCCCGGCGTTTCCGCCAGCGGCTCGGGGCAGTGCATCTGCACCAGGGTGAACTGCGGTTCGAGCACGAAGCCCGGCGGCAGCGCCGGGTGCGGGCCGATCACCAGCACCGTGTCGCCGGGCGGCACCAGGGCTTCGAGCGCGGCGGCGTCGGCGTGGCCGTCGCGCGGTACGCCCAGGAAGGGCGCGATGTCGGCCGGGTAGCGCAGCACGTCACCCAGCGCGAGCGCGAGGCCGCGGTGGCGGTGCGCCAGTGAGTCGTAGACGGGGTTGTCGAGCGGGTGCGGGGCCATGGGGCCAGTGTGGCGCGGCGGGCCTTGGCGGGGATGTGTCGGAAGTCGCGCCGCTCAGGCCGGCAGGTCGGGGTCGCCCGGGGTGAAGCTGATTTCTTCGATCTCGTCGAAGCCCTTGCTGTCGAGCAGGCCGTCGTCGAACTCGAACTCCTCGGGCGAGGGCGCCGTCTGCCATTCCTGCACCAGCAGGCGGGCCTCGTCGGCCTCGTCGCTCTCCACCACCACGCGGATCTGCGGCGTGGTGGCCAGGGCGCCGGAGGGGTCGGCCATTTGCGGGCCGAAGATGTGCGCGGCGATGCCGGAGGTGACCAGCAGCTCCTGCACCAGCTGCGCGTCCAGTTCGTTCTGGGCGATGTAGACGGGAATCACGACCGGTCCATCCTGCGAAGGGTCCGGGGAGACATTGGGGGCCCGTTTGGCGCGTGAAACTGTGACCTACGTCACATTTTTGCCTTGTTTCAGGCAGGTGGCGCCTGGGGGCTGACCAGCGGGGCGCGGTGAACGTATCCTTCACATGGCGCTCCTGCAGGGGGAGCGGGAGCCACCGCCTAGTGAATACGCTGAAAGCCATCAACGCGCAGGTCACCGCGCACCAGGAAGGCCCCGACGCCATCCCGCTCACGCTCAAGCCGGGCGACGCGGTGTACGTGCGCCACGCCCACCCGGACCGCGCGGGTTACGTCTGGGCCGAAGACGGCCAGCTCAGCGCCGGCTGGGTGCCGCTGGACCTGATCGACATGAACTCCGGCCGCCCCCAGGCCAAGGCCGAATACTGCAGCGCCGAACTCACCGTGGAACCCGGCGACACCGTTCGCCTGATCTGGGAAGACCCGAAGCACGGCGCCTGCTGGTGCGAAGACCGGCACAGCGAGCGTGGGTGGATCCGCAACGAGCGGCTGCAGTTCGAAAAGAAGGACTGAGGCGAAACAGCTTCAGTTGCAGGCGGCCAGCACGGCGTCGCCGTGCCGGCGCAGGCCATCAAGGGTGACTTGCTTGAGAGGCCGGCGGCGATAGGCCGAGTCCGCGGCGCGGGCCGCCTGGCAGGCGGCGCTTTCCTTGCCGCCGGGTTCCTGCGGCCGCTCCCAGTAAGTCTGATTCGATGAAGCCGCCTGCCGACGCGCGCGCTCGTCTTCGAGCGCCTGGCGCCGGCGTTGCTGCGCCAGCTGCGCGGCGGTCGGACCAGGCTCCGGCGTCGCATCACGCACCCAGGCCTGCTGGCTTCTTTCCGGGCACGGCTGCGACTGGTAGCTGGCATGGCCGTCGGCGGCGACGCACTTGTAGAGCAGCCCCTGCGGCCGTGGCGCGGGTGGCGTGGGTGCCGGCCGGGCATTCGCCGGCGCAGCGGCCGGCCTGACCGGCGGCGCCACGCTGACCGGCGCGGGGCGCGCGGCAGGCGAACTGGAGATCGTGGCGACGTACGCCGCCGAGCCCAGGATGGCCAAGGCCCCGACCACGCCGATGAGCTTGCCGTAGGGCAACTCGGCGGGCTGCAGCCTGCCACGCGCGTCGCGCTGGGGCGGCGGCGGCAGGAACAGCGCCAGGCCGCCCGTCACCAACGCCATCAGCAAGAACAGATAGGCCAGGGACGAGTGACCGCGCCCCATCATGACGCCCGCGACCACCAGGTCCACGAACGCCAGCCCCATCAGCCACCAGAACCGCACCATCGCCTTCCCCCAAAACGAACGCGCCACCACGGTAATCACCGGGGCGGCGCGCGTCGATCAGAGGATTTCAGCAAGTGCCTTCTCAGCCAAAGATCGGCGCCCCAACGGCACCAGTATCTAGCGAGAGAACACTTACTGACGAATCACCGACAGAGACTCATCGATAATTTGATTCAGCCACTGACCAGATGACATAGATCTCGCGATCTCAAGACGCTCCATAACTGCGACCGGGTCAGCTTTTGCGAGCGGTACAACCAGATTCATATACGCGGACAGCTCAGACAAATTACCCAAACCCTTCTCCGCAATCTTGTCCGCACGACCCAGGGCGGTCTTTGCGTACCTCTGGATGGGGCTCATCAATATTTCATTCGTAAGGCGCCTAAATGGCAACAGGGTCGATTGCAGCGTTGGGCGCCGCACACCGGTAAAGAAATATGGATGGCGGACGCCCTGCCCATTGAGCGCACACATCGGGTAAACCTTCGCCTCAGCCAGGACCGCAGTAAAAGCCACAATTGAGTTGGCAATATGATCCGAGATCTCTGCCGCCTTTTCAGGCTCAAGAATTGGACCAACCGCAAGGCAACGGTAAATCAGATACAAGAGCTTGGCTCTTCGCTCAACAGCGGGGAAGTTTCTCAGGCTGGCGAGACCAGCCTTCTGGGCCATAAGGTCAAATATTGGCTCCGGATTTGGGTGCAGCCCGCAAATAAACTCAATGACCCCCGCCCATGACTCGGCCTCCAGCCGAGTCTTGACCCACTCCATATCCTTCCTCTGATGAAGCGCGTAGCGAGCTGCGAAGTAATCATGAATTGAGGCATGACTGAAGCAAAACGCTTCCATTGCATGCTGCTCAATAATTCCGTGATGACGCTCAATCTCACTGATGACGCCTTCTGCGTCCTCGGACTCCAGTCCCAATTTGCGGATGTAGCTTGAAGTGAGCTCGCAAAGCTTCTTCTTGGGAATCACATAAGCCTGATCTGAGTGAAGCGAAGTGCCGGCCACATGCTCAAACAACCGCTCTTTGTGATCATCCGACAAGGATTCGTATGCCGTCGATCGCCTAAACCCCCTTGATGTATCCCAATCCCGGAGCAGGGTCTCAACGCAACGCTTGTATACCTCTACGCGCCTTCTAGGAAGCTGAAGGTCATGCTTGAATTGGATACATAGCAGACTAAGCAGCAGCGGCGTCTCTGTAAGCCCAGCCAGACCCGAGTCAGCCTGGATCAATTGCACCAATTCTTCCGCGGCCTTTCGGTCGTTCGCGAACCAACTTTTTACAATCTTCTTTACTGCATCTGCGGAAAGACGAACTAGCTCGACCTCATCAAACGCACTCAAGACGTCTGTGTAGTCCGCAGTTCTGCACGACACAACGATCTTCGCTTCAGGATAGGTGGCTGCAAGCTCACGAATCTTTGCTGTCACTTGGTTTCTTGTAGATAGGGGAACCTCATCCAAAGAATCCAAGAGAATTGCAACGAGCCCCTTCCTAACGGCTCGAGTAATGAAAGCCTTAGCGTGAGGATCCTCCCTTTTGACAAGAGGGGCACAGATGAAGTCAAAGAGATCCCCTTCAAACTTCGAAAAATCCGGAAGCGAAACGTAGAAGGGCAACTTTGATGAGACCAACTTCGTCGACTCAAAGATTTCCTTTTTGCTGTAGGAGAGTGCCAGGTGCTTCAAGAACGTGGTCTTACCCGCACCTGGGCCACCCAGAACCACAAGCCGATCTGACTTCTCTACGTAGGCGGTACCATCGACCGCACGAAGCCTCTGAGTCTTCGAACTAGCTTGCGGACCGCTCGGCTGAAGCCACTCTTCTTGATAGAGGCGGCGCTTGATATCGGAAGACACTTGAGCCGGGAAGTAGAAATCTGACAGCTGCATCGGGCTCGCCATGCCCAGCACTTTTACTTTCCCAACAGCCTCCCAAAGCATCTTGAAATGGGAGTCTCGATATCTGTTGAACAGATCGAGAGCTTCTACTGCAGAGTTGAGACCCGAGAACACAGAGTTGACCGACTTCCTAATCGGCTCATCAAACCAACTGATTACCGGGGTCTCGCTACCCTCTCCCATTCATCTCACTCCCAAAAGAATCAACCGCACTTCGAATAACCGCAATTCAGGCACGTGGCGCAGCCGTCCATGATGACGGTGGCCTTGGTGTTGCACTTGAAGCACATGGTGGCGCTGGGCGGGAAAGAGGCGCCCTCGCCGGTCACCTGCACCGCCTCGTCGGCGCCGCGGGCGCCTTCGGTGCCGGAACCGGCGGGGGCACCGCTCAGGCCGGAATCACTGGACTTTTTTTTTGCGCGGGCCTCGTAGGCGGCGCGCTTCTCGGCGATCAGGCGCTTCTGCTCCTCGCCCAGCTCCGGGTCGAGGATCATGCCGATCGACTTGAGGTGCTCTTCGACCACCGAGCCGATCTCGGCCACGATGGACGGCATGTACACGCCGCCGGCCTTGAAGTAGCCGCCGCGCGGGTCGAACACCGCTTTCATCTCGTCCACCAGGAAGGTGACGTCGCCGCCCTTGCGGAACACGGCGCTCATGATGCGGGTCAGCGCCACGATCCACTGGAAGTGGTCCATGTTCTTCGAGTTGATGAACACCTCGAACGGACGGCGCAGTTCGTGTTCCGTGCCCGGGTTGAGCACGATGTCGTTGATCGTCACGTACATGGCGTGTTCGACCAGCGGGGATTTGATCTTGTAGGTGGAACCCACCAGCACTTCCGGCCGCTCGACCTTCTCGTGCATGTGGATGATGTTCGATTCCGGCTCCTGCACGACCACGGGCGCGGCGACGGGTGCGGCAGCCTCCTTGGCCTTGTCTTCCGGCTTCTGGACGCTGTAACCCTTGATTTTCTTGCTGATCTTGATGGCCATGCTCGGTTCTTTTCGCTTATGTGGTGCGGGGGGATTTCGCCCGGAGCCCCCCGCCGCGGACGGCGGGGGGACGGGGTACGACAATCGGGACAGCCTCAGGCTTTAGCGCTTCCTGGCAACCTTTCGGGCCGTCGTCTTGCGGGCCGCCGGCTTCCTGGCGACCTTCTTCGCCGCCGCCTTCTTGGCGGCCGGTTTCTTGCGGGCCGGCGCCTTCTTGGCGACAGCCTTCTTCTTCGGCGCAGCCTTCCTGGCCGCGGCCTTGCGGGCCGGGGCCTTCTTGGCGGCCGCCTTCTTCTTCGGCGCGGCCTTCTTCACCGCGGCCTTTTTCTTGGGGGCGGCCTTCTTCTTGGGCGCCGCCTTCTTGCCTCCAACCTTGGCCTCGACCGCCTTCACCGCGGCCTTGACCTTCTTCTTCGCGCCGGCGACGGCCTTCTTCACCGCCTTGCCGGCGTCGGACTTCTCGGCCTTCTTCACCTGCGCCTTGGCCTTGCGGATCACCGGCGCGGCCTTCTTCTTGGCCGCCTTCACCACGACGTCCGCCTGGTGGGCGATGGCGCCGCCGATCTCCTGGGCCTTCTCGCTGACGCTGTCGGCGGCGCTGGAAATGGCCGCCGTGACTCCGTTGCCGTTGCTCATTACCGCTCTCCTCGTCATGGAACCCCGCGGCTGGTGCCGCAAGCCTAGGTTGGCGCGTTCTCAGAACTTGCCGTAGTAGCCTTCCTTGAGCGCGTCGAACAGGTTGGCGGCGCTGTGCAGCTCGCCGTCGTATTCAATTTCCTCGTTGCCCCTGGCTTCCACCACGCTGCCGTCCTCAAGCTCGAAGCGGTAGGTGGTGTTCTCCAGGTCGGCTTCCTTCACCAGCACGCCCTGGAAGGCGGCCGGGTTGAAGCGGAAAGTAGTGCAGCCCTTCAGGCCCTGCTTGTGGGCGTAGAGGTAGATGTCCTTGAAGTCTTCGTACGGGTAGTCGGTGGGCACGTTCGCGGTCTTGGAGATCGAGCTGTCGATCCACTTCTGCGAGGCGGCCTGGATGTCCACGTGCGCCTTCGGGGTGATGTCGTCGGCCGAGATGAAGTAGTCCGGCAGGCGGGTCTTCTCGTCGGTGCTGAACGGCATTGCGTCCGGGTTCACCAGAGTGCGGTAGGCCAGCAGCTCGTAGCTGAAGACCTCGACCTTTTCCTTGGACTTCTTGCCTTCGCGGATCACGTTGCGGCTGTAGTGGTGCGCGAAGCTGGGCTCGATGCCGTTGGAGGCGTTGTTGGCCAGCGACAGCGAGATGGTGCCGGTGGGCGCGATCGAGCTGTGGTGGGTGAAGCGCGCGCCGCTCTCGGCCAGCTCCTTCACCAGTTCCGGGGCCACGGTGGCCACGCGCTGCATGTAGCGCGAGTACAGCGCGTGCAGCTGGCGGCCCTTGATCTTCTGGCCGACCTTCCAGCCGTCCTTCTTCATTTCCGGGCGCTTGCGCAGCATCTCGGCGGTGACCTTGAACTCCTCGTCCATGATCGGGGCCGGGCCCTTTTCCTTGGCCAGGCTCGCCGCCACTTCCCAGCCCGCCAGGGCCATTTCGCGGCTCACGTCCTCGGTGAACTTCACCGACTCGGCCTCGCCGTACTTCATCTTGAGCATGGTCACGGTGCTGCCCAGGCCCAGGAAGCCCATGCCGTGGCGGCGCTTGCGCATGATCTCGTCGCGCTGCTGCTGCAGCGGCAGGCCGTTCACTTCCACCACGTTGTCGAGCATGCGGGTGAACACGCGCACGACTTCCTTGTATTCCTCCCAGTCGAAGCGCGCCTTGTCGGTGAACGGGTCGCGCACGAACTTGGTCAGGTTCACCGAGCCCAGCAGGCAGGCGCCGTAGGGCGGCAGCGGCTGCTCGCCACAGGGGTTGGTGGCGCGGATGGTTTCGCACCACCAGTTGTTGTTCATCTCGTTGACGCGGTCGATCAGGATGAAACCCGGCTCGGCGAAGTCGTAGGTGGACGCCATGATGCGGTTCCACAGCTGCTGGGCGCGGATGTGGCCGTAGATCTTGCAGGCCACCATGCCGTCTTCGCGGGTCACGTAGTTTTCGCTGTGCGGCCAGTCGCGCCAGATGACCTGCTTCGGGTCGTTGACGTCCACGTCGCCGGCTTCCTTGACGTTCACCGGGAACACCAGCGGCCAGTCGGCGTCGGCCTCGACGGCGTGGATGAACTCGTCGGTGACCAGCAGCGACAGGTTGAACTGGCGCAGGCGGCCGTCCTCGCGCTTGGCGCCGATGAATTCCTTCACGTCCGGGTGGGCAACGTCGAAGGTGCCCATCTGGGCGCCGCGGCGGCCGCCGGCCGACGAGACGGTGAAACACATCTTGTCGTAGATATCCATGAACGACAGCGGGCCCGAGGTGTAGGCGCCGGCGCCGGACACGTAGGCGCCACGCGGGCGCAGGGTGGAGAACTCGTAGCCGATGCCGCAGCCGGCCTTGAGCGTCAGGCCGGCCTCGTGGACCTTGCCCAGGATGTCGTCCATCGAGTCGGTGATGGTGCCCGACACGGTGCAGTTGATGGTGCTGGTGGCCGGCTTGTGCTCGAGCGCACCGGCATTGGAGGTGATGCGGCCGGCCGGGATGGCGCCGCGGCGCAGGGCCCACAGGAAGCGCTCGTACCAGTACTTCTGCTTTTCGGCGGTGGGCTCGGCCTCGGCCAGGGCCTTGGCCACGCGCTGGTAGGTGTGGTCGATGCTGGCGTCGACCGGGTCGCCCTTCTTGGTCTTGAGGCGGTACTTCTTGTCCCAGATGTCATAGGACGCCGGCTGCATCTCGATATCCTGCGCCGCGTTGGTCTTTACCGCCTCCAGGCGAACCGTGCTCATAAGTCCTTTCTTCCTCCCGGGACGCCCCCGGGGGGAGGCGCCTTTGTCTGAGTTCTTATCGGGTGATGCCGGCCGGGAACCCCGGGGACCCGACGCCCGCCCGTGGGGCTTGGCCCCGGGCAATCCGTGATGTCCGTCCCTGTTCCCGCATGCCGTCTCGCCGTCGCGTCGTGCAAGCTTGCGACCCCAAGCCTTGGGGCCGCCCCCCGCTGCCCGACACAAGATGTAGTGGCAGCGGAAAGCAAAACTACCCCTCACCGGGGGGGCTGTCAACACGACGAAACCGCCCGAAAAGGCAGCCGGTTCAAGATGTTCCACGGCACTCCCAGAGTTGTCCTGAGACGCCGCCGGACCCCGTTGCTGGCGCCTCCCGGTAACGTGGAACCACCCCGCCACGGTCCCGGACGCCCCTTGTCCAGCCGCGGTTTTGCTCCCATCTGCTATCCCGTTCATCTTGTTCATCGCCCGCGCCCAGGAGACCGCCCGATGCGACCCGCCACCGCCGCCGCCGCCCTGCTGACCGCCGCCCTGGCCGGTGCCGGGGCCCCCCCCACCCCACCCCTTTCCCCGCCCTGTCCGCCCCCTCCGGCGCCCCGGCGCTCGGCCTGCTCGCCGCTCACCGAAAGCGGCAGATAACGGCCCTCGGTGAACAGCC
>JAIBEO010000093.1 GCA_019459185.1 Rhizobium sp. | reverse complement strand
GGGGGGGGGGCGGGGGCGCAGGGGGCCGCCCGATGTAGGCCGGCGGGGCCGCCCCGATCCGCCCCTTCACCGGCCCCCGTTTTCGTCCGGTCTTCCGCCGCTATGATTTTCGCGACATGCTCCGCGACTTACGCCGCTCCTACAGAAGATGTTTAAGCAGCCAGGTCCAGGCAGGCAGCGTGGCCAGCGACAGCAGGATGCCGTAACCGACCATGGCCGAGGCCAGGCCGGGCGCCAACCGGTGCGAAATGGCCAGCGCCGCGGCGGTGATCATGGGCGGCATGGCCGATTCGAACACCACGGTGTCGTGCTGCACGCCGTCCAGGTGCAGCAGCGCGGCCAGGCCCAGGGCCAGCGCCGGCATCACCGCGAGTTTCAGCGCCAGCCCCGCCGCCAGCGGCTTGAGTTCGTCGCGCGGCAGCTTCAGCTTCAGGCCCAGGCCAATGGCCAGCACCACCAGCGGCAGCAGCGCGTCGGCCAGCCGCTGCAGGCCGCCGGCGATCCACGAGGGCGGCTCCGCCGGCATCAGCGCCAGGCCGAACAGCATGGCCAGGAAAGGCGGGAAGGTGGCGACGCGCTTGAGCATCTCGCGCGGCGTCGGCTCGGCGTCGCCGCCGTAGCGCGCCAGTACGTACAGGCCGAAGGTGGAGAGGATGAGGAAGGCGCCGAACTGGTCGTAGATGACGGCATACGGCAGCGCGGCCTCGCCCAGCAGCGCGCGTACCAGCGGGTAGCCCAGGAAACTGGTGTTGCCCAGCGCCACGCACAGCAGCAGCACGGCGTGTTCGTCGCGGCGTAGGCGCAGCCAGCGCGTCAGACCCGACACCGCCAGCACCGTGGCGCCCACCAGCAGCCAGGGCACCGCGGCGACCGCCAGCACGTCGGGGCCCAGTTCCAGCCGCGGCGCGTAACGCAGCACCGCCGCCGGCAGGCAGACGTACAGCACGACCTTGTTGAGCACCTCGGCCGCGCTGTCCGGGAACACCCGCAGGCGCTGGAACAGCAGGCCCAGGACCAGCATCGAAAAGATCAGCGCGAAGGCATCGAAAGCCATGCCGGCAGGGGCTCCAGGGTGGCGGGGCGGCCACGCCGAACCGCGGCGGCGTTCACGTCGCGGGAAGGCGGGGCCGGGGTATCTTCGCGCATCCACTACCCGGGAACCCAGCCATGCGCCTCAAGCTCACCGCCCTTGCCCTCGCCGCCACGCTGGCCGGCGGGGCCGCCGCCGCCGACCGCATCACCGGCCTGCCCTTCGCCACCCGCTCCGAGGTCTATGCCACGGAAGCCATGGCCGCCACCTCGCATCCGCTGGCCACGCAGATCGCGCTGGACGTGATGCGCCGCGGCGGCAGCGCCGTGGACGCGGCCATCGCCGCCAACGCCGCGCTGGGCCTGATGGAGCCCACCGGCAACGGCATCGGCGGCGACCTGTTCGCCATCGTCTGGGACCCGAAGACGAAGAAGCTGCACGGCTACAACGGCTCCGGCCGCTCGCCGCGGGCGCTGTCGCTGAAGTGGTTCCAGGACAACGGCCTCGAGGACATCCCGCCACACGGCCCGCTGCCGGTGACGGTGCCGGGCGCGGTGGACGGCTGGTTCGCCCTGCACGGCCGCTTCGGCAAGCTGAGCATGGCCGAGGTACTGGCGCCCACCGTGCGCTACGCCCGCCAGGGCCACCCGGTGCACGACACCATCGCCTACTACTGGGACCGCAGCGTGCCGGTGCTGTCGAAGTGGCCGGGCTTCGCCGAGCAGTTCACCATCGACGGCCGCGCGCCGCGCACCGGCGAGATCTGGAAGAACCCCAACCTCGCCAACACGCTCGAGACCATCGGCCGCGAAGGCCGCGACGCCTTCTACAAGGGCGACATCGCCCGCACCATCGACGCCTACTTCAAGGCCAACGGCGGCTTCCTGCGCTACGAGGACCTGGTTGCGCACCAGGGCGAGTGGGTGGACCCGGTGAGCACCAACTACCGCGGCGTGGACGTCTGGGAAATCCCGCCGAACGGCCAGGGCATCGCCGCGCTGCAGATCCTCAACGTGCTCGAGGGTTACGACTTCTCGAAGATCCCCTTCGGCAGTGCCGAGCACGTGCATCTGTTCGTGGAGGCCAAGAAGCTCGCCTTCGCCGACCGCGCGCGTTATTACGCCGACCCGGCCTTCCACCCGGCGCCGGTGGCCAGGCTCATTTCGGAAGACTACGCCGCCGAGCGCCGCAAGCTGATCAACCCCGACCGCGCCGCGCGCGCCGTCGACGCCGGCATCCTGCAGGACGGCGACACCATCTACCTCACCACCGCCGACAAGGACGGCATGATGGTGTCGCTGATCCAGTCCAACTACCGCGGCATGGGCAGCGGCATGGCGGCGCCGGGACTGGGCTTCATCTTCCAGGACCGCGGCGAGCAGTTCGTGCTCAAGCCCGGCCACCCGAATTCGTTCGAGCCGGGCAAGCGGCCCTTCCACACCATCATCCCGGCCTTCATGACCAGGGACGGCAAGCCGTGGGTGAGCTTCGGCCTGATGGGCGGCGCGATGCAGCCGCAGGGCCACGCCCAGATCGTGATGAACCTGGTGGACTTCGGCATGAACCTGCAGGAAGCCGGCGACGCGCCGCGCATCCAGCACGACGGCAGCACCGACCCCGCCGGCCGCATGCTGGAGATGACCGACGGCGGCGTGGTGAACCTGGAAACCGGCTTCCCCTACGAAACCATCCGTGCGCTGATGCGCAAGGGACACCGCATCGAGTTCGCCGACGGCCCCTACGGCGGCTACCAGGCCATCGCCCGCGACCACGCCAACGGCACCTACATTGGCGCCAGCGAAAGCCGCAAGGACGGTCAGGCCGCCGGTTACTGAGCCACTAAAGGACAAGGCCCGCTTCCGCGGGCCTTGTTTCTTGCTCCTGTAGGAGCGGCTTCAGCCGCGACCCACTCCGCCGGACTTCAGTTCGTGCCCGGCCGCACCATTACATGGTTGCTGAGCGTGCCCGAATCCGGGTTCACGATCTGGTACAGGCCCTGGATCTGCGCGTTCGGCGCCGACACCGTAACGTTCAGCGTCGCGCGCGGCGCGGCGGTGAAGCCGGTCAGCATCGTGTCCAGGTCCACCACCGTGGTGCCGCCCGCCGGCACGGTGCCGGTGAGGTTGGCGGTGGAGATGACGTTGCCGGTTTCGCCGAACACCCGGACTTCGTACACGCGATCCTGCGAACCGGTGTTGGTGAGCACCAAACGCGACAGGTAGTTGGCCGGCACCTGCGCCAGCGGGGCCTGCAGCTCGGTGCCGTTGCGGGTGATGGCGCCCAGGGCCAGCGGACCGCGGCCGCCCACGGCGTAGGTGGTCGCGTCGGCCGAGACCGGGGCCAGGGCCACGGTGAACTCGCTGGCGCGGATCGGGTCGCCGCCCGCGGCGTAACACAGGAAGTGGTTGAAGGCGGCATTGCTGCCGATGGTGAACACGGCTTCGGTGTCGTCGAAGCTGTCGGCCGACTGCGCGTTGGTCGAGCAGTTCGCGGCGGTGCTGAAGTACACGTCGGACGCCGCCCCGAAGTCACCGGTGAACACCAGGGCGGTGTCGGCGTCCATCAGGTCCACCAGCTCGATGGCCTGGCCGTCGAGGGTGATCGGCTGGTCGCCGCCCAGCACGCCGGCGGTGGTGCCGTAGCTGAAGCCACCCACCTGGCCGCGCAGGATGTCGAAGGTGGGCGCGCCCAGCACGAACGAGCTGTAGGCCGGGTCGGCCGATTCGACGTCGGCCACCGGGTTGCCTTCGCCGGTGACGCGCAGCGCGTAGCTCGGCGCGAAGCGGATATACGCACCCGAGGTGGTGGCCACGCGGCCGGTGGGGCCACCCGCCTGCGCCTGCGAGGGGAAGTCGTACAGGCCGTAGGTGCAGTCCACCGGCGCCTTCGCCGTGAGGATGCGGTCGCCGTTCACCACCAGCATGTCGTCGGCGACGGCCGGCGTGGCGCCGGCGGTGATGGAGAAGTAGATCGCATCGGAACCGACGCCATTGACCGAGCCGATCAGGTTGGAGGCATCGCCGGTGAAGGTGACGGCCGTGCCCGGCGCGAACTGCGAGCCCGGACAATGCAGGCGCGCATAGCGCACTTCGCCCGGCGAGAAGGAGTAGGCCAGCGCCGTGCTGATGTCGAGCGTGTTGGAGGAGTTGGTGACGGTGCGCGAGGGCGGGATCACCAGCTCTTCGGCCACCCGCACCGGGTTGTTGCCGCCGGCGCCGGACAGGCTGCCCTTGGCAACGCCGTCGAGCTCGAAGGTGATCGGGCCGCAGACCACGTTCGGCGCGTTCGGCACGCCGCTGGCCACCAGCACCATGGGCGTGTTCGGTGTCACGGCGATACTGTCGGAGAAGGTGGTGTCGGACGAACCCCAGGACCAGACGTAGTTCTGGCAGATGTTGCCGGGGTTGAACGGCGCCTCGTGGATTGTGAAATAGACGTTGAAGCCGCAGCTGTTGGTGTTGACCTGGACGCCCAGGCTGCCGCTGCCGTCGGACATGAACGGGTAGGTCCGGTACTGGAAGTCGCCGGACGAGAATTCGGAGCAGGGGTCGCCGGGCGTGCCGGAGCGGAAGAAGCGCGGCGACATGATCGGGTCGTCACCGTCGAAGACGACGCCGGCATTGACCAGGGCCTTCTCGAAGGCGCCGGCCGGCGCCGGCTTGGGCTGGGCGGCCGGCGCGGGTCGCGCCTGGCCACCCACGTCGTCGACTTGCTGCGCTTGGGCGAACGCCGGCAACGCCAGGGCGATCGCCGCCACGAGGATGGAATGCCTCTTCATGGGTGTTCCCTCTCGATTCGGCTGTGGGCCTGTAAAGCTCGGAACGCGCCCCCCGCCCCCGATCGGCCAAAAGAAAGGGCCCGCCAAGGCGGGCCCTCCCCAGTGCTTTTGTAGGAGCGGCTTCAGCCGCGAAGCCCTACGCCGGATGTCAGTTGCTACCCGGCCGCACCATCACATGGTTGCTGATCGTGCCCGAATCCGGGTTCACGATCTGGTACAGGCCCTGGATCTGGCTGTTCGGGCCGGAAATGGTCACGTTCAGGGTCGCGCGCGGGGCCGCCGTGAAGCCGGTCAGCACGCTGGTCAGGTCGACCACCTGGGTGCCGTCCGCCGGCACGGTGCCGGTGAGGTTGGCGGTGGAGATGACGTTGCCCGTCTCACCAAACACTGCGACTTCGTACGGACGATCCTGCGAACCGGTGTTGGTGAGCACCAAACGCGACAGGTAGTTGGCCGGAACCTGGGCCAGCGGGGCCTGCAGCTCGGTGCCGTTGCGGGTTTTGGCGCCCAGGGCCTGCGGACCGCGGCCGCCCACGGCGTAGGTGGT
>JAIBEO010000088.1 GCA_019459185.1 Rhizobium sp. | reverse complement strand
CGGGGGGGGGCGGGGGGGGCGGGCTGTGTTGGTTGGGGTGGGTTGGGGGGGTGCCGGTGGGCGTCGGGGGGGGGTTGGCGGGGTGGGCCGCCCCCCGGCGCAGCAGGTGGACGTGATCGCCACCGACGGCTGGCGCTACGGCTACCGCCTTTGGCTGGAGAAATCCTCGGGCTTGCCGCTGCGGGTGGACCTGCTGGGCGAGGGCGGCCGTTCGATCGAGCAGGTGGCCTTCACCGAACTCGAACTCGGCGCCACGCCCTCCGACGCCGACCTGGCGCCCAGCGCCGCCGACCAGCTGATGCGCGTGTCGCGCCTGCCCGCGCCCGAGGCCAGCCCGCCGGGCTGGCAGGTGCCGGCGCCGCCGCCGGGGTTCCTGCTGCGCGCCGCGCGCCCGCTGCCGGGTGACGGCGTGCACCTGCTCTACAGCGACGGGCTCGCGAGCGTTTCGGTATACGTGGAAAAGGGCAAGGCCGGCCTGCGCGGCGGCGCCACCCGCCAGCGCGGCGCGGTGCACACGCGTTCGTTCTGGCTCGACGGCTGGCAGGTACTGGCGCTGGGCAAGGTGCCGGCGGCCACCGTGGACCGCTTCGCCCGCACCGTGCGCCCGGTGGGCGACGATGGCTGAGCGTGAGGCCGAAGTCCGCAGCCGCCGCGGCGACGAACTTGGCCTGGCCCTGCTGGGCAGCGCCTGCGAGGGTTGCGCCGGCGGCTGCCGCGGCCGCTGCAATCTTTTCGCCACCGGCCAGGATGGCGTTTTCCACCTCGTCGTGCCGCATGCCGCCGATTACGCACCCGGCCAGCGCCTTCGCCTGAGCCTAGACGACGAAGCCCTGCGCCGCGCCGCCTGGCGCGGTTACGGCGTGGCGCTGCTTGGCCTGCTGCTGGGCGCCGCCGCGGGCCACGGCCTCGGGCGTGCGCTGGACGGACCGGCCGACCTTTTCGCACTCATCGGCCTGGCGCTGGGAACTTTCCTGGCCGCGCGCTTTTCCAAGCCCACGTTGCCCGAGCCGCGCGTCGAGCGCGCGGGCAGCGAGCTTTCCCCCGAAATTTCCCGGAGTGACCGCCCATGAACCTGCCGCTTTCCCGCGTCCTCGTCCTCGCGCTCGCCCTGGCGACGCCCGTGGCCTTCGCGCAGGCCGCGGATACGGTGCCGGCCGACGCCGCGCCGATCGTCAACCTTCCCGACTTCACCCGCCTGGTCGAGGCCACCGGCCCGGCCGTGGTCAACATCGAGGCCACGGCCGGCCCGCGCGGGCGGCAAGCCGCGGAAGACGCCAACGAGAAGGCGAACCCCGACGAGCCGCCGATGCCCGAGGACATGCCGGAATTCTTCCGCCGCTTCTTCGGCCAGCCGGGCATGCCGGGCACGCCCGACCGCATTCCGCGCGGCGGCACCTCGCAGGGCACCGGGTTCCTGATTTCCAGCGATGGTTACGTGCTCACCAACCACCACGTGGTGGAGGGCGCCGACCGCATCGTCGTGCGCCTGAGCGATCGCAACGAACTCGAGGCCGAGCTGGTCGGCAGCGACCCGTTGTCGGACGTGGCCCTGCTCAAGGTGGCCGGCAGGAACCTGCCCGTGCTGCGCATCGGTGATTCGCGCCGGCTCAAGCCCGGCCAGTGGGTGCTGGCCATCGGTTCGCCCTTCGGCTTCGACCACTCGGTCACCGCCGGCATCGTCAGCGGCGTCGGCCGCCGTTCGCTCGACCCCAGCCAGCAGTACGTGCCCTTCATCCAGACCGACGTGGCCATCAACCGCGGCAATTCCGGCGGCCCGCTGCTCAACACACACGGCGAGGTGGTCGGCATCAATTCCCAGATCTTCTCCAACTCGGGCGGCTACATGGGCGTCAGCTTCGCCATCCCGATCGAAGTGGCGATGAACGCGGTGCGCCAGCTGCGCGAGACCGGCAAGGTGGTGCGCGGCCAGCTCGGCGTGCGCATCCAGGACGTGGACCGCGAGCGCCTGGCCGAACTCGGCCTGGGCCGCCCGATGGGTGCCTTCGTCGATTCGGTCGAAAACGGCAGCGCGGCCGCCCGCGCCGGCATCCGACCGGGCGACGTGATCACCCGTTTCAACGGCCGCGAGGTCAACCGCTCGGCCGACCTGCCGCCGATGGTGGGCGCGTTGCCCCCGGGCAGCCGCGCCAGCGTCACCCTGATGCGCGACGGCAAGGCCAGGGACGTGGTGGTCACCCTGTCGGCGCTGGACACGGCGGCGGTGCAGGGCGAGGCCCCCACGTTCGAGCCGGCCCCCGAGGCCGGCAACCCGCTGGGCCTGGTGGTCGAGGAGCTCGACGCCCCCGCCCGCGCCGCCATGGGCCTGGGCCCGCGCGAGGGAGTCCTGGTCGGCCGGGTCACCAGCCTGGCCGCCCGCCAGGCCGGCGTGAACGCCGGCGACGTGCTGCTGAGCGTGAACAAGCAGGACGTGGGCTCGGTCGGGGAGTTCGAAAAGGCTATCGAGGGCCTGGGCCCCGGCGACGAGGTCCGCCTGCTGGTCCGCAGCACCCGCAGCACCGGTTTCATCACCTACACCCTGCGCTGACCTGGCGCAGGCACGGCGTCTAGGCGCCAGCGCTCCCCGGTCCGCGCCGTTCAGGGCGGCCGGGCCGGGGGCGCTGTGCGATAATGGCCCGTTTACAGCCACGAACCGGCCACCTGACCGCCCGCATGCAGCACATTCGCAACTTTTCCATCATCGCCCACGTGGACCACGGCAAGTCCACGCTCGCCGACCGCATCATCCAGATCTGCGGCGGCCTGCAGGCGCGCGAAATGGAGGCCCAGGTGCTCGACTCGAACCCGATCGAGCGCGAACGCGGCATCACCATCAAGGCCCAGTCCGTCACGCTGCCGTACACGGCGAAGGACGGCATCACCTACCAGTTCAACTTCATCGACACCCCGGGCCACGTCGACTTCAGCTACGAAGTCAGCCGCTCGCTGGCCGCCTGCGAGGGCGCGCTGCTGGTGGTGGACGCCGCCCAGGGCGTCGAGGCGCAGTCGGTGGCCAACTGCTACACCGCGGTGGAGCAGGGCCTGGAAGTGGTGCCGGTACTCAACAAGATCGACCTGCCGACCGCCGACACCGAGCGCGTGAAGAAGGAGATCGAGGCCGTCATCGGCATCGACGCCGAGGACGCCGTGGCCATCAGCGCCAAGACCGGCCTGAACGTCGAGGACGTGCTCGAGGCCATCGTCAAGCGCATCCCGCCGCCGAAGCCGCGCGACACCGACAAGCTGCAGGCGCTGATCATCGATTCCTGGTTCGACAACTACCTGGGCGTGGTGTCGCTGGTGCGCGTGATGCAGGGCGAGATCAAGCCCGGCGACAAGATGCTGGTGATGTCCACCGGCCGTACCCACCAGGTGGATTCGGTCGGCGTGTTCACGCCCAAGCGCAAGGTGCTCACCAAGCTCGGCGCCGGCGAAGTGGGCTGGATCACCGCCTCCATCAAGGACGTGCACGGCGCACCGGTGGGCGACACGCTCACGCTGGCCAACGACCCGGCTCCTGGCCCGCTGCCGGGCTTCCAGGAAATGCAGCCGCGCGTGTTCGCCGGCCTGTTCCCGGTGGACGCCGAAGACTACCCGGCCCTGCGCGAGGCGCTGGAGAAGCTCAAGCTCAACGACGCCGCCCTGCGCTTCGAGCCGGAAAGCTCGGAAGCCATGGGCTTTGGCTTCCGCTGCGGCTTCCTGGGCATGCTGCACATGGAGATCGTGCAGGAGCGCCTGGAGCGCGAGTACGACCTCAACCTCATCACCACCGCGCCCACGGTGATCTACGAAGTGCTGATGAACGACGGCAGCACCATGGCGCTGGACAACCCGGCCAAGCTGCCGCCGCCGACCAAGGTGAGCGAAATCCGCGAGCCGATCATCCGCGCCAACATCCTCACGCCGCCGGACTACGTGGGCAACGTGATCAAGCTGTGCGAGGAAAAGCGCGGCGCGCAGGTCGGCATCAGCTACCTCGGTTCGCAGGTGCAGATCAGCTACGAGCTGCCCATGGCCGAGGTGGTGCTGGACTTCTTCGACCGCCTCAAGTCGGTGTCGCGCGGCTACGCCTCGCTCGATTACCACTTCGAGCGCTTCGAGGCGGGCCCGTTCGTGCTGCTCGACACGCTCATCAACGGCGACAAGGTCGACGCGCTGTCGTCGATCGTGCACCGCAGCCACGCCGACCGCCGCGGCCGCGACATCTGCGAGAAGATGCGCGAACTGATCCCGCGGCAGATGTTCGACGTGGCCATCCAGGCGGCCATCGGCTCGCAGATCATCTCGCGCTCCACGGTCAAGGCCATGCGCAAGAACGTGCTGGCCAAGTGCTACGGCGGTGACGCCACCCGCAAGAAGAAGCTCCTGGAGAAGCAGAAGGAAGGCAAGAAGCGCATGAAGCAGGTCGGCCGGGTGGATATCCCCCAGGAAGCCTTCCTCGCCGTGCTCCAGGTGGACAACAAGTAAGCGGCCCCCAGCCGCGAGGAATCCCGACGCGTGAAAATCGACCTTGCCCTGATCCTGACGTCGCTGGCCGCCCTGACCGGCCTGGTCTGGCTGATCGACCGCCTTGCCTTCGCGCCCAGGCGCAAACTCATGCAGGCCGAAGGCGAGGAAGTCGCCGAGCCGGTGTGGGTGGACTACGCCCGCCAGCTGTTCCCGGTGATCTTCATCGTGCTGGTGCTGCGCAGCTTCCTGGCCGAGCCCTTCCGCATCCCGTCGAGCTCGATGATGCCGACCCTGCTGGTCGGCGACTTCATCCTGGTCAACAAGTTCGCCTACGGCCTGCGCCTGCCGGTGGCCAACACCAAGGTGGTGCCCATCGGCGAACCGGCCCGCGGCGACGTGGTGGTGTTCCGCTACCCGGGCATGGGGCCGGACGACCCGCGGGCGGGCGCCGACTACATCAAGCGCATCGTTGGCCTGCCGGGCGACCGCATCGCGTTCCGCGACCAGACGGTGTTCGTGAACGACCAGCCGGTGGCCAAGAAGCCCGACGGCGTCTACGTGGACGGCAGCCGGGGCCGGGATTCGATGACCGGCGCCACCCAGTTCGAAGTGGACCTGGGCGGCCGGGTGCACAAGACCCTGGAAACCAGCCCCTTCTCCAGCCCCCGGGCCGAGGGCGTCTGGGAAGTGCCGGCCGGGCATTTCTTCGTCATGGGCGACAACCGGGACCGCAGCGAGGACAGCCGCTACTGGGGCTTCGTGCCCGAGCAGAACCTGGTCGGCAAGGCCTTCATGATCTGGCTCAACTGCGAGGGCTGGTTCTGCAGCGGGGCGTTTGACTACACCCGGATTGGCGATACCATCCGCTGAACGGTCCAACCAGGGGAAGGGAAATGGCTCGCAAGCCGCGTGGCATGACGTTGATGAGTTTCGTGATCGTCCTGGTGGTCGTGGGCTTCTTCGCCCTGGTCGCCATGAAGCTGTTCCCGATGTACAGCGAATACTTCAACCTCAAGGGCGTGATGGAGGAGTACGCGGCGCAGCCCAACTCCGCCTCGATCCCGCCGGCGCAGATGCACACCGACCTCAACCGCCGATTCGGCATCGCCTACGTGGACTCGGTCGAGAAGGAACACATCAAGATCATCCGCGAGGGCGGCGTGAGCAAGCTCAACATCGCCTACGAGGTGCGCGTGCCGCTGTTCGGCAACCTCGACGTGGTGGGCAAGTTCGACAACACCGTCGACCTCACCGGCCAGGCGGCGAGTGACTGACCGCATCACCCACCGGTTCTCGAAACCCGAGCTGCTGCAGCAGGCACTGAGGCACCGCAGCGCCGGGTCGCCGCACAACGAACGGCTCGAATTCCTCGGCGACGCGCTGGTCAACCTGCTCGTCGCCGAGGCGCTCCATGAGCGTTGGCCCAAGGCCGACGAAGGCACCCTGACCCGCGCGCGCGCCAGCCTGGTGCGCGAATCGGCGCTGGCCGAAGTGGCCCGCCGCCTGCAGCTGGGCGACCGGCTCGAGCTGGGCCCCGGCGAAATGAAGAGCGGTGGCCACCGCCGCGATTCGATCCTGGCCGACGCGGTCGAGGCCGTGGTCGCCGCCATCCACCTCGACGCCGGCTTCGAAGCCTGCCGCGCCGCGGTGCTGCCCTGGTTCGAACCCGGCTTGGCCGAGCTGCCCACCGGCAAGGCCGAAAAAGACCCCAAGACCCGCCTGCAGGAATGGCTGCAGGGCCGGCAACTGCCGCGCCCGGCCTACCGCCTGCTGGAAACCCTCGGCGACGACCATGCCCGCGTGTTCCGCGTGGCCTGCGAAACCACCGAGCCGCCGCACGAGGAGCAGGCCGAAGGCAGCTCCCTGCGCGCCGCCGAACAACTCGCCGCCGAGCGCGTGCTGGCGAAACTGGAGAAGAAGTGAGCCGGACCCCTGAATCCCCCGAAGCGCCGTTCCGCGCAGGCACCGTCGCCGTGCTGGGCCGGCCCAACGTGGGCAAGTCCACCCTGGTCAACGCCCTGGTCGGCGCCAAGGTGAGCATCGTCTCGCCGCGCCCGCAGACCACGCGGCATCGCCTGCTGGGCATCGCCACCTTCGAGGCCGGGCAGCTGCTGCTGGTGGACACGCCCGGCATCCACCGTGAACAGAAGCGCGCCATGAACCGCATGATGAACCGCGCCGCGCGCGGCGCCGTCGAGGGCGTGGACGCCGCGGCCCTGGTCATCGAGGCCGGTCGCTGGACCGAAGAAGACGGCCTGGCCTACGCCGCCCTGCATTCGGCCGGCGTGCCGGTGGTGCTGGTGGTGAACAAGGTGGACAAGCTGGCTGACAAGACCGCGCTGCTGCCCTTCATCGCCCAGATCACCCACGAGCGCGAATTCGCCTCAGTGCATCCGGTGTCGGCCATGAAATCCAAGGGCCTGGACGCCCTGGTCAAGGACCTGCTGTTCCTGATGCCGGAATCGCCGCCGCACTACGGCGAGGACGAAATCACCGACCGCAGCGAGCGTTTCCTGGCCGGCGAGCTGGTGCGCGAGCAGCTGATGCTGCGCCTGGGCGAAGAGCTTCCGTACTCGACCACGGTCGAGATCGAGAAGTTCGAGGAAGACGGCGAGCTGCTGCGCATCGCCGCCGTGGTGTGGGTGGAGCGCGAGGGCCAGAAGCCCATCGTCATCGGCAAGGGCGGCGAACGACTCAAGGCCATCAGCACCGGCGCCCGCATCGGCATGGAAAAGCTGTTCGGCCGAAAGGTCTTCCTGGAAACCTGGTGCCGCGTGCGCGAGGGCTGGTCCGACGACGAGGCCGCGCTGCGGCGTTTCGGCTATTCGGACTGAACCATGCGCGTGCTCGCGCAGCCGGCCTACGTGCTGCACGCGCGCCCCTGGCGCGAAACCAGCCTGATCGTCGAATTGCTCAGCCGCGACCATGGCCGCGTCGCCGTGGTCGCGCGCGGCGTGCAGGGCGCGAAGCGACACCCGCTGCGCGCCGCGCTGCAGCCGCTGCAGCACCTGCGCGCCGATTTCCTGCCGCAGGGTGAAATGGCCCGGCTGCTGCAGGCCGAGGCCGTGGACGCCGCGCCCCTGCTGCAGGGCGAAGCGCTGATGGCGGCCTTCTACGTCAACGAACTGCTGCTGCGGCTGGTGCCGCGCCAGGACCCGGCGCCGGCGCTGTACGAACGCTACGGCGAACTGCGCGGCGAATTCGCAGCCCCCGGTGAGCTGGCCTGGACCCTTCGCCGCTTCGAACGCGACCTGCTGGAAATCCTGGGTTACGGCCTGCCGCTGGACGTGGACGAACACGGCCAGCCCGTGGACCCCGCCGGCCGCTACCGGCTCGACGCCGAGCGCGGCCCGGTTCGCGACCGCAGCCACGAGGCCGGTTCCACCAGCGGCGCCGCGCTGCTGGCGCTGGCCGCCGACCGCCTGCCGCCGCCGGAACAGCTGCTGGAATTGCGCAGCGCGCTGCGTGGCGTGCTTTCAGTGCACCTGGGACCGCAGAAGCTCAAATCCTGGGGCCTGCTGTCGGAACTGGCCCGCCTGGGCCGCGATTGAATCCGCGGCTCAGGCGACTTCCAGCGCACGCGCGACGCAGGCCTCGAAACGCGCCAGCGCGTCGGCATCGGCGGGGGCTTCGTGCAGCGCGCGAACCGCGGCCAGCAAGGGCAGGGCGCCGACGAAACCGCAGCCGGCCTTGAGCCGGTGCAGGTGGGCGCGTGCGCCCTCCGCGTCGCCTTCCCGGCAGGCCGCCAGCACGGCCCGGCACTGGCCGGGCAATTCCTCCCGGAACATTGCCCGCAGCGTCGCCAATGCGCCGGCCTGGCCGGCCACCGCGGCCAGTCCGGCGGTGTCGTCCCAGGGCGGCAGGGCTTCGGGCGGCAGCAGGTCGCGCACGGCGTCGAGCAGTTCGTGCACGCCCAGCGGCTTCGCCAGCACGCGGGCGAAGGCGGCCAGGCCCGGTGCCGGCTCGGCGCTGAGTGCGATCGCCGGCACCTGCAGGCCCACGGCGTGCAGTTCGGCCAGCAGGTCTTCGCCGCGGCCGTCGGGCAGGCGCAGGTCGAACAGCCACAGGGCGTGGCCGCCGCGTCGTGCCGCCGCGCGCGCGGCCGCCAGCGTGGCCACGCTGTCCACTTCGGCCGGCAGCGCCGCCAGGCCCTGCGCCAGGAAGGCGGCGCTGACCGGGTCGTCTTCGAGCAGCAGCAGGCGCGGGTTCATTCCCTGTCCCGTTCAATCGGCCCATGCAAGGCACTATGCTGGCCAGCATGCGGCGACGGTCCAGGCTCGGCAAGGTGGTGTTCGGCGCGCTGCTGCTGCTCGCCGCCCCGGCGCTGTGCGCGCGCGAGCTGCAGGTCAGCGTCGCGGCCGTGCGCAGCGAGGCGGCCAGCGTGGCGGGGCTGGAGCTGCGGCTGGACTGGCCGGTGGACGCGCCCGGCGGCGAGCTCGTGCTTCAGGCCCGGCGGGTGGAAATCCCCAGCCTGGCTGAGTCGTTTTCCGACATCGAGTGGCGTTGTCCGCTGAGCCTGGATGCGCAGGGCCAATGGCGCTGCACCGGTCCCGTGCGAAGCGCGGGCGGCCAGGCGCTGGCCAGCATGTCGCTCTCGGCCGCGTCGCTCGACGCCAGCCTGCGGGTCGGCGACAGCCGCGTCGCCTACGCCTCGCGCGCCGCCGCGCCCGACCGCCCGCGCATCACGCTCGAAGCCGTGCCGGTCGCCTGGCTGAAGGCTTTCCTCGCCGGCCTGTGGGCCGAGGGCCAGTGGACCAGCGGGCGGATGTCGGGCCATGTCGACCTGTGGCTGCCGGAAGACGCGCCGCTGCAGGCGCGGGCCCGCCTCGACCTGGCTGATGTCGGCCTGGAAACCCCCGACGGCTGGCTGGCGGCCGCAGGCCTGGGCGGGCGGCTCGAGCTCGACTACGTCCCGGTCGGCGACCTGGCCCGGATGCGCACGCGTTTCGTCGCGCGCGGCGGCGAATTCCTGGCGCAGGGCCTGTACGCGCAGCTGCCGGCGACGCCCGTCGAGCTGCAGGTCGAACTGCAGCAGCAGGCCGGGGGCGGGTGGCGGCTGCCCGTGTTTTCGCTGCGCGACGGCGGCGTGCTGCAGGCCAGCGGCCAGGCCCGGCTGGGCGCCGACGGCGGCGTGGCCGACCTGGTGCTTGACCTGGCCCTGGGCGAGCTGGCGGTGGCGCGCGACCGCTACCTCAGCGGCTTCCTGGCGCCGGCCGGTTTCCCCGACCTGGTGCTCGCCGGCGCCGCGAAGGCGCACCTCACGCTGCACGAAGGTCGCCTGCAGGCGATGTCGCTGGCGCTGGAGCAGGTCAACGCCGTCGATCCGCGCCAGCGTTTCACCCTGGCCGGCCTGCAGGGCGGCCTGCGCTGGACCGCCGCGGGCGAGCCGGTGGACAGCACGCTGGGCTGGGACAACGCGGCGCTGTTCGGCATCGGCCTGGGGCCGGCGACGATGGGTTTCGCCAGCGCCGACGGCCAGCTGCGCCTGCGCGAAACGGTGGTGCTGCCGGTGCTCGAGGGCCGGGCGCGCCTGGAACACCTGCGCTGGCAGCCGCCGGGTGGCGGGCAGGGCGCGCGTTTCCAGCTGGGCGTGTCGCTCGACGGCCTGGACCTGGGCAGCCTGTCGCAGCGCCTGGGCTGGCCGGACTTCGCCGGCACGGTCAGTGGCCGCATTCCCTCGGCGCGTTACGAGGACAACGTGCTCACCCTCGACGGCGGCCTGGCGATGCAGGTGTTCGGCGGCACCGTGTCGCTGTCGGAACTGGTGATGGAACGCCCCTTCGGCGTCGCGCCGACGCTGTCGGCCGACGTGGCCATCGAAGACATCGACATGGAGCCCATGACCAGCGCCTTCGGCTTCGGCGCCATCACCGGGCGCATGGACGGGCGCATCTCCGGCCTGCGCATGGTGGACTGGTCGCCGGTGGCCTTCGACGCGCGCCTGGGCTCGGACCCGGCCTGGAAGGGCCGGCGCCGCATCAGCCAGCGCGCGGTCGAGGACATCTCCAAGATCGGTGGCGGCGGCGGGCTCATGGGCGGCCTGCAGGCGCAGGCGCTGCGCCTGTTCGACGACTTCCGCTACTCGCGCCTCGGCCTGGCCTGCCGGCTGCGCGACAACGTCTGCACGATGGACGGTGTGGATTCAGCGGGCGATGGCTATACCATCGTGGAAGGCGCGGGCCTGCCACGCATCCAGGTGGTGGGCTTCCGGCGCCGGGTGGATTGGCCCACCCTGGTGGCGCGCCTGGTGGCGGCCACCGAGGGCACGGCCCCGGTCATCGACTGAAGGAGCGGCACATGGGCAAGTTCAAGACCAAATTCCTGCGCACGGCGACGATGGCGCTCGCCGTCTTCGCGTTGGGCGCCTGCGTCACCATCAACGTCTACTTCCCGGCGGCCGAGGCCCAGGAAGCGGCCGAGGAGTTCGTCGAGAAGGTGCTGGGCGACGAAGCCGCGCCGGCCCCGGCGGGCGACAACCCGCAGGCCTTCCACGCGCCGGCTCCGGCCCGCTTCAGCCTGATGTCGCTGCTCATCAGCGACGCCGCGGCCCAGGAAGCCGACATCACCATCCGCACCCCGGCCATCCAGGCCATCCAGGACCGCATGGCCGCGCGTTTCCAGGCCAGCCTGCAGGCGCACTTCGATTCCGGCGCGCTGGGCTTCGGCAAGGACGGCCTGCTGGTGCTGCGCGACGCCACCAAGGTGGCGCTCAAGGACCGCGTGGCCGTCAACCAGCTGGTGGCCGAGGACAACCGCGACCGCAACGCCGTCTACCGCGAGATCGCCGTGGCCAACAACCACCCCGAGTGGGAATCCCAGATCCGCGAGACCTTCGCCCGCCAGTGGGTCACCAGCGCCCGCGCCGGCTGGTGGTACCAGGCCGCCGACGGCAGCTGGAAGCAGAAATAAGGGCCCGGCCCCCGCCAAGCGCCCGGGGCGCGGATTTGCGACAATCCGCGCCCCTTCGTCTTGGCGTCTCCCGTGTCCCGTACCCGCCTCAAGCAGCTTCCCCCCTTCGAACTCGAGATCACCGACCTCAGCCATGACGGCCGGGGCGTGGGCCGCCGCGACGGCAAGGCGATCTTCGTTTCCGGCGCACTGCCGGGCGAGCTCGTGCGGGTCGAGCAGACCGGCCGGAACCGGCACTTCGACGAGGGTCGCGCCGTCGAGGTGCTCACGGCCTCGCCCGATCGCGTCGAACCGCGCTGCTCGCACTTCGGTGCCTGCGCGGGCTGCGTGCTTCAGCACCTCTCCGAACCGAAGCAGATCGCCGCCAAACACGGCGTGCTGATGGACAACCTGCGGCGCATCGGCCACGTCGAACCGCAGCGCGTGCTCGAGCCGCTCACCGACGCCGCCTGGGGCTACCGCCGCAAGGGCCGCTTCTCGGTGCGCTTCGTCGAGAAGAAGGGCAAGGCGGTGGTGGGCTTCCGCGAAACCAACCCGCGTTTCGTCGCCGACCTGGCCACCTGCCACACCGTGCTGCCCGAAATCGGTGCGCGCATCCCCGAACTGGCGGCGCTGGTGGACAGCCTGGACGGCAAGCGCACGCTGCCGCAGATCGAATTCATCGCCGGCGAGCAGGGCGTGGCCCTGGTCTTCCGTCACCTCGAGCCGATGGGCGAAGCCGACCGTGGCCGCCTGGTGGAGTTCGCCAGGGCCAGCGGCTTCGCGGTGTTCCTGCAGCCGGGCGGCATCGACACGGTGCATGCGCTGTGGCCGGAGCAGGTGGACCTGAGCTTCGCGCTGCCGGCCTGGGACCTGCACCTCGCGTTCCGCCCGCTCGATTTCATCCAGGTCAACGCCGGCCTCAACGACAAGATGATCGCGCGCGCGCTGGAACTGCTCGACCCCCGGCCGGGCGAGCGCGTGCTCGACCTGTTCTGCGGCCTGGGCAATTTCACGCTGCCGCTGGCGCGCAAGGCCGGCACGGTGGTGGGCGTGGAAGGCGACGCCGGCCTGGTGGCACGCGCCCGCGAAAATGCCGCGCGCAATGGCCTGGCCAACGTCGAATTCCATGCCGCCGACCTGGCCAAGGACCTGGCCGGCGAACCGTGGATGAAGGCCGGCTTCGACAAGCTGCTGCTCGACCCGCCGCGCGCCGGCGCCGCCGAAGTGCTGGCGCAGCTGCCGCTCAAGGGCATCCATCGCATCGTCTACGTGTCCTGCCACCCAGGCTCGCTGGCGCGCGACGCCGGTTTCCTGGTGCGCGAGCGCGGCTATACGCTGGTCGCCGCCGGGGCCATGGACATGTTCCCGCAGACGGCGCACGTCGAATCCATCGCGCTGTTCGAAAAAAAGGGCGCCTGAGCATGGGCATCGAAATCGAACGCAAGTTCCTGCTGGCCGGCGACGGCTGGCGCGCCGCCGCGGTGAAGTCGGTGCGCATGGCGCAGGCTTACATCAACGACATGGCCGCGCTGCGCGAGGGCCGGCAGAACGCCTCGGTGCGCGTGCGCATCGCCGGCGACGCCGCCTTCCTCAACCTCAAGTCGCGCGAACTGGGCAGCACCCGCCAGGAGTTCGACTACCCGATCCCGGTGGCCGACGCCGAAGCGCTGCTGGCGCTGTGCGTGGGTGGCCGCATCGACAAGGTGCGGCATTACGTGCAGCACGCCGGCCATACCTGGGAAGTGGACGAATTCGCCGGCGACAACGCCGGCCTGGTGGTGGCCGAGCTCGAGCTGGGTTCGGCCGACGAGGCCTTCGAGCGTCCGTCCTGGCTGGGCCGGGAAGTGACCGAAGAATTGCGCTATTACAACCTGGCGCTCGCCGAGCGCCCGTATTCGCGCTGGCGCGCGGAGGAGCAAGCCTGATGCTGGTGATCGGAATCGGCGGCCTGGAGCTGGCCCCCGAAGAGCGCGAGTGGCTGCGGCACCCGGCCGTGTCCGGCGTGATCCTGTTCAAGCGCAACTTCGCTTCGCGCGAGCAGGTGGCCGACCTGTCGGCCGCCATCCGCGCCGCCGCGCCGCGCCCGCAGCTGCTGTGCGTGGACCAGGAAGGCGGCCGCGTGCAGCGCTTCCGCGACGGTTACCACGCGCTGCCTTCGCTGGAAGGCTTCGGCAAGCTGTTCGAACGCGACCGCGACGCCGCGCTTTCGCTGGCCCGCGAGCACGCCTGGCTGATGGCAAGCGAAATCCGCGCCACCGGCGTGGACCTGAGCTTCGCGCCGGTGGTGGACCTGGGCCGCGGCAACCTGGCCATCGGCGACCGCGCCTTCCACGCCGACCCGGCCATCGTCGCCGAGTTCACCCGCGCCTACGTCGCCGGCATGCATGACGCCGGCATGGCGGCCACGCTCAAGCATTTCCCGGGCCATGGCTCGGTGCTCGAGGACACCCACTTCGACGACGCCGTCGACCCGCGCCCGCTGTCCGAGCTTCAGGCGCACGACCTGGTGCCCTTCGCCGCCGGCATCGCCGCCGGCGCCGAGGCCGTGATGATGGCGCACGTGAAGTACCCGGCGATGGCGCCGGAGCCGGCCGGCTATTCGCCGCGCTGGATCCGCGACATCCTGCGCCGCGACATGGGCTTCGGCGGCATCGTCTTCAGCGACGACATCGGCATGGCCGCGGCCGAGTCGGCGGGCGGGGTGAAGGCGCGCATCGACGCCCACCTCGACGCCGGCTGCGACGTGGTGCTGGTGTGCGCGCCGGCCCTGGTGCCCGATTCGCTCAAGGCAGTGGACGATCGCCCGTCGCCGCGCGAGGACGCGCTGGCCTCGCTGTCCGGCCGCCGGCACACCGATTGGCATGCCCTGGCCGCCGACGCGCGCTACGATGGGGCCCGCGAGGCGCTGCGCCGCTTCGAGCAAGGAGTCGCCTGAGATGTCCCCCGACCTGAAGGCCGCGCTGGCCGTTTCCGACCTGCTGTTCGACCGCGCCACCATCGAGCGCGAAACCCGCCGCATCGCCGCCGAGATCGACCGCGACTACGCCGGCGGCGAGCGCCCGGTCTACCTCACGGTGATGCACGGCGGCATGCTGTTCGCCTCGCAGCTGGCGCTGGAACTGGCCACCGACCTCGAGTTCGACTACCTGCATGCCACCCGCTACCGCGGCGCCACCACCGGCGCGGGACTGTCCTGGCTGCACCGCCCGGCCACGCCGCTGCGCGGCCGCCGCGTGCTGGTGGCCGACGACATCCTCGACGAAGGCCATACCCTGCTGGCGGTGAAGCAGTGGTGCGAACAGGAAGGCGCGGCCGACGTGCGCATCGCCGTGCTGGCGCTCAAGCACCATGACCGCCGTGCGCCGGGCATCGCCGCCGATTACATCGCCATCGAAGTGCCCGACCGTTACGTCTACGGCTACGGCATGGACTACCACGAGCAGGGCCGCAACCTGCCGGCCATCTACGCCCTGAAGGACTGAACCATGTCGGCGATCGAGCTGGCCGTCATCGGCGGCACCGGGCTGTACCGGCTGGCCGCGCTGCAGGACCCCGAGGCGCTCGAGGGCGACACGCCCTACGGCCGGCCCTCTGGCCCGGTGCGGGTGGGCCGCCTGGCGGGCAAGCGCGTGGCTTTCCTGGCGCGCCACGGCGAGGGCCATTCGCTGCCGCCGCACCGGGTGAACTACCGCGCCAACCTGTGGCGCCTGAAGGAACTGGGCGCCACCCGCGTGCTGGCGGTGAACACCGTCGGCGGCATCACGGAACGCTTCGGGCCGAAGGTGCTGGCGTTGCCGGACCAGCTCATCGACTACACCTGGGGCCGCACTTCGAGCTTCTGGGACGGCGAGGGCGGCGACGTGCTGCACGTGGACTTCGGCGACCCGTACACGCCGGGCCTGCGGCGCGAAGTGCTGGCCGCGGCCGTGGCCTCCGGGACGCCGCTGGTGGGCGGAGGCTGCTACGGCGCCACCCAGGGCCCGCGCCTGGAAACGAAGGCGGAAATTTCCCGGATGCGCCGCGACGGCTGCGACCTGGTCGGCATGACCGGCATGCCCGAGGCCGGCCTGGCCCGCGAACTCGGCCTGGACTACGCCTGCCTGGCCATCGTGGCCAATTGGGCGGCGGGTTGCAGCGGCGACGAAGAGATCACGCTGGCCGACGTGCTGGCCAACGTGGAGGTCGCCAGCGCCCACCTGCCGGCCCTGCTGGAAGCGCTGTTGGGGTGATTGTCAACCGTTTTGCCCTTGTTCATACTCGGTCCGTGCACGGGACCGGCACATCGGCACACGGAGCACGCCCGTTCTTCCAGCATTCGAGGTCAAGTACATGAGTTTCGGCACCGTGAAGTGGTTCAACGACGCCAAGGGCTTTGGTTTCATCGCTCCCGAGGACGGCAGCGCGGACGTGTTCGTGCACTATTCCGCCATCAGCGCCAAGGGCTTCCGCTCGCTGCAGGAAGGCCAGCGCGTGAGCTTCGAGGTGGTGCAGGGCCCGAAGGGCTCGCAGGCTTCCAACGTCACCCCGGCCTGAACCACGCTACCCCTGTTCAAGGCAAAGCCCCGCTCCGGCGGGGCTTTGTTTTTGGTTCTTCTCCCAAGTCAGGGACCGGCGCCGTCGCCACAGCGGAAGCGAGGGTCGCTTCCCGCTCAGTGGAGCCCTTATTTCGCGGGAAGCGACCCTCG
>JAIBEO010000081.1 GCA_019459185.1 Rhizobium sp. | reverse complement strand
CCCCCCCCCCCCCCCCAGGCCCAGGTGCATGTCGTTGGCGACGATGGCGCGGCCATCTGCGGTGCGCTGGCCGGAGACGGCGAAATTATTGCTGCCGGGCGCGGCGGGTTCGGAAACTTCGTAGTCGCCGTTCGGCGCCGGCACGGGCAGCTGGCGCAGGTCGAGTTCATCGGGGCCGGGCAGCACGGCGTTGCCGCGCGCTTCGCCCACCAGCGGCGCGTCCCACTCGCTGCCGTCCACCGCCAGCAGCGCGTACAGCGGCGCCGGCACCACTTCGCGGATGCGCCACAGCGCCAGCTCGCGCGAGTTTGATTCGTCCTGCAGATCGAAGAACATGGCGTAACCCGCCAGCGCGGTGTCTTCGAGCGTCCACGGCTGAGGCTCGGTTCGAAGGAGCAGGTAGGGCCAGGGCGTGGCCTCGAGCGCCACCACGCCGGAGTTGACGCCGTCGCGGTAGGCCTCGAGCACCGGCAGGCGCTCGCCGGCCACGCTGGCGTAGCTTTCGGCCAGGCGGGCGCGCAGGCGGTGCACGCGGATTTCCTTGTCGCGCTTGATCGCGATGGGGCCGAACAGGGCCGACAGCTCGCCGGCTGCGGAGCGGCGCAGGAGGTCCATTTCGAAGTAGCGTTCCTGCGCGTGCACGAAGCCCAGTGCGCGGGCCGCGTCGGCTTCGTTGGCGGCTTCGATGGTGGCGATGCCGAGCGCGTCGCGGCTCACCGTCACCGGCGCCGACAGGCCGGGCAGGGCCAGTTCGCCCTCGATCGCCGGCAGGCTGCCACGCACCATCCACAGGGCCCAGGACGCCGCCAGCACCCCCACGATGACCAGTACAGCCAGCAGGCGGATGGCGACACGAACGACCTTGCGCATGGATCGGCTCCGGGGCGGGTGCGGGAAACCCCAAGGATGTCCGAACCGGCGCCGCGCCGCTACGGGCGGGGCGGGCGCTTGCGCCGGCGCGCCGGCCATGCCTATGCTCGGGCCATGCGCTGCACCGCCGCCAACAACGCCAATAACAACAATCGTCCCCGTCCGCGGGTCGACGACTTGGCGCGCTAGCTAGAAACCAGCCCCCAGTCCAAGACGGCCCCCCCGGGCGAAATTGGGGGCCGGGGGGGTTTGGGCCCCCCAAACACCCCCAACGCCGCCCCCCGAGGGTTTGGAAAAGCGGGGTCACCCCCCCCCCCCCCGCCCCCCCCCC
>JAIBEO010000087.1 GCA_019459185.1 Rhizobium sp. | reverse complement strand
GGGAAGTGCAGGCGCCGCAGCTGGACTCGCTGCTCTGCATCACGTGCATCCTGTCCATGTAGCTGCCGTGATGCGCATCGTGCTTGCCCGCCACGGGGTAACGCCGGGGATCGCCGATGGCCGCTCCCCGGGGCTGCGGGACAGCCCCCTGGCCTACGGCGGGGATGGCGAGGCGGGCGGGGTGGGCCTGGGCGGGCCCGGCGTGCCGATCCACCGCGCGGTGTCGTCGCCGCTGTCCCGCGCGCGCCGCACCGCTGAACTGGCCCTGGGCGAAGCCCGCGCCGCCCAACTGCAGCTCGACAAGGGCCTGCAGGAAATCGCCCACGGCGACTGGGAAGGCCTGCTGGCCGCCGAAATCCGCGAGCGCGACCCGAACCGCCTGCGCGCCTGGCGCGAAGCGCCGGAGACGGTGCAGATGCCGGGCGGCGGCGAATCGCTGGTGGAGGTGCTGGACCGCGCCTGGCCGGCCTTCGCCCGGGCCTGCGAGGGCCTGGGCGCGGACGACACGCTGCTGGTGGTGGCGCACGACGCCGTCAACCGCGTGATCCTGGCGCGGGTGCTGGGGCTGCCGCTGTCGCGGCTGTGGTCGTTCCGGCAGGCGCCCACCACCATCAACCTGCTCGAGGGGCCCACGGCCAACGCGCTCGAGGTGGTGCGGCTCAACGACTGCAACCACCACACCGCGCTGTTCGGCGAAGCGGTGCACCGGGCGCTCTAGGGCGCCCGGCAAGGCGCGCGCGGGCGCGGGTGGGGCGCTTATTCCGCCGGGGGCGGAGTCGGTTCGTCGCCGGGCTCGTCGCCACCTTGGGGCTCCGGCTGGCCGGCGCGCTTGCGCGCGGCCTTCTCGGCCTCCTTCTCGGCCTTCTTCTTCTGCTTGGCGAGCTCGCGCTGGCGCTTTTCGAACGAATAGTTGGGCTTGGCCACGGAAATCCTTGGTTGTCTGCCCGCCAGATTACCTTACCGGCCGCCGCCGGCGGATAATCGGCGCATGGAACGCACCCTCGCGCAGTGGCTGGACTACCAGCAGACCGTCCACCCCCAGTCCATCGACATGGGCCTGGAGCGGGTGGGCGAAGTGGCCCGCCGGCTAGGCCTGGGCCGGCCCGGCCGGCACGTGGCCACGGTCGGCGGGACCAACGGCAAGGGTTCGACGGTGGCCTTCCTGGAGGCCATCGCCCGCGCCGCGGGCCTGAAGGTGGGCGCCTACACCTCGCCGCACCTGCTGCGCTACAACGAGCGCGTGCGCATCGATGGCGCCGAAGCCGGCGACGAGGCCCTGGTGGCGGCGTTCGAGCGCATCGAGGCGGCGCGCGGCGACATCCCGCTCACTTTCTTCGAATTCGGCACGCTGGCGGCGCTGATGCTGTTCGAGGCCGCCAGCCTGGACCTGGCCATCCTGGAAGTGGGCCTGGGCGGGCGGCTGGACGCCACCAACATCGTCGACCCGGACGTGGCCATCATCACCACCGTCGACCTGGACCACCAGGACTACCTGGGCGACGACCGCGAAAGCATCGGCGCCGAGAAGGCCGGCATCCTGCGCGCCGGCAAACCCTGCGTGCTGGCCGAGAAGGACCCGCCGTCCTCGGTGCTGCGCCGCGCCTACGCCATCGGCGCCTTTGCCATCCGCGGCCACTCCGACTACCTCGTCGACGACCTGGGCGACCACTGGCGCTGGCGCGAACCGGGCTACGAGATCGAACTGCCCGAGCCGGCGCTGTCGGCCCCGGCGCAGCGTGGCAACGCCGCCGCCGCCATCGCCGCGTTGCGCGCGCTCGACCTGGCCATTCCCGACGAGGCCCTGCGCGCCGGCGTGCGCGACGCCCGCCTGCCGGGCCGGCTGCAGCGCCTGCCGGGTTCGCCCGAGCGCGTGCTCGACGTGGCCCACAACCCGCAGGGCGCGCGCCAGCTGGCCGCCTGGCTGCAGGCGCACCCGAAGCGCACCGTCGCCGTGTTCAGCGCGCTGGCCGACAAGGACCTGGCCGGCATCACCGCACCGGTGGCGCCGCACCTGCACGACTGGCACCTGGGGCCGATCACCGACGCTGGTCCGCGCGGTTTGCCGGTGGACGAACTGGCCCGGCGCCTGGCCGAGCACCTGCCGGCCGACATCCTGCACCCGCACCGCAGTCTTGCCGAGGCCCTGGCTGCCGCCGCGCTGCAGGCCGGCCCGGACGGCCGCGTGCTGGTGTTCGGCTCCTTCCACACCGTGGCCGTCGCGCTGGCCCAAGACTGAACCGGCCGGGCGGCCACACCGGCTATAATTCGCGCCACCCCTCCGGCCGGACCGAAGCCCCGATGGATTCCGCCCTGAAACAGCGCCTGATCGGCGCCGCCGTGCTGGTGGCGCTGGCGATGATCTTCCTGCCCATGCTGCTGCAGGGGCCCGACGTCCGCGAGCCGGACGCCGCCCAGGTGCCGCTGTCCATGCCGGACGCGCCGGACCAGGAATTCGAGACCCGCGAACTGCCGCTGGCCGCGCCCGAACCGCTGGGCGAGGGCGAGGCCGTGCTGGGCGTGCCCGCCGCGCCGGACGACCCGAACGCCGTGGCCACTGTCGAAGCCGGTACTGAGGCCGCGCCGCGCGTCGATTTCAGCGAACCCGCCGACGACGGCGCGCCGCTGCAGGCCGTGGACGCCGCCACCGGCCAGCCGCAGCCGGCCGCGCCCGCGGTGGCCGCGACCGAACCCGCGCCGCCGGCCGCCACCCCGGCGCCTGCGCCCACGCCCGCCGCGCCGGCTCCCGCGCCGGCCCCGGCTGCGCCGCTGCCGGCTTCCGCCGCGGGCGGCCGTTACGCGGTGAACGTGGGCAGCTTCTCCAACCTCGCCAACGCCCGCGCGCTGGCCGACAAGCTGCGTGCGCAGGGCCTGCCGGTCACCAGCGAGTCGGTGGACGTGAACGGCAAGCCGGCCATGCGCCTGCGCGTCGGCCCCTACGCCGAACGCGCGCTGGCCGAAGCCGCGCGCCTGCGCGCCGAATCGGTGACCGGCGGCAGCGCCGCGGTCATCGCGCTCGATGCCGCCGCGGCTGCCGCGCCGGCCGCGTCCGCGCCGGCGCCCGTCACCCGCGCGCCGGCCGCCGCCAGCGTCGGCTTCGCCGTGCAGCTGGGCGCGCTGAGCAACGAGGCCGACGCCACCGCACTGCGCGACAAGGCGCGCGCCGCCGGCTTCGTCGCCTTCCACCAGCGCATCGCCACCGAGCGCGGCGTGGTCTGGCGCGTGCGCGTGGGCCCCGAGGCCGACCGCGCCGCCGCCGAGCGCCTGCGCGACAGCGTCGCGGCCAAGCTCGGCCTGCGCGACGCGATCATCGTCCCGCACCCCTGACGCCGATGCTGAACTGGGCCGACTACGCGCTGCTGCTGGTCCTGGCGGTGTCGATGGGCATCGGCCTGTGGCGTGGTTTCGTGGTCGAGGTGCTGTCGCTGACGGTGTGGGTGGCGGCGTTCTGGCTTTCGGTCGCCTTCGGTGCCGACGTGGCCGCGCGTTTCACCGGCGTGGATGCGGCGTCGGCGCGCCTGTTCCTGGGCTACGCCGGCGTGTTCCTCGGCGTGCTCATCGTCGGCGGCCTGGTGACCTGGGCCATCGGCAAGGTCATCGCCAACACCGGGCTGTCGGCCACCGACCGGGTGCTGGGCCTGGGCTTCGGCCTGGCGCGCGGCCTGGTGCTGGCCTGTGTGGCGGTGCTGCTGCTGGGCTTCACGCCGCTGCCCAAGGATGCCTGGTGGAACCAGTCGCGCCTGCTGCCCGGCGTGCAGCGCGGCGCCGAGTGGATGGCGGGTTTCCTGCCGCCGGCCGCCGCCGCTGAACTCGATTTCCAGCCGGCGCCGCCGGCGCCTGCTTCGCCCCCTGTTGGCGCGCCGCAAGACCCGGCCGCCACGACCGTTTCGGAGACCTGACCCATGTGCGGCATCATCGGAATCGCCGGCGCCAGCGACGTCGCGGCGGCCCTGTACGACGGCCTGACGGTGCTCCAGCACCGCGGCCAGGACGCGGCCGGCATCGCCACCATGGACGGCGACCGCCTGCGCCTGCACAAGGGCAACGGCCTGGTGAAGGAAGTCTTCGACGAGCATTCCATGTCGCTGCTCACCGGCCGCGTCGGCATCGGCCACTGCCGCTACCCGACCGCGGGTTCGGAGGGCTCGGACGAGGCGCAGCCCTTCTACGTCAATTCGCCCTACGGCATCGCGCTGGCGCACAACGGCAACCTGACCAACACCGACGCGCTGCGGCGCCTGGTATTCGAGCAGGACAAGCGCAACATCAACACCGAGTCCGATTCGGAAGTGCTGCTCAACGTGTTCGCGCACGAGCTGCAGTCGCAGGGCGCGCTGACGCCGCAGGCCGCGGTGGCCGCGGTGGCCGGGGTGCACCGCCGCTGCACCGGCGGCTACGCGGTGGTGACGATGGTGATGGGCCTGGGCCTGGTGGCCTTCCGCGACCCGCACGGCATCCGCCCGCTGGTGCTGGGCAAGCGCGAGGGCGCGGCCGGCACCGAATACGCGGTGGCCTCGGAAAGTGTGGCGCTCGACATCCTGGGCTTCGTGCGCGTGCGCGACGTGCAGCCCGGCGAGGCCATGGTGATCACGCCTTCGGGCGAGTTGTACGCCGAGGTCTGCGCGGCGCCGCAGCCGCACGCCACCTGCATCTTCGAATACGTGTATTTCGCCCGCCCGGACTCGATGATCGAGAACATCTCGGTGCACAAGGCGCGCATGCGCATGGGCGTGACGCTGGGTCAGAAGATCCTGCGCCTGCGCCCGGACCACGACATCGACACGGTGATCCCCATCCCCGACACTTCGCGCGACGCGGCGCTGGAAATCGCCAACGTGCTGGGCGTGAAGTACCGCGAGGGTTTCATCAAGAACCGCTACGTCGGCCGCACCTTCATCATGCCGGGACAGGGCGAGCGCGTGAAGTCGGTGCGCCGCAAGCTCAACCCGATCCCGCTGGAGTTCAGGGACCGGGTGGTGCTGCTGGTGGACGATTCGATCGTGCGCGGTACCACCAGCCAGCAGATCGTGCAGATGGCCCGCGAAGCCGGCGCGCGCAAGGTCTACCTGGCCTCGGCGGCGCCGCCGGTGCGCTACCCGAACGTCTACGGCATCGACATGCCTTCGGCGGAAGAGCTGGTGGCGCACGGCCGAACCGAGGCCGAGATCGAAAAACTGCTGGGTTGCGACTGGCTGATCTACCAGGACCTGCCCGACCTCGAGGCCGCGGTGGCCGGCCCGAAATTCCCGGGCCGCAAGTTCGACAGCTCCTGCTTCAGCGGCGAATACGTCACCGGCATCGACGCCTCCTATTTCGAGCACATCAAGCAGCTCCGTTCCGACGCCGCCAAGCGCAAGCGTCGCGGTGTTTGAGGGATTGGTTTTTGAACACGGATAAGAGCGGATTGACACGGATGAACACGGATAGGGCAAAAGCGCTCTTGATTTGTTCACCGCTTCACCCGCGAGAAGCGACGACCCATTCAAATCCGCCTTATCTGTGTTCATCCGTGTCAATCAGATTTGATCCGTGTTGAAAATTGAAACCCCCACCGCCGCCGACCTGTTCGAGGCCGCCGCGAGCTGCATCGCGGCCTGCGACCCCGCGGAGAAGCTGCGGCTGACGCACGCGGCGGCCGCGGCGTTCCGGCGTGGCGAACTGGCGCCGCGCGAAGAGGCGCCAGGGCCGGTGGCGATCGGGGCGCCGGGGCGGCCGGCGCGGCCGCGGCTGGTGTTGCCGCGGGACGTGCCGCAGCGCGGGCTGGGCAGCGTCGAGGGGCGGGCGGCGTTCCTGCATGCCATCGCGCACATCGAGTTCAATGCCATCAACCTGGCCTGGGACGCGGTGTACCGCTTCCGCGGCATGCCCGACGCGTATTACGCCGACTGGGTCGGCGTGGCCGACGACGAGGCGCGGCACTTCGCCATGCTCTCGGGCCGGCTGGCCGAGCTGGGTTTCGCCTATGGCGATTTCGACGCCCACAACGGCCTGTGGGAAATGGCCGAAAAAACCGCCGGCAGCGGGCTGCAGCGCATGGCCCTGGTGCCGCGCGTGCTCGAGGCGCGTGGCCTGGACGTGACGCCGGGCATGATCGCGCGACTGCGCTCGAACGGCGACCAGGCCTCGGCCGACATCCTCGAAGTGATCCTGCGCGAGGAAGTGGCGCACGTGGCCGCCGGCAGCCGCTGGTTCCACTGGCACTGCCAGCGCGAAGGCCTGGCGCCGGTGCGCGAATTCATCCGGCTGGTGCGCGAGGCCGTGCGCGGCGGCGTGCGCGGGCCCTTCAACCGGCCGGCGCGCCTGGCGGCCGGCTTCGAAGACGACGAGATCCGCCTGCTCGAATCCCTGGAGTGACGTGATGACCCGACTGTTGCCGCTGCTGTGCGCCCTGCTGCTGGCCGCCTGCCAGCCCGCCCCGGTGGACCCGGCCTTCGACGAGGAGAAGGGCGCCGCGCTGCTGGCGAAATACGAGGCCGCGCGCGCCGACGCCGACTTCGAGATCGCCGAGATGCACGCCAACGAACTGGCGCAGCGCCACGGCGAAACCGAAGCCGCCGCCGCCATGCGCCGCACCGTTGCCGAAGTGCGCGCCGAAGCCGAAGCCATGCGTGAAAACCGGCGGCTGGTCGGCCTGTGGGACTACCAGCAGATCAGCGTGGAGGGCGGCATCCAGCACACCGCCGCCATCTACAGCCAGGTCGAGCCGATGTCGGAGGAAGAGGGCGCGCCGGCGCCCATACCCGATGCGCGCCTGATCCTGCGCCGGCATCCGGAGTGGGGCGAAAGCGCCTACCTGGTGCTGGCCCAGAGCGACCTGGCCTGCGGCCCGCCCTGCCGCCTGCGCATCCGTTTCGACGACGGTGATCCGCAGGTGTTCGAAGGCGACCCGGCCGACACCGGCACCGGCCCGGCGCTTTTCATCGTCGACCGCGACCGGTTCCTGGCGGCGATGCGCGAGGCGAAGCAGGTACGCATCGAGCTGCCCGCCGGCGGCCACCTGCAGCCGCAGTTCCGTTTCGAAGTAGCCGGCTTCAAGCCCGAGCGCCACCTGAAATTGGATCCTGTTAGGGGCGGGGGGGGGGGGGGGGGGGGGGGGGGGCGGCGGGGGGGGCGGGGAGGTC
>JAIBEO010000018.1 GCA_019459185.1 Rhizobium sp. | reverse complement strand
ACCTGACGTCCGTGCTGACCGGCTTCACCGCCGCCCCGCGCGCCACGCTCAACGTGACCGTTGCCGGTCCGAATGGCCAGATCCAGGGCCTGTACCAGATCGTCAACCCGGATTCGGGCACGATCAGCAACCATGTGATGGTGCGGCCGGGTAGCAACTGACATCCGGCGTAGGGCTTCGCGGCTGAAGCCGCGCCGACACCAGAGCTGCATAGGGAGGGCCTGCGGAAGCGGGCCCTTTCCTTTTTTTGGGGGGGCATGGCGTTGGGGGGCGGGGGGGCCTAGACTGCCGGGGCCGCAGTTCCCGCGCGGGAGGGCCACGCCCTCCTCCGGCCAGCGTCGTCTTCCACCTAGGGGAATAACATGAAGATCGGATACACCACCCAGGCTTCGTTGCTGCTGGCGGCGGGCCTCGCGTTCTCCGGCGATGCCGCCGCGCAGAGCTACATGCCGGCCGGTGTGCAGGCGAACGTGCCCGAAGCCACCGTCCTTGCCGGCGGCTGGACCGTCTGCAGCACCAACACCTTCGCCACCGTCGGCGTCCCGATGGCCACGATCCTGGCGGGGTGCTCGGAAGAGAACATCATGTACGCCTGCCGCCCGGTGGGTGACCCGAACTTCACGCTGGTGGCCGCGGCGCCGCGCGCCGATGTGTTTTTCGACACCGGCAACCCGGGCACCAACCCGGGTGGTTACAACACCCCGCACGACGCCAATGGCGTGGGCTGGTACTACAACGACAGCTATTCCTACGGTTTTGCGCCGCAGGGCGAACCGCTGTCCCGCAGCTCCTGCGACGTCAACGGCAGCCAGGGCAACCTGCGCATGTGTGTGCACACCAACGCGGGCGCGCTGCATCCGGCGGGCGGCTATCGCTGCGGCACCACCACGCTCAACGGCAACGGCGGCTGGGAGCACGTGATCCTGCAGGCCACTCCGACGGTGAACTTGACGGTCCCGGGCAGCAACAGCCCGCGCCTGATCGCCGACGAGCTGATCATCCCGCCGAACCGCACCCTCACCAACGCCGGCAACCTCGATATCGAAACCACCATCGAGTACGCCTTCTCGCCGGGTGAAGTGCGTTACGCCCGCCTGCACTGCCCGGGCGTGCAGTTCGCCCCGGGTACCACCGTCGCCTTCGGCGGCGACCCGTCGAACCTGATCGGCGCGGTCAACACCACCGCCGACGGCGCCATCTACTTCTCCATCACCGCCGGCGCCACC
>JAIBEO010000015.1 GCA_019459185.1 Rhizobium sp. | reverse complement strand
GGTGGCGGCGCCCCCCCGGCCGCGCCCCCCCACCCCCCCGGCCCCTCCCGCCCCCCCCCCCCCCCCCCGCCGCGCGCCCCCCCCCCCCCCCACCTCGATGCGCTCGAGCGCTTCGATGCGCGCCGCGAAACCCGGCAGTGCCTCGCCCGACACCGCCACGTCGGACGGCGCCTGCCTGTCCAGCGCCCACCAGGCCAGGCCGGCCAGCGCCAGCACCGCCACACTCCAGGGCAGCAACTGTCGCGCGCGCATGGCTCAGGCCTCCGCCGCGCGCCGGCGCGACCAGCGGCGCCAGGCCACCAGCAGCGCCACCAGCACCACCAGCACCGGCATGCCCAGGATGTTCACCAGCTTGAGCCGGTTGCCCAGCGCGTCGATGTCGGCGTTGAGGCGGTGCTGCACGTCGCGCAGCTCCTTGCGCATGCGCAGGCGTTCGTCCTGGAAGCGCAGGATCTCGGCTTGCTGTTCCGGGCTGATCGCCTGCGCCTGGCCTTCGGCGCCCGGCTGCTGCAGCGCGGTGAGCTGCTGCTCGAGCGCGTCGAGCTGCTGCTGCAGGCGCTGCTCGGTGCTGCGGTAGCGCTCCTCGGCGCCGCGGCGGATCTCTTCGACCCGCTTGAACGGCCGCGCCGAGGGCGCCCGCGTGCGCACCGCGATCAGGTCGGCGTTGCCGACCAGGTTGTCCACCGCGTTGAAGACGAAATCGCCGTTGTTGGCGAAGGCGTTGTAGACCGGTTCGCCGATGAAATCCTGCACCTGCACCCAGAGCCGGTCAGTGAGCACGTCGGTGTCGGCGACCACGATCAGGTTCACCGGGCCGTCGCTCCTGGCCAGGTGGCCTTCGCCCTTCTCGTCCGGGAAGGCCGTGGCCAGTTCGCCGGTGAAACGCGCGGCCATCACCAGGGGTTCGTTGCCGGGCTTGAAGGCTTGGCGCAGCTGGTCGGGGTCGGACACGGCCGCGCGAACCGCCGCCACGTCGGCCATCGCCGCGCTGCGCGAACTCTGCGCCAGCGGCTCCATGCGCAGCGTGGACTCGCGCGAAAGGCCGAGCGCGCCTACGGTGGAGAAATGCAGCTTGCCCAGCTCGGCCGAGACCACGTCGTCCTGGTTGAGCGCGTCCTTCTCCAGGCCGATCACGGCCAGGTGGCGCACCGGCGGGCCGTTCGGGTCCGGCTGCACCTGCAGGGCGTGGCGGTCGTCGAGCACCACCCGCGTGGGGTCGTAGCTGATGCCCCAGCGCTGGAACAGCAGGCCCAGGTCGGAGGCCTGCGGCTCGGAGGCCGATAGCGGGTCGAGCGGATTGATGCCGCGCTGGTCGGCCTCGGCGTCGGGGTCGACGAACACCAGCAGGCGGCCGCCGCGCATGACGAACTGGTCGATGGCGAGCAGCGTGGCCTCGGGCACGTCGCGCGGGTGCACCAGCATCAGCAGGTCCACGTCGTCGGCGATGGCGGTGGGCATGCCCTGCAGGCGGCGCAGCTCGAACAGCTCGCTCAGCTGCCGGTCCACCACCCAGCCCGGGTTCTGGCGGCCGCTGGGGTCCATGCTCGGGCCGGTGGGCAGGCCGCTGAGCAGGGCCACCACCGGGCGCTCGGCAGCGCCCAGGGTGGAGATGAGCTTGGCGACGTCGTATTCGAGGAAGGCTTCCTTGTCCGGCTGGATGAAGGGCATCAGCGATTCGCCGTCGGTGCTGTTGGCGCCGACCAGGCCGAAGTAGAGCTTGTCGCCGGTGGTGTTGAGCGGGATGGCCTGCAGGCCGTAGGCCGCGGCCTGGTCCTCGGCTTCGGAGAAGGGCTCGGGGTCGATCACTTCCAGCGTGACCTTGCCGCCGGAGCGAGCCGCCATTTCCTCCAGCAGCTCGCGCACGCGGGTGGCGAACACGCGGAACTGCTGCAGGTCGCGGGTGGCGTGCTCGGAGTAGTAGAGCTTGAGCGTGACCGGGTCCTCGACCTTCCCGAGGATGCGCAGGGTGCCGTCGGACAGCGTGTACAGGCCCTGGCCGGTGAGGTCGAGGCGGGCGCCGCGCAGCGCCACCGAGGACAGCGCCACCGCGGCGACAAAGGCCAGCGCCAGCAGTGCCAGCGCGATGAGGGGTACGGAACGTCGGGACATCGTCTTCATGGCCTTCAGTCGGCCTTCTTCAGGTCGATCACCAGCACCGTGGCCAGCAGCCAGGCACCGATGCACAGCAGGAAGAACACCACGTCGCGCAGGTCGAGCACGCCGCGGGTGATGGCCTGGAAGTGGGTGAGGAAGCTAAGGCCGGCCACGGCGTCCACCAGCGGCAGCGGCGCCCAGCCGCGCACCACGTCCAACGCCAGCGGGAACCCGGCCAGCAGGAGCAGCAGGCACACCACCACGCTCAGGATGAAGGCCACCACCTGGCTGCGCGTCGCCGCCGACAGCGCGCCGCCGATGGCCAGGAAGGCGCCCGCCATCAGCCAGCTGCCGAGGTAGCTGGCCAGGATGACGCCATGGTCGGGTTCACCCAGCCAGGCCACGGTGACCCACATCGGGAAGGTCAGCGACAGCGCCAGGCCCAGGAAGGCCCAGGCCGCCAGGAACTTGCCCAGCACCGCCTGCCACAGCGTCAGCGGCAGCGTGAGCAGCAGTTCCAGCGTGCCGGTCTTGCGCTCCTCGGCCCACAGCCGCATGGCCACCGCCGGCGCCAGCAGCAGGTAGAGCCAGGGATGGAAACTGAAGAAGGGCTGCAGGTCGGCCTGCCCGGACTCGTAGAAATTGCCCAGGTAGAAGGTGAAGGCGCCGGCCAGCACCAGGAAGATGACCAGGAACACCACCGCCAGCGGCGTGGCGAAATACGCGGCGAACTCGCGCCGGAACACCGACAGCACCGCGCTCATGCCTGCGCCTCCCCGGTGGTGATGCGGCGGAAGACCTCGTCCAGGCGGCCGCGCTCGGGCTGCAGGCCACGGTAATCGACGCCGCGCTGGCGCAGGCGCTCGGCCACGGCCTCGGCCGACACCGGCTTGCCCTGCGGGAACACGTACAGGCGGCCGTCGCCGCCGTCCTGGTGGAAGCCGCTGACGCCGGGCATGCCGTCGAGCGCGGCGCGGGCCGCGATCGAATCGGTGGCCAGCAGCGACACCGCGCCCTGGTAGCGCGAGCGCGCCAGCAGCTCGGACGGCGTGGCGTCGGCCAGCACCTTGCCCTTGGCCACGATCATGGCGCGGCTGCACACCGCCTCGACTTCCTCGAGGATGTGGGTGGACAGCAGCACGGTGCGGTCGCGCGCGAGTTCGCGGATCAGGCCGCGCACCTCGTGCTTCTGGTTCGGGTCCAGGCCGTCGGTGGGCTCGTCGAGCACCAGCGCGGGCGGGTCGTGCAGGATGGCGGCGGCCAGGCCGACGCGGCGTTTGAAGCCCTTGGACAGCGTGTCGATGGGCTGATGCAGCACGGCCTGCAGCGACAGGCGGCCGATGACGGCGTCGAGCCGCGCGCGCCGGTGCGTGCCGGAGAGGCCGCGCACGTCGGCGATGAAGCCCAGGAAGCCCCGGGGGCTCATTTCGCCGTAGCCCGGTGCGCCCTCGGGCAAGTAGCCCAGTGAACGGCGCGCGGCCATGGGTTCGGCCTGCACGTCGTGGCCGCAGACCTTCGCGGTGCCGGAGCTCGGCGCCAGGAAACCCGCGATCATCTTCATCGTGGTGGATTTGCCGGCCCCGTTGGGGCCCAGGAACCCCAGCACTTCGCCGGGTTCGACCTTGAAACTGATGCCATCCACGGCCAGCAGGCGGCCGTAGCGCTTGTGCAGGGCGTGTGCCTCGATCATCGCGGTGGTTTTCTTCCGGGGTCGGGGGGAATTGCTGGCTCCAGAAACGGCAGGGCGGGCACTTGGCCCGCCCTGCTTCACTCGTTACTCGGCGGACTCGGTTTCCGCTTCGGCCGGGGCTTCCGCCGCGGCCTCGCCTTCGGTGGCCGGGGGCGGGGTGCCCTCTTCTTCCGCCACCGGCACCGGAACCAGCTGCACCGGAGCCGCCGGGGCCTGGCCGCCGAGCTTCACCGGCCAGTAAACCTGGAACTCGGCGTCTTCGGCCAGCATGTCCTTGATCTCGATCCGGTAGTCCTCGTAAGGACGGTCGGCGGTCTCGGCGCCACGCACCATCGCCCAGGCGCGGACCAGGTCGCGCACGCGCGGCAGGCCCGGCGACGGGCCGGTGTAGGTGGTCACGGCGGCACGCATGTGCGGAACCTGCAGGTACACCACCGGGTTCTTGTCGCCCTCGATGGTGACGTCCAGGGTCTCCAGCGGCTCGGCGGTGGGCACCGGGGCGCCCAGGGCGACGCCTTCCTGCGCGATCTCGGCGACCGGGGCTTCCTCGCCTTCGGCGGCGGCATCGGCCTCACCCTCGGCAGCCACGGCGTCGGCGGCCGGGGCTTCAGCGCTGTCGGCAGCGGCATCGGCGGCCTCGTCGGCCGGACCGGTGCCCTGCTTGCGCACCGGCATCACCACGTCGAAGCCGTAGGCGTCGGAGCCGAACTCGTTGGTGATGATGCGCAGCGGGCCGGCCGGCTCGAGCTTGTTCTTCTCCATGACCTGCTCGATCCACTTGAGCTGGTTGGTCATGGCCAGCGCGATGTCGTCGTTCGAACGCTTCGCGGTGGCGGTGGCCGACAGCACGTTGGCGGCGGGCACGTCCACGAAGGCGAACTCGGCCGGGTGCTGGCTGTAGTCGAAGCGCGGGATGGTGGCCATCAGGTTGCTGAACTTGCCCAGGCCGCGCTTGATGTCGTCGCCGATGCTGTCGGTGACGTACAGGCCGGCGAAGCGGCCCAGCAGGTCCCAGCCGTAATCGACGGTGTAGCGCTGGGTGATCTTCACGTTCTGGTTGCGCTGGCCGGTGCGCTCCAGGGTGAAGGTCATCTTCTTGTTGATGCCGCGGCCCGGGACGTCCAGGGCGTAGACCAGGCGCTCGCCCGGGGTGGCCTCGACCAGTTCCCAACTGCCGGCTCCGACCACGCGGTCGTTCGAGGCGTAATTGAGCTTGGCACCGACGCCCTTCTCGGGACCGGAGATGGTGAGCTGCATGCGCGGATCATGGTTGATCAGCGCATTCCAGTCCTTGAAACGGGTGAAGCTGGCCAGCACGTCGTCCACGGTGGACATCGGGCGGTTGGTCTCGACCGAATGCGAGACCGAGCGCGAGGCCGGCAGGAACAAACCGATCACGACGAACAGCACGACGACGATCAGCAGGGAAATAAGCCACTCAATAACTCGGGTCATTCGGGAGATCTCCAGGAACGGCCCCCAGCCGGGTGACGTGCCCGGCCGCAGGAACGGGAGAGGATATCAGGTCAGGACGGCCCCCGGCAGGGGGATTTTGTTACGGTTATGGAAAGGCCGCTCCGGGCCTCAGACCAGCTTGAGTTCGAAGGCCTTGAGCACGGCCCGGGTACGGTCGCGCACGCCCAGCTTGGACAGGATGTTGGACACGTGGTTCTTGACCGTGCCCTCGGCCACGCCCAGGGAATTGGCGATCTCCTTGTTGGAGAAACCGCCGGCCATCAGGCGCAGGATCTCGGTTTCGCGGTCGGTCAGCGGGTCGGGCTGGTCGAGGCTGACGAACTCGTTCTGCAGGCCCTCCAGGCCCGACAGCAGGCGCTGGGTGACCGCCGGCTGCACCAGCGAGCCGCCGTCGGCCACGGTCTGGATGGCCGAGACCAGCTGGTCGAGCGAGACGTCCTTGAGCAGGTAACCGCGGGCGCCGGCGCGGATGCCGGCCAGCACCAGTTGGTCGTCGTCGAAGGTGGTCAGGATGATGGTGGGCGGCAGCAGGCCCTTGCCGCCCAGGGCCTGCAGGGCCTCCAGGCCCGACATCACCGGCATGCGCATGTCCATCAGCACCACGTCCGGCTTGACCTGGGGGATCAGCTCGACCGCCTGTCGGCCGTCGCCGGCCTCGGCCACCACCTCGATGCCGTCGGCCAGTTCGAGCAGCGATTTCACGCCCTGGCGCACCAGGGTCTGGTCGTCCACGAGGCAGACGCGGATCATGCGGGTTTCTCCAGTGGCAAACGGATGTCGAGCGCGAACCCCTTGCCGCGCCCGGTGATGATATCCATGCGGCCGCCGCAGTGGGCCAGGCGCTCGCGCATGCCGCCCAGGCCGTTGCCGGGCGAAAGATTGTCGGTGCCGGCGCCGTCGTCGCGGGCCTGGATGCGCATCTGGCTGCCCTCGCGCGAGACCGACAGCCACAGGGTCGAGGCGCCGGCGTGGCGCACCGCGTTGGTGATGATTTCCTGGGCGCAGCGCAGGGCCACGTGCGCGCACTCCGGGTCTTCGACGTTCAGCGGCTCGGGCACGTCCAGGCGGATGTCCAGCGCCGGCACGCCGTCGGCCAGGGTGCGGATGGCGCCGGACAGGTCCACCGAGCCCTCCTGGCGCATTTCGCTGACCGCCTCGCGCACGTCGGTGAGCAGCAGCCTGGCCAGGGTATGGCTTTGGCGCACGTGTTCCTGGGCCTTGCCCTCGGTGAGGTGGCCTGCGACCTCCAGGTTCAGGCTCAGCGCGGTCAGGTGGTGGCCGAGCAGGTCGTGCAGTTCACGGGAAATGCGCACGCGTTCGCTCATGCGGGAACTTTCGGCCAGCAGGGCGCGGGTGGCGCGCAGCTCGGCGTTGAGCCGGCGCTGCTCCTCGCGAGCCTGGGCCTGCTGCTTGGCGACCAGGCCGATCACCATGGCGAAGCTCGAATAACCCACGTACAGCAGGGCCTGCATGATGGCCAGTTCCAGCGTGTAGCCCTCGAGCCGGTTGAACACCGGCACCAGAGCCACGTGCTGCAACACCAGCCACATCACGCCCACCTTCAGCGGCACCAGCCAGGGGATGACGCCGGCAATGGTCATCATCAGCACGGCGGCGATGCCGGTGCCGGTGAGGTAGCTCACGGCGATGGCCGACAGGGTCAGCAGGCCCAGCAGCACGATGTCGGTGGGTCGCGGCTTGCGCATGCCCAGCGAACGGGTGACCAGCCAGTAGATGACGCCGAACGCCAGGTAGGAAAGCGCCAGCACCGGCCCCGGCGCGGGGCCGTCGGCCTCGCCCTGGAAGTTCCAGGCCAGGATGATCAGCGGAATGCCCACCATCGCCCAGGTGAACAGGCCGGCGTAGCGCAGCAGCTGGTTATGGGAAAGGCGGTTGAGCATGCCCGCATCATAGGCCGGGCCGGGCCGGGCGGACGCCCCCGGAAGTCATGGAGGCGCCCCCGCCCCCTCGCCAGCCGCCCGTGCGATAATCCGGCCCCGATCGCCCGCCCCCTGGCGGCCCCCACGCCATCGGAGTCATGTAGTCCAATGCCGATCACCATCCGCGACGTGCGCGAGCACGAGCTGGATTCCGTCGTTGCCCTGAACAACGCCGCCGGTCCGTCCATCCTGCCGATGGACCTGGCCAAGGCGCGGTTCTTCTGGGAACACGCCGAATACTTCCGGGTCGCCGAACAGGACGGCCTGATCAGCGGCTTCCTGGTGGCCCTGTCCCAGGACGCGCCGCACGACAGCCCCAATTTCCTGTGGTTCCGGGAGCGCTACCCGGAATTCCTGTACATCGACCGCATCGTCATCGCCCGGCCCCGCCGCCGGCGCGGCCCCCGGCCGG
>JAIBEO010000228.1 GCA_019459185.1 Rhizobium sp. | reverse complement strand
CCGGCGGGCGCGGCCATCCCGCCCCCCCCCCACCACACCCACCTGGACGGCGGCGCCCTCATCTGCGCGGGCCGCGCCGCGGCCGCGGCGACCTCCGCCACCGGCATTGCCGCGGGCCAGCATGACAACGTGCAGGTGTGGCGCTGCACCGTGCAGGGTTTCCGCACGGGTATCGTCGCAGGCACCGACGCCGCGGGCGGCGACGCCCCGGTCGGCATCGTGCTGCGTTCCAACCGCGTAATCGGCAACCATGCCCGCGGCATAGTGGTGGCTGCGCGCTCGGCCCTGGTGCGCGACAACCAGGTGCTCGACACCGGCTACACCAGCACCTTCACCGACCCCGTCGTCGCCATCCATGCCAGCGGCACCGTGGACGTGCTGTCGAACCAGGTGGACGTGCTCTGGGAGCCGGAAGACGTGTTCGCGCCGGTCATCGGCATCGCCGTCGACGGCAGCCAGGGCGGCGTGGTCGCCGACAACCAGGTGCGCGGCCTGTTCTCGCGTGTGTCGCGCGTCGGCATCCGCGTATCCGGCCCGGGCTACGCGACGCTGCAGCGCAACTTCGTTGCCGCGCACTTCCCTTCCCCAGCCTCCAACGACACGGCTTTCGAATGCGTGGACGCGCTGGGCGTGCTCGACGGCAACCAGGCGGCCGCGTTTGAAACCGGCAACGCCGGCTGCCGCGATGCCGGCGGCAACATCTTCACTGAAACCAAAGCCGCCGGCCCGGCCGCGGCCAAGCCCGGAGTCGTGCGATGAACCGTCTCATCAAAACCGCCGTGTCCGGATCCTTGCTGCTCTGCGCTTCGGTGGCAGGCGCGCAGGCGTGCACCGTCATCGACACGGCGCCGGTCGTGATCAACCAGCCGGGCCGCTACTGCCTGGACGCCAACCTGGTGGTGCCCCCGATGCCCTACGGCTCGGCGATCACCATCGAGGCCAACCACGTCACGCTGGACTGCCGCCACCACGCCATCATCGGCTCGCCGGCCGAAGGCGACGGCAACGCCCCGGGTATCGGGGCGATCCGCGGCCGCAACAGCAACAACCTCGCGGTACGGAATTGCGTCGTTCGCGGGCTGCCGGCCGGCATCGCGGTCGGCACCTACGGCACAGTATTCCTGCCGCCCCTGGGCGTGGTGATCGAAGACAACCACCTCGATGGCGGCCGCATCGGCGTGCATGCCGAAGGCGGCATCATTCGCGGCAATACGCTGGTGCGCAACCTGTACAGCGCGATTTTCATCCAAGGCAACGTCGACATCATCGACAACACCGTGGACGGCGTGCACGACCCCGAGGGCGGTGCCAGGGCCATCTCCGTGCTCGTAAGCCGGGGCTCGGTCATTTCCGGAAACCGGATCCGCAACGTCAGCGGCGTCTCCGGCGAGTCCTTCGGCATCGCCACCAGCTACTTCCAGGGCTCCAACGCGATCTCCCTGCGGGACAACGTGGTGACCAACGCCGGCCAGACGCAGGGCGCCGCCGTCCTGTGCAATCCGGGCGAAAGCGCCGGTTACGAGGTCGCTACCAGCAATCTCTGGCTTGGTTTCGCCACCGGCACGTCGAACTGCGTCGATGGCGGCGGCAACCGCGCCCTCCAGGCACCGGTGAGGCAGGTGGGCGGTGAAACGACCAAGCGCCTGGGCGCACGCGCAGCGAACTAGTCGTCGTCGGGCCAGCTAATCGACGGTTTCGCCGGCGTCGCCTTCGGTGCCGGCTGGGCCGCCACGGCGGCCCATAGTTTCAGCGCATCCACGGTGGCCGCGACGTCGTGCACGCGCAGGATGCGGGCGCCGTATTCCGCGGCCAGCACGGCGGCGGCCAGCGAGGCATGCAGGCGTTCGCCGACCTCGCGGCCGGTGATCTCGCCCAGGAAACGCTTGCGCGACAGCCCGGCCAGCAGCGGCAGGCCCAGGTCGAGCAGGCGCGACTGTTGGCGCAGCAGCAGCAGGTTGTGCGCGGTGGTCTTGCCGAAGCCGTAGCCCGGGTCGAGCACGATGGATTTTTTCGGGATGCCGGCCATTTCGCAGGCGAAGATGCGTTCGGCGAGGAAACGGTGCACTTCGCCCACCAGGTCGTCGTACGCCGGCGATTCCTGCATCGAGCGCGGCTCGCCCTGCATGTGCATCAGCACCACCGGCACGCGCGCGGCCGCGGCGGCCTCGAGCGCGCCCTCGCGGCGCAGCGCGTAGACGTCGTTGATCAGACCGGCGCCGGCGGCGACCGCGGCGCGCATGACTTCGGGCTTGGACGTGTCCACCGAGATGGGCAGCGAGGTTTCCCGCGCCAGCCGTTCGATCACCGGGATGACGCGGCGCAGCTCCTCTTCCACCGGAACTTCGCCGGCGCCGGGGCGGGTGGATTCGCCGCCGACGTCGAGCAGGTCGGCGCCCTCGGCGGCCAGGGCCAGGCCGTGGGCCACGGCGGCCTCGGTGGTGTCGTGGGCGCCGCCGTCGGAAAAGGAATCGGGCGTGACGTTGACGATGCCCATGACGCGCGGCACGTCGAGCCGAAGCACGCGGCCGGCGCAATCAAGCTGGGGAACGAGATCGAACATTTTGAACCCCCGGAAACGATGTAGGAGCGGCTTCAGCCGCGAAGCAATTAGCGAGAAGCTTTAACGCCGGAACCCCCAACAAAAAAGTTTACGGGGGGTAAAAAATT
>JAIBEO010000222.1 GCA_019459185.1 Rhizobium sp. | reverse complement strand
GAGGGAAAAAAATTTTTTTTAAAAAAAATTTTTTTCCCTCACCCCATTTTCGGGTGTGGAGCTCAGGGGGCGAGGTGCACCAGGGCGGGCGCGTGGTCGCTGGGGCGGTCCCAGGTGCGCGGTTCGCGGTCGATTTCGGCGCCGATGCAGCGTTCGCGCAGGGCGTCGGACACCAGGCACAGGTCGATGCGCAGGCCCAGGTTGCGGCGGAAACCGGCCGCGCGGTAATCCCACCAGCTGAAGGTGCCGCCGTCGGCGTGGTGCAGGCGGAAGCTGTCGTGCAGGCCAAGCTCCAGCAGCCGGCGCAGCGCGGTGCGCTCGGCGGTGGAAGTGAGGATGCTGGCGTCGTTCCACACCGCGGGGTCGTGCACGTCGCGGTCGTCGGGCGCGATGTTGAAATCGCCCATCACCACCAGGCGCGAATGCGCCTTGAGCTCGTCGGCCAGCCAGCCGTGCACGGCCTCGAGCCAGCGCAGCTTGTAGTCGTATTTGTCGGTGCCCACGTCCTGGCCGTTCACCACGTACAGGTTGACGATGCGCAGGTCGCCCACGGTGGCGGCGATGACGCGCTTCTGCTCGTCTTCGAAACCCGGGATGCCCACCTGCACGTCCGCCGCCGGCTGCTTCGACACGATGGCCACGCCGTTGTAGGTCTTCTGCCCGGCGAACACGCTGCGGTAGCCCAGCGCGGCCAGTGCGTCGTCGGGGAAGCGGCTGTCCTCGAGCTTGGTTTCCTGCAGGCCGACGATGTCGGGCTGGCGCAGCTTCAGCCACTCCTCCAGGTGCGGCAGGCGCACGTTGAGCGAGTTGACGTTCCAGCTGGCGACGGTGGTGGTGGTGGTGGCGTCCATGCGCGAATGCTAACCGTTCGCGTGGAAGGCGGCGAATGCTTGACCGGCATCAAGTCCGTCGGTAATCGTGGGCGCATGCTGGAGCCTGCCCCCTCCCGCCCGGAGCCCCGCCCGTGAACGCCCAACGCCCCCGCTACGCCCCCTCCCGCCGCGCGCTGCACTGGCTGATCGCCATCGCGGTCGTGGCTGCCTTCGTCTTCATCGAATTCCGTGGCAGTTTCGACCGCGGCACCCCCGCCCGCCTGGCCATGGTGCAGGCGCACTTCTGGACCGGCCTGGCCATCCTGGCGCTGATGCTGCCGCGCCTGCTGCTGGCCTTCTCGCGCCCGGCGCCGGCGGTGTCGCCGCCGCTGCCCGCGTGGCAGGCGGTGCCGGCCAAGGCCCTGCACCTGCTGCTGTACGCCATGCTGGTGGCACAGCCCCTGCTCGGCCTGTTCACGGCCTGGACCGACGGCAAGGACATCTTCATTCCCTTCACCAGCGTGGCCCTGCCCGCGCTGATGGCGGAGAGCGAAACGCTGGCGCACCAGTTCGAGGACATCCACAAGCTCGTCGGCGACGCCTTCTACTGGGTCGTGGGCCTGCACGTGCTGGCGGCGCTGTACCATCACTTCCTTCGCCGCGACGACACGTTGCGTCGCATGACCTGACGAGGGAAGCAACGAATGGATTGGGTGGACCTGCGCAGCGACACCGTCACCCGGCCCACCGCCGCCATGCGCCAGGCCGGCTTCGCGGCCGAGGTGGGCGACGACGTGATGGGCGACGACCCCAGCGTCAACGCGTTGCAGGAACGACTGGCCGGCGAACTCGGTTTCGAGGCTGGCCTGTTCCTGCCCAGCGGCACGCAGAGCAACCTGCTGGCGCTGATGGCGCACTGCGAACGCGGCGACGAATACCTGGTGGGCATGGACGCGCACACCTACAAGTACGAGGGCGGCGGCGCCGCGGTGCTGGGTTCGATCCAGCCGCAGCCCATCCCGCATGCACCCGACGGCACGCTGCCGCTGGAATCCATCGCGGCGGCCATCAAGCCGCTCGGCGACCCGCACTACGCGCGCACCCGGCTGCTGGCGCTGGAAAACACCTGGCATGGCCGCCCGCTGCCGCTGGATTACCTGGCGCGCGCCGGTGAACTCGCCCGCGCGCGCGGCCTGGGCTACCACCTCGACGGCGCGCGGCTGTTCAACGCCGCCGTCGCCTGCGGCGTGCCGGCGCGCGAAATCGCCCGGCATTTCGACACTGTGTCGGTCTGCCTGTCCAAGGGCCTGGGCGCGCCGGTAGGTTCGGTGCTGGTGGGGTCGAAGGAACTGGTCGGCAAGGCCCGGCGCTGGCGCAAGGTGGTCGGCGGCGGCTGGCGCCAGGCCGGCCTGCTGGCGGCCATGGCCAACCATGCGCTGGACCACCACGTGGCGCGCCTTGCCGACGACCACCGCCGCGCCGCCGAACTGGCCGATGCGCTGCGCGCGATCCCGGGCCTGTCGGTGGAGGGCGCCTTCACCAACCTGCTGTTCGTGACGGTGCCCGAAGGCAAGCGCGAGGCGCTCACCGCGCATATGGAGAGCCGCGGCATCCGCATCGCCGGCGGTTACGGCACGCGCATCCGCCTGGTGACGCACCTGGACGTGGATGACGCCGGCCTGGCCCGAACCCTCGCGGCCTTCCGCGAATTTTTTTCGCGCTGAGCGACGCCGCCCAACTTTGGTAGGAGCGGGGTAAGCCGCGCGGCTTTTTGGGCAGGGGAAAGCGGGGGGAGCCCGGCC
>JAIBEO010000221.1 GCA_019459185.1 Rhizobium sp. | reverse complement strand
GGCTTCAGCCGCAAAGCGTTTCGCGAAGAGCTTCGCGGCTGAAGCCGCTCCTACAAGAGAGCATCGCGAGAAGCGCGTCACGCTTCGGGCGGGAAGACCATCACGTGGGTCGGGGCGGATGCGCACGCGCACGCGGGCCCCGGGGTTCGCGCTGCTGCTGGCCAGCGTTTCCAGCGTGCGCGCCCGGCGTTCACCGCGTGGCAGAGCCGGTGCGGGGCCGAAGCCGACGTTGTTTCCACCGTCAGGTGCGGAAACAACGCCAGGTCCTGGAACACGAAGCCCAGGCCCCGGCGTTCCGGCGGCCGGCGCAGCGCAGTGGCGCCACTTCCGGCATCAGGCCATCTGGCCGGCGACGAAGTCCCAGTTCACCAGGTTCCAGAACGACTCGACGTACTTGGCGCGGGCGTTGCGGTAGTCGATGTAGTAGGCGTGCTCCCAGACGTCGCAGGTGAGCAGCGGCTTGTCGGCGCCGGTGAGCGGGGTGGCGGCGTTGGGCGTGCTGACCAGGGCCAGCGAACCGTCCGGGCGCTGCACCAGCCAGGCCCAGCCCGAACCGAAGGTGGTCAGCGCGGTCTGGGTGAACTGCTCCTTGAACGCCACGAAACTACCGAAGGCCTTGTTGATGGCTTCGGCCAGCGCGCCGGTGGGCTCGCCGCCACCGTTGGGCTTGAGGCAGTTCCAGTAGAAGGTGTGGTTCCACACCTGCGCGGCGTTGTTGAACATGCCGCCCTGCGACTTGCGCACGATGGCTTCCAGGTCCAGGGACTCGAACTCGGTGCCCTTGATCTGGTTGTTGAGGTTGGTGACGTAGGTCTGGTGGTGCTTGCCGTAATGGAAATCGATGGTCTCGGCCGAGATGTGCGGCTCGAGGGCGGCGCGGTCGTAGGGCAGGGCGGGCAGTTCGATGGCCATGGGGCTCTCCTTTCGGGTGGGGTGGGGCGCCGGCGGGCGGCGTCCAAGCCGTATAATTCTAGCCCCAACGCGGCCCTTCCCCCCGGGCCGCCATCGCAACGGAGCTTCACATGAGCGTCATGGACCGCATCAAGGCCGAGGTCGAAGGCCACCCGATCGTTCTCTTCATGAAGGGTACGCCGCAGTTCCCGATGTGCGGCTTCTCCAGCCGCGCCGTGCAGGCGCTCAAGGGCGCCGGCGCCACCAGCTTCCACAGCGTCAACGTGCTCGAGGACCCGGAAGTGCGCGCGAACTTGCCGCGCTATTCCGACTGGCCGACCTTCCCGCAGCTCTTCATCAATGGCGAACTGATCGGCGGCTGCGACATCACCGTCGACCTGCTGCAGAGCGGAGAACTGGCCCGCATGGTGGCCGAGGCGCAGAAGGCCGCATGAGCACCGCGCCGGCGCCGCTGCCCGCGGTCGCGCCCGATGCGCTGGCCGGCCGGGTGGTGCTGGTCACGGGCGCGCACGGTGGCCTCGGCGCCGAGGCGGCCAAAGCCTGTGCGCGCGCCGGTGCCACGGTGGTGCTGATCGGCCGCAAGGTGCCCAAGCTCAACCGCGTCTACGACGCAGTGAAAGCGCTGGGCCCGGAGCCGGCGATCTACCCGCTGGACCTGGCCGGCGCCGACCCGGCCGACTACGCCGCCTTGGCCGAAAAGGTCGCCACCGAGCTGGGCGGCCTGCACGGCCTGCTGCACTGCGCCGCCGAGTTCACCGGGCTTGCCCCGCTCGAGGCCACCGACCCGGAGGCCTTCGTGCGTGCCCTGCACGTGAACCTGACCGCGCCGTGGCTGCTGACCCAGGCCTGCCTGCCCTGGATGCGCCGGCACGATGACGCCGCCGTGGTCTTCGTCACCGACGACCCGGCCCGCGTGGGCAAGGCCTACTGGGGCGCCTACGGCCTGGCCAAGCAGGGCCTGGCAGCGCTGGTGCGCCAGCTGAGCGCGGAAACCGACGCCACATCGGTGCGGGTCGCCGGCCTGGAGCCGGGCCCCATGCGCACCGACCTGCGCGCCCGAGCCTATGCCGACGAGGCCCAGCTTCGCGTCCCGGCCCCGGCGGCCTATGCCCCGGCCTGCGTGCACCTGCTTTCGCCGGCCGGCGCCGCCAAGCGCGGCCAGGTCTGGGCGCCCCGGGTGCCGGCATGACCACGCTCTCGGCCGCCCTGCTGCTGTTCCTCATTCTGGACCCGCTGGGCAACATCCCGGTCTTCCTGGGCCTGCTCAAGCCGCTGCCGGCTGCGCGCCGGCGGGTGGTGCTGGCCCGTGAGCTGCTGATCGCCCTGGTGGTGCTGTTCGCCTTCCTCTGGGGTGGCAAGTACGTGCTCGAGGCCATGCACCTGCGCCAGGAGTCGGTGTCGATCGCCGGCGGCATCGTGCTGTTCCTGATCGGCCTGAAGATGATCTTCCCCAGCGCCGAGGGCATGTTCGGCGAGGTCCCGGACGGGGAGCCCTTCATTGTCCCCATGGCCATCCCGCTGGTGGCCGGCCCCTCGGGCATGGCCGCCGTGATGCTGCTGGCGGCCCAGGAACCCGACCGGATGGGCGACTGGAGCCTGGCCCTGACCCTGGCCTGGCTGGGCACGGCCGCCCTGCTGTTTTCGGCCACCTACCTTTACAAGGTGCTGGGCATGCGGGTCCTGACCGCCGTGGAGCGGCTGATGGGCATGCTGCTGGTGGCCATTTCGGTGCAGATGCTGCTGGACGGGGTCGCGGCCTACCTGCGGACCGGCCTGGCCGGGTGACCCCCGCCATCGCGCCGTAACCTGAATGACATGTAAGCCAGTTAGCGTGTTAAACTCTTGTTATTGCTAAGGGGCCCAGGGGACACCCTCCCGGCAATTCATCAAGGAATAGCCGTGCCTGGCCCGTCAGGCACCGCGGCGGGACGCCGCAGTCTTTTTTTTTCGCCACTCCTAAAATCAGGGTTAACAACCATGACCAATCGCAACCGGGTTCGGCTTTCGCAGCTCTCCCTCGGCCTCGCCATCGCGCTCGCGGCGGCTCCGGCTTTCGCGCAGAACACCACCGCCGCCGTCGGCGGCCGCATCGTCGGCAGCGACGAGCAGCCGGTGGCCGGCGCCCAGGTGACCATCGTCCACACCCCGTCGGGCACCGTCAGCAACGCCCAGACCGGCGCCGACGGCCGCTACTCCGCGCGCGGCCTGCGCGTCGGCGGCCCCTACACGATCACCATCGTGAAGGACGGTGTTTCCGAGGTCCGCGAGGGCGTGTACCTGCAGCTGGCTGAAACCACCGCCATCGACGCCACCCTGGGCGAAGACGTGGCCACCCTGGCCGCCGTCGAAGTGACCGGCTCGGCCGTCATGTCGGAAGTGTTCGCCGCCGACAAGATGGGCACCGGCACCAACGTCAACCGCGGCCAGATCGAGGCGCTGCCCTCGGCCAACCGCAACATCCAGGATTACATCCGCCTGGATCCGCGCATCGCGCAGACCAGCAAGGCCGACGGCGCCATCTCGGCCGGTGGCCAGAACACCCGCTACAACCTGATCAAGATCGACGGCGTCAGCAGCTCCGACCCGTTCGGCCTGGAGTCGAACAACCTGCCGACCGAGCGCCAGCCGGTCTCGATCGACGCGATCGAAGAAATCAACATCGACCTGGCCAACTACGACACCACCATCTCCGGCGGCACCGGCGCGGTGGTGAACGCGGTCACCAAGTCGGGCACCAACGAGTTCCACGGCTCGCTGTACTACACCCTGCGCGACGGTGACTGGGTCCGCGAAGACCTCAACGGCGTGAAGTTCAACGGCTTCGAGTCCGAAGACACCTACGGCGGCACCTTCGGTGGCCCGCTGGTCAAGGACCGCCTGTTCTTCTTCGTGAACTACGAGAACTACGTGCGCACCGCGCCGGCCACCGGCTTCGGCGCCACCCCGTACGGTGCAGGCCAGATCACCGACGCCGACATCTCCGCCGTGCAGGCCGCCGCCGCCGACTATGGCTTCGACGCCGGTGGCATCGACGGCCTGAATGCCGACACCGAGATCGAGGAATACGCGGTCAAGCTCGACTGGAACATCACCGACGCCCACCGCGCCGCGCTGCGCTACAGCTTCCTCGAGCAGGGCGTGCTTCGCTTCCCGCAGGTGGACAACAACTCCATCTCGCTCGACACCTTCTGGTACAACTACGCCAAGGAATTCGAGTCGACCGTGTTCGAGCTGTTCAGCGACTGGACCGACAGCTTCTCGACCGAGTTCAAGGTGTCCAAGCGTGACTACACCGCGGTCCGCCAGACCAACTCGAACCTGCCGCAGATCCAGATCCAGGGCTTCGGCACCGGCAACGCCTCGATCTACCTCGGCACCGAGCAGAACAGCCACGTCAACCTGATCGACACCGAGCAGACCTCGCTGTTCCTGGCCGGCAACCTGTTCGTGGGCGACCACGAGATGAAGTTCGGTGCGGACTACGAGAAGAACGACATCGTCAACTTCTACGGTCGCGACCTCAACGGCACCTACACCTTCCGCAACCTGGCCGACTTCATCGCCGGCAATCCGACCACCTACATCGTGCGCGCCCCGCGCCCGAACGGTGGTACCTACGCCGACATCCCGGCCACGTACAGCCAGAGCAACACCGGCCTGTTCCTGCAGGACACCTGGTCGGTCAACTACAACCTGACCCTGATGTTCGGCCTGCGCTACGACACGCCGGACTTCGACGAGCAGAAGCTGTACAACGAGTACGTCTCCAACATCTACGGCTACGACAACTCGAACACGGTTGATGCCTCGGTCCTGCAGCCGCGCTTCGGCTTCAACTACACCTTCGACTCCGAGCGTCCGACCCAGGTCCGCGGTGGCCTCGGCCTGTTCCAGGGTGCCTCGCCGAACGTGTGGATCGCCGGCGCCTACCAGAACACCGGCCTGAACTACGTGCAGTACGAGGAGCGCAACGCCGGCAACTTCTTCCCGGAAGTGCCGCCGTATATCCCCGACACCGGCCTGAACCCGGCCTGCAACCCGGTCCCGACGCTGTCGAGCTGCCCGCGCCAGAACGTCGACATCATCGCGCCTGACTTCGCGCTGCCGTCGATCTGGAAGGCCAACCTGGCGTTCGAGCACGAGCTGCCGTGGCACGGCATCGTGTTCAGCGCCGAGGCCCTGGTGACCAACGTCAAGGATGGCCTGTTCGTGCAGCGCCTGGATCCGTTCAACGCCAATGGCGATGGCGTCACCGCCATCGGCCCGGACGGCCGCGAGCTGTTCTGGAACGCCAACGGCCTGAACCCGGACCGCCGCGACACCTTCGGCATCACCAACGGCCGCAACGGCGCCTTCAACCGCGCCCTGCGTCCGAACGGCGTGGGCGACGTGTTCCTGATCAGCAACACCGACAAGGGCGAGAGCACCCAGCTGACCTTCGGCCTCGACAAGCCGCTGGTCGACACCTGGGGTTGGAGCCTGTACTACACCTACACCGAGGCGACCGACGTCAGCCCGATGACCAGCTCGGTCAACGGCTCGAACTGGAACAGCACCCTGATCGGTTCGATGAACGAGGACGTGGCCTACAACTCGCGCTACGCGATCAAGGACCGCTTCACCGGCACCGTGAGCTGGCGCCACAACTTCTTCGAGAACTACGAGACCCGCGTCTCCATGTTCTACGAAGGCCGCTCGGGCCGTCCGTTCAGCTACATCTTCCGCAACGACGCCAACGGCGACAACGGTGGCTTCAACGACCTGTTCTACGTGCCGAACGGCCCGGGCGACGTGGTCTTCACCGGCGGTGCGGCGATGGAAGCCTCGTTCTTCGCGTGGCTTGAGCAGAACCCGGAGCTGATGGCCTACCAGGGCCAGATCGCCCCGGCCAACGCCTTCCGCACCGAGTGGGTGAACAGCTTCGACGTTCGCATCACCCAGGAGCTGCCGGGCTTCGCCAAGGGCCACAAGTCGGTCCTGGCCCTCGACATCATGAACATCGGCAACCTCCTGAATAAGGAATGGGGCCTGATCGAGGACTACGGCTTCAACTCGACCCAGCAGCTGGCCAACTACGCCGGCATCTGCGGCCCGACCACCGTGCTGGCCGCCTGCGCCGGCAACGAGGGTCGTTACGTGTACCACTGGACTGGCCCGGGCACCGGCGCGCAGATCCAGGAAAACAACAACGACAAGGGCAACACCGCGGTCTCGCGCTGGTCGGTCATGCTGAGCTTCAAGTACCAGTTCTGATCGAAGCCCCTTGAGTCACCTGGACGGGGGGCGGGGGAGCGCCCGCCGGGGGGGGGTTGGGGGGGGGGGGGGGGGGGGGGTGTGGGGGGGGGGGGGGGGCGGGGGGGCCGCGGGCGTGGGGTGGGGGTGGGGGGGCGGTGGCGGGGGGGGGGCCCGCCCGCCGCCGCCCAGATCCTGGACATGCTGCGCCGCGCCG
>JAIBEO010000217.1 GCA_019459185.1 Rhizobium sp. | reverse complement strand
GCTTCCTGGGAGATAAAGGCTTCACCGAGCAGGAAGCGACCCTCGCCTTCGCGGTGGGGCCGGCGCCAGGTCAATGGACAGCGAAGAACTGCCCAGACCATCCCGGACATGGGAGAAGAACCTTGTTTTTGGGGATCATGCAGAAGTGGCGTGGTCGAACTGCAGGCGGGCGAGTTCGGCGTAGAGGCCGCCCTGGGCCAGGAGTTCGGCGTGGGTGCCCTGGGCGACGATGCGGCCGCGGTCCATGACCACGATGCGGTCGGCCTTGAGCACGGTGGCCAGGCGGTGGGCGATGACGAGCGTGGTGCGGCCGCGCATCAGGCGTTCCAGGGCCTGCTGCACGGCGCGTTCGCTCTGGGCGTCGAGGGCGCTGGTGGCTTCGTCGAGCAGCAGCACCGGCGCGTCCTTGAGCAAGGCGCGGGCGATGGCCAGGCGCTGCTGCTGGCCGCCGGACAGGCGGGCGCCGCGTTCGCCCAGTTCGCTGTTGTAGCCCTGGGGCAGGGCGGCCAGGAAGTCGTGCGCCTCGGCGCTGCGGGCGGCGGCTTCGATGTCGGCGTCGCTGGCCTCGAGCCGGCCGTAGCGGATGTTCTCGCGCGCGGTGGCGCCGAAAATGACCGGGTCCTGCGGCACCAGTGCCACCTGGGCGCGCAGCGTGGCCGGCGCGAGCGTGCGCAGGTCGACGCCGTCGAGCGTGATGCCGCCCGCTTCCGGGTCGTGGAAACGCAGCAGCAGCTGGAACACCGTGCTCTTGCCGGCGCCCGAGGGGCCGACCAGCGCCACGGTTTCGCCCGGCCGAACTTCCAGGCTGAAGTCCTCCAGCGCCGGCGCGTCGGGGCGCGTGGGGTAGTGGAAGCGCACGCCCTGCATGCGCAGGTGGCCGCGCACGGGCAGCGGCAGCGTCGCCGGCTGCGCGGGTACCGCCAACACCGAGCGTTCGTGCAGCAGGTCGTTGATGCGGGCCATGCCGCCCGCCGCGCGCTGCACTTCCGCCCAGACTTCGGCCAGCGCGCCCACCGAGCCCGCGCCGATCAGCGCGTAGAGCACGAACTGGCCCAGGGTGCCGGCGCTCATGGTGCCGCTGACCACGTCCTGCGCGCCCACCCACAGCACCGCCGTGATGGAGCCGAACACCAGCACGATCACCACCGCGGTGAGCATGGCCTGCAGGCGGATGCGCCTGCGCGCCGTGCCCAGCGCCACCTGCACCGCGGCACCGAAACGGTCGCGCTCGAAGGCTTCGCGCGCGTAGCTCTGCACGGTGTGCATGGCGCCCAGGGTTTCGCCGGCGCGGGCGTTGGCGTCGGCCACGCGGTCCTGGCTGTCCTTGGCCACGCCGCGCACGCGCCGGCCCGACAGCGCCATGGGCAGCACCACCAGCGGGATGCCCAGCAGCACGAACATCGCCAGCCGCGGGCTGGTGACCGCCAGCATCACCGCGCTGCCCAGCACCGTGATGCCGCTGCGCAGTGCCACCGACATGCTCGAACCCACCACGCTGCGCAGCAGTTCGGCGTCCGCCGACAGCCGCGACAGCAGCTCGCCCGAGCGCGTGCGTTCGAAGAAGGCCTGGTCGAGCGACAGCAGGTGGCCGTAAAGCGCGCGCCGAAGGTCGGCCACCACGCGCTCGCCCAGCAGCGACACGAAGTAGAAGCGCGCCGCGGTGGCCAGTGCCAGCAGCACCGCCACCGCGAACAGCATCGCGAACCAGCGGTCGACCGAGCTGCCGGCGGCGAAGCCCTGGTCGATCATGTGTTTCACCGCCACCGGCAGCATCAGCGTGGCGGAGGACGACAGTGCCAGCGCGCCCAGCCAGGCCGACAGCAGGCCGCGGTGCGGACGCAGGAAGGGCAGCAGGCCGCGCAGGGAGTTGACGGGCGGCTTGGCCGGGGTGGGGTCGGTCATGGAGATTCCGTTTCGATGCGATGCAGGCGGGCGCTGCCGCGGCTGAGGTCGCGCAGGCGCGCCGCCACCGTGTCATAGCTGGAGGCGGGCAGGCGGAAACGCAAGCGCAGGCCGGTCTCGTCGAAGGATTCCGCGAGCTTTGTGGCGCCCAGCCCGTCGAGCAGGGCATGCGCGGCGCCGGAGTAGGCGAAGTCGCAGGCAAGTTCGCCTTCGCACCAGATGACGATGGCACGTTTGGGCGCCGTGCGCAGGCATTCCGCGGCGGCGCCGCCGTAGGCGCGCACCAGGCCGCCGACGCCCAGGTTGGTGCCGCCGTACCAGCGCGTCACCACCACCATCACCTGGTCCACGCCCTGGCCCTCGATGGCGGCCAGGATGGGGCGACCGGCGCTGCCGCCGGGCTCACCGTCGTCGGAAGAGCGGTACTGGCCGCCGATGCGGTAGGCCCAGCAGTTGTGCGTGGCCTGCGGGTCGGCGATGTCGCGCAGGAAGGCCAATGCGGCCTCGGGCGTGTCCACCGGCAGGGCGCGGGCGAGGAAGCGGCTGCGCTTGGCTTCGAGTTCGAACGAAGCCGGGCCGGCGAGCGTGAAACCCGCGGTCACGACCGCAGCGGGGCCAGGTCGGCCGGGATGTCGGTGCCGGGGTGGGCCTTGATGAGGCGCGCGAGGCTGGCGCGGGCGCCGGCGGTGTCGCCCTGGCGAACGCGTTCGCGGATGCGTTCGATCCAGGCCGCGGGATCCAGCGCGGCGTCTTCGTCCACGGGCGGCAGGATGGCCGCCGTCGGAGCGGCGGCAGGCGGGGCGGGCGCCGCCACCGGGGCTTCTTCCAGCAGCACTTCGGTGCGCTGGGCGGCGGCGCTGGCTTCGCGCTGGCGGCGCGATTGCACGGCGTCGGCCGCGCGCTCGGCTTCCTGCGCCTCGACGGCTTCGGGCGTGATGCGCGTGCCGGAGACCACGATCTGGTCGAGGGCGGGCGCTTCCGCCGGCGGCGCAGCGGCCGTGTCTTCGGCCGCCTTGGCGGCGGGTTTGGCGGTTTCCTGCATGAGCGCCGGTGCTTCGGCCGCCACCGGGGCTTCCGGTGCGAGCCTTGGCCGCAGCTGCAGGCCGACGCCGATGGCCAGCACGGCGGCCGCGGCGGTGCCCAGCGCCCAGGCCGGCAGGCGCCGGCGCGAAGGGGCCGCGTTCTCGCGCGGCCCCACCGCATCGGTGGCGGCCGCCAGGATGGCCGCGTCCACCCGCGCCGATGGTTCGCCCGCAGGCAGCGCGCGCAGCACCCGGGCCAGGGCGGCTTCGTCGTCCTGGAGCGGGGTCTGGCGCGGGTCCTGCGGGGTGTTCATCGGCGCGGCTTACTCCTCGTTGACCTGCGCGGGCGTGGCGGCGGCGGACAGGCTGCGCGCCTGCGACACCAGCCGCAGGAACTCGCCGCGGTAGCCCCAGGGGTCGTCGCCGCGCGCGTCGCGCGCCAGCGCTTCCACCTGGTCCCATCCGAAGCCCTGCATGTTACGCCCGCCGCGCAGCAGGTCGGCGTAGGCGGCCACGGCGGCGGCGAAACGCAGGCTTTCCGGCACCTGCGCCTGCAGCTCGCGGCGGGTGACGGGGCGCTCCATCAGCACGCTGCGCTCGTTGCCGGGCTGCTTGTAACGCAGCTTCAGGAAGGCCAGTTCCGGCCCGCCGGCGGGCGCGGTGGCATCGGCCGGGGCGTAACGCAGCGGATCGCTGGATTCGCAGCCGGCGCCGACCAGGCAAAGCTCGTACAGCGCCGTCACGTCGTGGCCCGCGCCGATCTCGCCGGCATCGACCTGGTCGTTGTTGAAATCCTCGCGGGCGAGCTGGCGGTTTTCGTAGCCGACCAGCCGGTATTCGGCCACCTGCGCCGGGTTGAACTCGACCTGGATCTTCACGTCGCTGGCGATGGTGAGCAGGGTCGAGCTCATTTCCTCGACCAGCACCTTGCGGCCTTCCATCAGCGTGTCGATGTAGGCGTGGTTGCCGTCGCCCACGTCGGCCAGCTTTTCGGCCAGCGCCTCGTTGTAGTTGCCTTCGCCGAAGCCGAGCGTGGTGAGCGCGATGCCCGCCTTGCGGCCGTCCTCGACCTTGGTTTCCAGCGCGCGCGGGTCGTAAATGCCGACGTTGAAGTCGCCGTCGGTGGCCAGCACGATGCGGTTCACGCCGTTTTCGATGGAAGCCTGCTTCGCCATGGCGTACGCGAGGTCGATGCCTTCGCCGCCATTGGTGGAGCCGCCGGCTTCGAGCCGACCGAGCGCGTCGAGGATTTCGCCGTGGCGGTCGCCCGGCGTCGGCGGCAGCACGAGGCCGGCGCTGCCGGCGTATACCACCAGCGTGACGCGGTCCTGGGCGCGCAGGCGCGGCACCAGCTGGCGGAGGCTTTCCTTGAGCAGCGGCAGCTTGTCGGGCGTGGCCATCGAACCCGAGGTGTCGACCAGGAATACCAGGTTGGCTGGCGGGATTTCCGCGCGCGCCACGTCGTAGCCCTGGATGCCCACCTGCATCAGCACGCGCTTGCCGTCCCAGGGCGCGGGCGCCAGCGCGGTGGTGACGCGGAAGGGTTGTTCGCGGTCGGCGGGGCCCGGGTAGCCGTAGTCGAAGTAGTTGATCATCTCCTCGACCCGCACGGCGTCCTTCGGCGGCAGCTGGCCGCGGGACAGCATGCGGCGCACGTTGCTGTAGCTGCCGGTGTCGACGTCGATGGAGAAGGTGGACACCGGCTGTTCGGCGGTGCGCACGACGCGGTTGTCCTCGAAGGCGGCGTAGTTCTCGGTGTTGGGTTCGGCGTAGGCCGGCGGCGGGGGCGGCAGCGGCGCCGGCATGCCGACCATCGGTGGCGCCGCGGCGACTTCGGCGTGCTTGAGGCGCGCCATCTCCTGTTCGTTGACGCGGCTTCCGGTGACTTCGATGCTTTCAAGCGCGGCGTCGGCGGATTGTTCGGCGGGCTCTTCGGCGACCTTGTGCGCGCAGGCGGCGAGCAGGGCGACGGAAAGGGTGCTGAGGACGAGATGGCGCATGGCGTGGCTCCGGGTTGGGGTGGCGCCGGTGTCAACGTGCCGCTGGCGTGCCGGGGGTCGGTGGCTCATGGCCGCAGCCTCGCGCGCAGTTTGTCCATCGCATAGCGCAGGCGTGATTTCACCGTCTCGCGGCCGACGCCGGTGATCTCGCCGATTTCCTCCAGGCTCAGTTCCTGTTCGAGCCGCAGCAGCACCGCCTCGCGCTGCTCGGGCGGCAGCTCCTCCAGCGCCAGCTGCAGGCGGCGGCGCTCCTCGAAGGCCGACAGGCGGCGCTCCGGGGTGTCGTGGTCCGGCTGGCGCTCGGTCAGTTCGTCGGCGTTCGCCGGCGGGTCGGGCCGGTGCGATTTCGCGCGCCAGTGGTCGGTGACCCGGTTGCTGGCGATCTGGTAGAGCCAGGTGGCGAATTTCGCCTCGGGCCGGTAGCGGCCGCGCGCGGAGATGACGCGCTGCCAGGTGTCCTGGAAAAACTCCTCGGCCAGCGCGGCGTCGCGCAGCTGGCGCTGGAGGTGCCGGAACAGCGACACGCGGTGCCGGGCGTAGAGCAGCTGGAAGGCGGTGATGTCGCCGGCCCCATAGGCCAGCATCAGCTCCTCGTCGGTGGGCTCCGCCTGCATGAACGCCAGCGTACGGGCTTTCACGCCGCCCGAGAAGCCGCCCGGGCGGGCGGCGGGCCGGCGTTGTACATTGCCGCCCATGGCCTCCCGCCGTGCCAATGACGAACCGCTCGGCGCCGAAGCCGCCGATCCTGCCGGCGGCTGGCTGAGGCCCGGCCGGCACCTGCTCATCGGCCTGGCGGTGCTGCTGGCGGGCCTGTATTTCAGCATCAACGCGGCCCAGCTCGAGCGCGAGCGCTACTTCAGCGAACGCCAGGCCCAGGTGCAGCGCGACCTGTCGGATTTCCGCGCCCGGCTCGAGACCGAGATCTACCGCAGCGTCGGCCTGGTGAGCGGCCTGGCCGTGCAGGTGGTGCGCCACGAGGGCCTGTCGCAGGAAGAGTTCGCGCAGCTCGCCGAGGAGCTGAGCCGCGGCCAGCCGCAGATCCTCAATTTCAGCCTGGCGCCGGGCTTCGTCATCAGCGCCGTGCACCCGCGCGCGGGCAACGAGGCGGCGCTGGGGCTGGACCTGCTCAACGACCCGATCCAGAAGGCGGCCATGCTGCGCGCCATCAGCCAGGACGGCCCGGTGCTGGCCGGCCCCTTCGAACTGCGCCAGGGTGGCCAGGCGCTGGCGGTGCGCATCCCGCGCTGGGTGGACCGCGACGGCGTGCAGCGGCTCTGGGGCGCCGTCAGCCTGACGCTCGATTACGACCTGATGCTGCGCAACGCCGGCATCCGCGCCCTGGAAAAGGAGCTGGTGCTGAGCATCGTCGGCCGCGACGCCTCCGGCCCCGGCGGCGACATCGTGCGTGGGCCGCGCCTGTCGCGGGAAGCGAAGGCGGTGCGCGTGCCGGCCTTCCTGCCCGGTGGCAGCTGGCTCATCTCGGCCGTGCCGAAGGAGGGCTGGGATGCCCGCCCGTGGTGGAGCACGCCGGGTTTCCCGTTCCGCGTGGGCCTGAGCCTGCTGGCCGCGCTGGCCACGGCGCGCATCCTGCACGACCGCCAGCGCATCCGCCGGCTGGCTGGCATGGATTCGCTGACCAACCTGCCCAACCGCCGCTGGGCGCTGCAGCAACTGGCGCGGCGCATCGCCCGCGGCAAGCGCGGCGACGGTGGCTTCGCGCTGCTGTCCTTCGACCTCGACGGCTTCAAGCCGGTGAACGACACCTACGGCCACGCCGCCGGCGATCGCCTGCTGGCCGAGATCGGCCGGCGCCTGAGCGAATCGGTGCGCCCCGGCGACGTGGTGGCGCGCATGGGCGGCGACGAGTTCCTGGTCATCGTCGGCACCGACGACAGCACCGGCGAGGACTGGCTGCGCGCCGTGGCCATGCGGGTGCAGGCGGCGATCAGCCGGCCGGTGCCGATCGAAGGCCACTGGGTGGTGGTGGGTGCGAGCATCGGCATCGCCCGTTTCCCCGAGGATGGCGATGAATCCGAGGGCCTGCTGCGCAAGGCCGACGAGGCCATGTACCGGGCCAAGAACGGCCGTGCCGAGGGCGTGGAGTTCGCCGGTCCGGTGGCCCTGGGGCGCGCGCCTGCGATCCTGGACGCCGACTAGCTGGCGTCGGGCTCGACCCGCAGCCGCAGCCGGCCCTCAGCCAAGCGGGCGGTGACGCGTTCGCCCGGCGCGGCGTCGGCCGGTCCGCGCACGACGCGTCCGTCTTCCCGCTGCACGATGGCGTAACCGCGGCCCAGGGTGGCCAGGGGGCTCACGCCCTCCAGCGCGCGGGCCAGTCCGCGCAGGTGCAGGCGGCGCGGTTCGAGCAGGCGGGCGGGCAGGGCGGCCAGGCTGCGCTGCAGCAGCGCCAGGTGGTGGTGGTGTTCCTGCAGGCGGCGGCGCGGGTGGGCCTGGTCCAGTCGGCGCAAAAGGCGCGCCAGGCGCTCGGCGCGGCGTGCCAGCGGGGCCTGTTGCGCCTGCTCCAGGCGCCGGCGCAGTTCGGCCAGGCGGCTGCGGCCGCGCTCGAGCCGGAGCTGCGGGCGCAGCGCCTGCAGCTTCAGGAACGCCTGGTCGGCGCGCTGCGCGGCCGCGGCCTGCCGTCGCGCGGCCAGCGCGGTCAACTGCTGCCGCGCCCGGCGCAGCCGCGCCTGCAGCGCGGCGCCGTCGGGCGCCAATAGTTCGGCGGCGGCCGAGGGCGTGGGCGCGCGCAGGTCGGCCGCGAAGTCGGCCAGGCTCACGTCCACCTCGTGGCCGATGGCGGCCACCACCGGCACCGGCGAGGCGGCGATGGCGCGCGCCAGGGCCTCGTCGTTGAAGGCCCACAGGTCTTCGAGCGAACCGCCGCCGCGGGTGAGCAGCAGCAGGTCGTAGCGGCCGCTGGCGCCGGCGCGGCGCAGCATGTCCAGGATCTGGGCGGCGGCGCCGTCGCCCTGCACGGGCACCGGCAGCACCTCGGCCTCGAGCAGCGGGAAGCGCCGGCCCAGCACGCTCAGCACGTCGCGCACGGCGGCGCCGCGCGGCGAGGTGATCACGCCCAGCCGCCGCGGGAAGGCGGGCAGGGGGCGCTTGCGCGCCGCGTCGAACAGGCCTTCGGCGGCCAGCTTCGCCTTGAGCTCCTCGAAGGCCCGGCGCAGCGCGCCTTCGCCGGCTTCTTCCATGTGCTCGAGCACCAGCTGGTAGTCGCCGCGCGCTTCGTACAGGGTCAGCCGGCCGCGGGCCAGCACCTGCAGGCCGTCGCGCGGGGCGAAGCGCAGGCGCTGGGCGTTCTGGCGGAACAGGGCGCAGCGCACCTGGGCGCGGTCGTCCTTGAGCGTGAAATAGGCGTGCCCCGAAGCCGGCCGCGAGAAGTTGCTGATTTCACCCTCGACCCAGACCTGCGGAAAGCTGCCTTCCAGCAGGTCGCGCGCCAGCGCATTGAGCTGGGACGGGCGCAGGACCTGGCGTTCGCGGGCTAGGGAGGACATGGATCAGGCCGGGGGCGGCCCGACAGGATACCTTGGCCCGTTGGCCGGGGGTGGGGCGGGGCCGCGCCCCGGTCTAAACTGTTCCCCTCGCGAGGACCCCGAATGAGCGAAAGCTACCGCCGCCTGTGCCAGGACCTGCCGCCCGCCACCGGGGGCGCCGCGCCTTTCCCGGCCGACCCGAAGAAGGTGAAAGCCTGGGTCGCCGCGCTGCCCCGCGCCAATCCGCAGGCGGCCGAGCAGGAAATCTCCCGTGCGCTGGCCGGCCTGCTGGGCCAGAAGCTTGAGGGCGGCCAGCGCCTGGCCGCGCTGGAGGAACTGCGCGACGCCACCCTGGAAGCGATCACCCTGCTCGAGCGCCAGTTCTCCGGCAGCCCGTTGCCGCTGCCGCCCGACAAGGCGCGCGCGGCCACGGTGGCCGAAACCCTGCACATGCACCTGGCGGTGGGCTATCGGCAGGCCGCCTGCGAACTGTGCGCGCCGGCCGGTTCGGTGCCGTTCCTGCGCGGCGGCGCGGTGCTGCAGGCGCTGGTGCGCGCCACCTGGCACCACTCGCGCGCGTTGGCCCTGGCCTGGCGCGTGTACCGCCCGGCGCCGGCCGGCGCCTGGCAGGGCCTGCACCGCCTGCACCGGTTCGCCTCCTCGCTCAAGCTCGAGCGCAAGAGCTGCGAGGACAAGGCCGCGGGCGCCGCCCAGGACGTGCAGACGATCTATGTGCAGTCCCTGCTGATGGCCTCGGTGAACCCCTATGCCTTCGCCCAGGCCGAGCAGGACACGATGTGGCCGCTGACCCGCGGTTACGCCGCGCGCTGCGCGCTGCTCGACCGCCAGCCCGAGGGCATCGCGCCCGTCGTGCCCGAAGACGCCGACCGCGGCCCGGGTGCCGGTGCCGGCGATGAATCGCATGCGCTGTGGCTCGACCTGCGCGCCTTCAGCGACGACGTCGAGCGCGCGCTCGGGCGCGTGCGCGACGGCCAGGCCGAATTGTCGCCGGCCGCCGGTTTCGGCGTGCGCGTCGGCAACGACCTGCTGATCCGACTGCGCCGCGCTTTCGGCCAGATGGCCGCGCGCGGCCTGGTGCGCCTGCCCGCCGGGCATTCGCTCGACACCGTACTGGGCCTGAGCGGCCTGCACTACCTGCTGGCCGGCCAGCGCGACTTCGACACCTTCATGCGCCAGTCGGCGCAGGGCACGGTGCACGTGATCGCCGGCGCGGCCTGGACCCAGGGCGCCGCCGCCATGACCCGCGTGCCGCGTTTCACCGCCAAGGTGCTCGACCAGAGCCTGGGCGGCTACCGCATGGCCTGGGACAGCGCCGAACAGGCCCGCGCCCGCGTCGGCGAACTGGTGGGCCTGGGCTTCGGCGAACAGGGCGAGGAGCTGGCCTGGATGGTCGGCGTGATGCGCTGGCTGCGCTACGAACCCGACGGCAGCCTGTCGGCGGGCGTCGAGCTGATTTCCCGTCGCTCCAGCGCCGTCGCCCTGCGCGTGGTCAGCGCCGACGGCGGCAGCCGCCAGGTGCACCGCGCGGTGGAAGTTTTCCCCATCGACGGCGCCGGCGGCCGCTGCTTCGTCTGCGGCGCGGCCATCGACGCCGGCAGCCGGGTCGAGGTCATCCACGACGCTTCCCGCTATATCCCCGAAGTCGGCGCCCGCGGCCCCGACCTGCTCGAGGACGTGGAGGTGCTGCTCAACGCCGGCGACTACGTGCTGCTGGGTGAACGCCGCGCGGCCGCGGAAGGGGAGGCGGCATGAGCGAGGCCAAGGCCCAGCCCCGGCGCGCCACCCGCGGCGTCGACGTGGGCAAGGTGCGCATCGGCGGCGGCGCGCCGGTGGTGGTGCAGTCGATGACCAACACCGACACCGCCGACATCGGCGCCACCGTGAAGCAGGTGGCCGAACTCTGGCGCGCCGGCTCCGAACTGGTGCGCGTGACGGTGAACAACCCCGAATCCGCCGCCGCGGTGCCACGCATCCGCGACAAGCTCGACATGATGAACGTGCCGGTGCCCATCGTCGGCGACTTCCACTACAACGGCGACCGCCTGCTGGCCGCCGAGCCGGCCTGCGCCGAGGCGCTGGCCAAGTACCGCATCAACCCCGGCAACGTCGGCTTCGGCAAGAAGCGCGACACCCAGTTCGCGGCCATCGTCGAGAAGGCCATCGAGTTCGGCAAGCCGGTGCGCATCGGCGTGAACTGGGGCTCGCTGGACCAGGCCCTGGCCGCGCGCCTGATGGACGAAAACGCCGCCCGCGCCGAACCCTGGGAGGCCTCCCGCGTGCTGCGCGAGGCGCTGGTGGTGTCGGCGCTGGAATCGGCCGAGCGTGCCGTGGAGATCGGCCTGTCGCGCGAGCGCATCGTGCTGTCGGCCAAGGTCAGCGGCGTGCAGGAACTGATCGCGGTCTATCGCGACCTGGCCAGCCGCTCCGACTTCGCGCTGCACCTGGGTCTCACCGAGGCCGGCATGGGCAGCAAGGGCATCGTCGCCTCGGCGGCGGCGCTGGCGGTGCTGATGCAGGAAGGCATCGGCGACACCATCCGCATCTCGCTCACGCCCGAGCCGGGCGCATCGCGCACCCAGGAAGTGGTGGTGGCGCAGGAACTGCTGCAGACCCTGGGCCTGCGCGCGTTCACGCCGCTGGTTACCGCCTGCCCGGGCTGCGGCCGCACCACCAGCGAATTCTTCCAGGTGCTGGCGCAAAAGGTGCAGGAGCACGTGCGCGGCCAGATGCCGGTGTGGAAGCTCAAGTACCCGGGCGTCGAGAAGCTGTCGTTGGCGGTGATGGGCTGCGTGGTCAACGGCCCGGGCGAATCGCGCCACGCTGACATCGGCATTTCGCTGCCGGGCACGGGCGAGGCGCCCTCGGCGCCGGTGTTCATCGACGGCGAGAAGGCCATGACCCTGCGCGGCGAAGGCATCGCCGACGAATTCCTGGGCGTGATCGACGACTACGTCGCGCGCCGCTACGCCGCCCGCGACGCCGGCTGAGCCCGCCTCAAGCCTCGACGCAGACGCGGTTGCGGCCTTCGTCCTTGGCCCGGTAGAGGGCGGCGTCGGCCGCCTTCATCAGCGCGCTGCGGTCGCCGCGCCCCGGCGCCAGGCTGGAGATGCCGATGCTGATGGTCAGCCGCTGCGGTTCGCCGCCCAGCACGAAGGTGGCCGAGGCCACGGCCTCGCGCAGGCGTTCGGCGAAGGCGCACGCGTCGTCCAGGCCGGCCTCGGGCAGCATCACCGCGAATTCCTCGCCGCCGATGCGCGCGGCCACGTCTTCGCCGCGCACGAAGCCGCGCAGGATGGCCGCCATCTGCCGCAGCACGCCGTCGCCGGCGATGTGGCCGTACTTGTCGTTCACCGGCTTGAACAGGTCCACGTCGATGATGCACATCACCAGCGGCCGGCCGTGGCGGGTGGCGCGTGCGATTTCCTTGTCCACCAGTTCGACGAAGTGCCGGCGGTTGTAGACCTCGGTCAGCGCGTCGTGCGTGGCCAGCTGGTAGACCTCCTCGTGGTAGCGGGCCTCCACGCTGGAGTGGCTGATGAACTTGAGGATCGATTCGCCGAGCGTGATGTGGTCGCCGTCGGCGAGCAGGGTTTCGGTGACCGGCAGGTCGTTGACGCGGGTGCGGTTGGTCGCCTCGAGGTCGCGGATGCGGTAGGCGTCGCCGTCGCGCCAGATCTGGCAATGCTGGCGCGAGACCGACTTGTGCGGGATGTGCAGGTCGGCTTCCTGCGAGCGGCCGACGATGACCGGCCGGTCCTCGAGGTCGGCGCGCTTGCCCAGGCCCTCGCCGTGGATCACCACCACGCAGGCCGAGCGCGGGCCGCTGCGGCGCGGGCCGCCGCTGAGCATCGTCAGCTGGGTGGTGATGGGGTCGTGGTCGTTCGTGCTCATGCGGGTCGGGGGGACGGCAGACGACAGGGCGAGTTTAGCCGGATTGCCGGCGCCCGCGCGCCCTTGCGTTAACATCCGCGGGAGCCGGGAGGGGAAGGCATGGCGGGCCAGCACGAGGACGATCTCGCACCGACGGAAGGCCTGCCGACGCGCTCCGGCGCGGGCCCGGCGCCCGTGCAGGAAGGCGCCAGCCTGGCCCCGGGCGCCCGGCTGGGCCGCTACCGCATCGAAGCGCTGCTGGGCCGTGGCGGCATGGGCGAGGTCTACCGCGCCGAACAGCTCGAACCGGTGCGCCGCACGGTGGCGCTGAAGCTCCTGCACGCGCGCCGGCTCGATGCCCGCCACCTGGCCTACTTCGAGATCGAGCGCCAGCTGCTGGCGCAGATGAAGCACCCGGCCATCGCCCAGGTGTACGACGCCGGCGCCACGCCGGAAGGCTTCCCCTTCTTCGCGATGGAGTTCATCGAGGGCAGCCCGCTCACCAGCTTCTGCGAGCAGCAGTCGCTGCCGCTGCGCGAGCGCCTGGAGCTGTTCATCCGCGTCTGCGAGGGCGTGCAGCACGCGCACCAGAAGGGCGTGATCCACCGCGACCTCAAGCCCGGCAACATCCTGGTGTCGGTGGTGGACGGCCGGCCGCTGCCCAAGATCATCGACTTCGGCATCGCCACCGCCGCCAGCCGCTCGCTGGCCGCGGGCGAGCGAGCCGGCGAACTCGAACGCGCCGGCACGCCCGATTACATGAGCCCCGAGCAGGCCGGCCTGGACGGCGTCGAGGTGGACACCCGCTCCGACGTCTATTCGCTGGGCGTGCTGCTGTACGAACTGCTGGCCGGCCGCCGGCCGGGCATGGGCGGCGCCACCGTCGAGGCGCCGCGCCCCCCCAGCCCCACCGGGGGGCCGCCGGGCGCAAAGATACAGACGCGGGCGCCCGGCCACCCCGCCCCCCCCGCCCGCCCCCCCCGCACCGCCAGCACCACGGGGGCGCCGCCGTCCGAACAGATCCTGACGCTGGCGCCGGGCAACGCCGCCGCGCGCGCCGGCCAGCTGGGCCTGAGCCCGCCGCGCCTGCGCCGCGTGCTGCGCACCGAGCTCGACTGGGTGGTGCTCAAGGCCATGCGCCGCGATCGCGCCGAGCGCTACAGCTCGGCCGCCGAGCTGGCGCAGGAACTGCGGCGTTTCCTCGACGACCAGCCGCTGGCCGCCGTGCCGCCCAGCCGTCGCTACGTGCTGGGCAAGTACCTTCGTCGCCACCGCGTCGCGCTCGCCGCCGCCGCCGCCGTGTCGCTGGCGGTGCTGTCGGGCCTGGCGCTGTCGCTGTACGGCCTGCAGCAGGCCCGGCAGCAGCGCGCGCTGGCCGAGCAGCGCAGTGCCGAACTCGAGCGCGTGGTCGCCTTCCAGCAGTCCATGCTCGAGGGCGTGGACGTGGAAGCCATGGGCGTGGGCCTGGCCACTGGCCTGCGCGGGCAGCTGGAAAAGTCCGCGCCGGCGCAGCTGCCGGCGCTGGAGTCGGTGCTGGCCCAGGCCAGTCCCACCGACCTGGCGCGCACGCTGCTGGGCCAGTACGTGCTGGCCGGCGCCGAGCAGGCGATCGAACGCGAATTCGCCGGCCAGCCGGCGCTGGCCGCCGACCTGCGCGAGTCGGTGGGCGACGTGTACCTGGCGCTGGCGCTGGTGGCGGAAGCCGACGCCGGCTTCACCCGCGTCGCCGACGACCGCGAGGCCAGCCTGGGCCCTGACCACCCCGACACGCTGGACGCCCGGCTCAAGCAAGCCGGCGCCAAACACGCCGGCGGCAAGCACAAGGAGGCGCTGGCCCTGGTCGACGACCTGATGGCCCGCAGCGCCGGCCTGGACCCCGTGGGCGACCTGCGCCTGGCCATCGAACTCAAGCAGAGCGAAGTGATTTCCTCGCTCGGTGACCGGCCGCGCGCCCGCGACCTGCAGGAAGCGCTGCATGCGCGCGCCCTGGCCGCCCGCGGCGAGGACGACCCGAAGGTGCAGGGCCTGCTCAACAACCTCGCCATCAGCTACGCCCGCACCGGCGAACAGGCCAAGGCCCGCGAGGCGCTGGAAGGCCTGTACGCGAAGCGCGCCGCGCAGCTGGGCCCGGAACACGAGGACACGCTGGCTTCGATGAGCAACCTGGCCATCCTGCGCGTGATGACCGGTGATGTCGAAGCCGCCCTGGCGCTGCAGCGGCAGCTGGTGGAGATCCAGGAGCGCAAGCTCGGGCGCGAGCATCCGTATTCGCTCAACCAGCGCAGCAACCTGTCGAACATGCTCAGCGACCAGGGCGACGTGGAGGCGGCGCTGGCGATCGCCTGCGAGGTGCAGGAGGTGCGCGAGCGCGTGCTGGGCGCCGGCTCGGCCGACGCGCTGCGTTCGCGCCTGAACGTCTCGGCCCTGCTGGCGCGGCTGGAGCGCTTCGACGAGGCGCTGGTGCTGGAAGACGGGGTGATCGCCGGCCGCACCCGCCTGCTCGGTCCGAAGCACCCCGACACGCTGTTCGTGCAGGCCAACCACGCCGGCACCCTGCATCGCGCCGGGCGCGACGCGGAAGCCATGCGCCACCTGCAGGCGGTAAAAGCCGACGTGCTGGCCGTGCTGGGCGAACGCAACCCGCAGGTGCACATGCTGCTCGACGTCGAAGGTGACCTGCACCTGGACGCCGGCGATGCGCGCGCCGCGCTGGCGGCCTACCGCGAGGCCTTCGCCGCGCGCCTGGCCACCTGGGGCGAAGGCCATCCGGAGGTCGCCGCCGGCGCGCTGCCGGTGGTGCGCGCGCTGCGCGAACTGGGTGAACGCGCCGAGGCCGACGCGCTGTTCGCGGCGCAAATCCAGCCGCTGCTCGACGCACCGCCGGAAAGCCTGGACCCGCCGCGCCGCCGCGTCGCCGACCGCCTGCGCGAGTCGCTGGAAGAAGATCCGTTGCCCTGAGCCTCAGCGCGGCGAGGGCGTCTCGGGGTTGATGTCGGGATCGGTGACCGCCTGCCGCGCCAGCTGCGCCTCGCGCCGGGCGATGTAGACGTTCGAGCCGAAGATGATCGCCGCGCCCAGCACAGTCCAGCGGTCGAGCGCCTCGCCGAACAGGAACCAGCCGAACACCGCCACCACCAGCACCTGCAGGAAGCTGATGGGCGTGAGCATCGAAGCTTCGCCCAGCCGCAGCGCGCGCGTCCACAGCATGTGCGCCGTGGTGCCCAGGAAACCGGCCAGCACGATCCAGAGCCAGGTGATGCCAACCGGCGTCTCCCAGTACAGCAGCGCCGGCAGCAGCGACATCGGCACCCAGATCAGGGTGGTGTAGAGCACGATCGCGTCGGGGTGTTCGGTGCGCGAGAGGAACTTGATGCTGATCGCGGCGCTGGCGCTGGCCACGGCCGCCAGCACCGCCACCAGGCTGCCGGCGCTGAAATCGTCGCTGCCGGGGCGCACGATCACCAGCACGCCCAGGAAGCCGACGATCACCGCAGTCCAGCGCCGCGCCCGCACCACTTCGCCCAGCACGACCACGGCGGCGATGGTGACGAACAGCGGGCTGGAATACGACAGCGCGATCGCCTGCGCCAGCGGCAGGTGCACGATCGCCCAGAATCCGGCCAGCATGGACACCATGCCGATGGCGCAGCGGCCGATGTAGAAGCCCAGCTTGTTGGTGCGCAGGATCGACGGTCCGTGCCGGAACAGGATCGGCAGGATGAACACCAGGCCGAAGAAGTTGCGGAAGAAGGCGATCTCGAAGGCGTGCAGCTGCTCCGAGGCCAGCCGGATGCACACCGCCATCAGGCCGAAGAGCACGGTGCCCGCGCTCATCAGCGCGACCGCGCGGGGTACGTCCACGGGGCGGTCGCCGGGCGGCTTCACGCCGGGTCGTCGAAACGCGCGCCGATGATGCGCGGCTCGGGTTCGAGCGCCACGCCGAAGCGTTCGCGCACCGAGGCGGCGATGCGGCGGGCCAGGGCCAGCAGCTGCGCGCCGGTGGCTTGGCCGTGGTTCACCAGCACCAGCGCGTGCTGGGCGGCGACGCCGGCGTCGCCCTCGCGGAAGCCTTTCCAGCCGCAGGCCTCGATCATCCAGGCAGCGGAGAGCTTGCGTTTGCCCTCGCCGCCGGGGAAGGCCGGCAGGCCGGGGTTCGCGGCCTGCAGGGCCTCGGCGGTGGCGGCATCCACGACCGGGTTCTTGAAGAAGCTGCCGGCGTTGCCCAGCAGGGCCGGGTTCGGAAGCTTGCGCGTGCGCAGGCGGCTGATGGCCTCGGCCACGTGCACGGCGCGCGGCGTGGCCACGCCCATGGCGGCCAGCTCCTCGCGCACGCCGGCGTAGTCGAGCCGCAGCTCGCGCTGGCGCGGCAGGCGCAGTTCGAGGGCGGTGACCACCCAGCGGTCGGCCTCGCGCTTGAACAGGCTGTCGCGGTAGCCGAAGCCGCAGTCGGCGGCGGCGAGGCGCTTGACCTGGCCGGTGTCGCGCTGGAAGGCCTCGACGGCTTCGATGAATTCGCCCACCTCGACGCCGTAGGCGCCGATGTTCTGGATCGGCGCGGCGCCGACCGTGCCCGGGATCAGGGCCATGTTCTCCAGCCCGCACAGGCCGCGGGCCAGGGTCCAGGCCACCAGGTCGTTCCAGTTCATGCCGGCTTCGGCGCGCACCAGGGCGGTGTCGCCGTCGTCCTGGACGATGCGCACGCCGGCCAGGGTCAGGCAGATCGCCACGCCGGGGAAATCGCCGGCGAAGAGCAGGTTGCTGCCTTCGCCCAGCACCAGCACCGGGCCCTCGCGCAGCATGGCGAATTCGAACAGCTCGGCCAGCGCGTCGGCGCGCGACACGTCGGCCATCATGGCGGCGCGGGCGGGGACGCGGAAGGTGTTGCGGCCGGCCAGCGAGACGTTCTCGGCCAGCTGGTAGCCGCTCACGCCACGCCCTCGCGGCGCCGGCGGATGGCGTCCACGCATTCGCCGATCAGCTCGGGGCCGCGGTAGACCAGGCCGGTGTAGAACTGCACCATCAGCGCGCCGGCGGTGATCTTGCCGGCCGCGTCGGCGCCGCTGAGGATGCCGCCGACGCCGATCACCGGGATGCCGTCGTCCAGGCGCCCGCGCAGGCGGCGCAGCACCGCGGTGGACTTGCCGTACAGCGGCGCGCCCGACAGGCCGCCGGCTTCCGTGGCGAGCTTGTGGCCTTCCACCGGCAGGCGGTCGAGCGTGGTGTTGGTGGCGATGACGCCATCGACCTTGAGGTCGGAGAGCACGCGGGCGCAGGCGTCCACGTCGTCGTCGGACAGGTCGGGGGCGATCTTCACCAGCATCGGCACGCGCTTGCCGTGCTGCGCGCCCAGGCGCTCCTGGGCCTCACGCAGCTCGCTGACGAGGCGGCGCAGTTGCTGCTCTTCCTGCAGTTCGCGCAGGCCGGCGGTGTTGGGCGAGGAGATGTTGTCCGTGATGTAGTCGGCCAGCGGATACACCCGCTCGAGGCAGTACAGGTAATCCTCGGCCGCGTCCTCGTTGTGGGTGTCCTTGTTCTTGCCGATGTTGATGCCCAGCAGGCCACCCTTGCGTCGCGCGCGCGAGACGTTGCGCACCAGCGCGTCCACGCCGCCGTTGTTGAAGCCCAGGCGGTTGATCACCGCGTTGTGCTCGGGCAGGCGGAACATGCGCGGCTTCGGGTTGCCTTCCTGCGGCCGCGGCGTGACCGTGCCGACCTCGACGAAGCCGAAGCCCAGGGCCAGCAGCGCGTCCACGTGGGCGCCGTTCTTGTCCAGGCCGGCGGCGCAGCCCACCGGGTTTGGGAACACCAGGCCGAAGGCCTTGGTCGGCAGCGGCTTGGGTTTGCCCGCCAGCAGCGGGTTCATCCCCAGCCGGTAGGCCGCCTCGATGCCGCGCAGGCCCAGGTCGTGGGCCCGCTCGGCGTCGAGGTGGAAGAGGAAGGGCTTGGCCAGCGAATACATGCGCACCCGCCGTTCAGAGGTTGCCGCTGGCGCCCAGCAGGGCCAGCAATGCCGCCAGCCCCCCGAAGAACAGGATGACGGCCAGGATCGTCAGCACCGTGACCACGACCGCCGCCCAGCCCAGCACCAGCCCCGCGATGGCCAGCCCATCGCCGTCCATCTGGCCGGCCGCGCGCCGGATTTCGGCGCGGGCCATGTGGCCGGTGATGATGGCCAGCAGGCTGCCCAGCAGGGGCAGGAAGGTCCAGCCCAGGACGCCGGTGACCAGGCTGGTGACGGCGAGGGCGCTGGTCTGCCGGGGGGTCGTGTTCATGGGATGCCTCAGAGGTCGAACTTGATGCCCTGGGCCAGCGGCAGCGCGTCGGAGTAATTGATGGTGTTGGTCTGGCGGCGCATGTAGACCTTCCACGCGTCCGAACCGGATTCACGGCCACCGCCGGTTTCCTTCTCGCCGCCGAAGGCACCGCCGATCTCGGCGCCCGAGGTGCCGATGTTGACGTTGGCGATGCCGCAGTCGGAACCCGACGCAGCCAGGAAGGCCTCGGCGGCCTTGAGGTTCTGCGTGAAGATCGCCGACGACAGGCCCTGCGGCACGTCGTTCTGCATGGCGATGGCGTCCTCGAGTTCGGAGTAGGGCATCACGTACAGGATCGGCGCGAAAGTCTCGTGCTGGACGATCTCGTCGCTGTTCTTCAGGCCGGTGACGATGGCCGGGAGCACGAAGTTGCCCGGGCGGTCGATGCGCGCGCCGCCGGTCTCGACCTTGCCGCCGCTGGCCTTGGCCTTGGCGATGGCGTCGAGGTAAGCGTCCACGGCGTCGGCGCTGTTGAGCGGGCCCATCAGGTTGGCCGGGTCGGTCGGGTCGCCGATCTTCTTTTCGACCTGCTTGTAGGCCGCCACCAGCTTGGCCAGCACGTCGGCGTAGATGGACTCGTGCACGAACAGGCGGCGGGTGGTGGTGCAGCGCTGGCCGGCGGTGCCGACGGCGCCGAAGGCGATGGCCGGGATGGCCAGCTTCAGGTCGGCCGTGGGGTCGACGATGATGGCGTTGTTGCCGCCCAGCTCGAGCAGCGAACGGCCCATGCGGCGCGCGACGCGCTCGCCGACGTGGCGGCCCACGCGGGTGGAGCCGGTGAAGCTGATCAGCGGGATGCGCTTGTCGTCGACGAAGTGCGCGGCCAGGTCGCTGCCGGCGTCGTTGAACAGGAAGAAGATGTCCGGGAAGCCGCCGGCGCGCAGGGCTTCGTTGCAGATCTTCATCGAGGCGATCGCCGACAGCGGGGTCTTGGGCGAGGGCTTCCAGATGCACACGTCGCCGCAGACGCCGGCCACAAAGCTGTTCCAGGCCCACACCGCCACCGGGAAGTTGAAGGCCGAGATGATGCCGACGATGCCCAGCGGGTGGTACTGCTCGTACATGCGGTGGCCCGGGCGCTCGGAGTGCATGGTCAGGCCGTAGAGCTGGCGCGAGAGGCCGACGGCGAATTCGCCGATGTCGATCATCTCCTGCACCTCGCCGTCGCCTTCCGGCTTGGACTTGCCCATTTCCAGCGCCACCAGCGAACCCAGCGCATCCTTGTGCCTGCGCAGGGCCTCCGCGCACAGGCGGATGGCTTCGCCGCGCTTCGGGGCCGGCGTGGTGCGCCAGACCTTGAAGGCGGCCTGGGCGCGCTCGAGGATCAGGTCGTAGTCGGCCTGCGAGGACGCATAGACCTTGCCCAGCACCTCGCCATTGCTCGGGTTGACCGGCTCGATCACGCCCGCGTCGCGGGTGGCCGACCACTCGCCGTGGCCGAGGTAGGTGCCGGATTCCTGGCCGGTGAGGCCAAGGGCGGTGAGGACTGCGTGGGTCATTGCGTGCTCCGGGAACGTGCGGCCGCGCTACGGCCGGGGAAATGGCGGCCCCGATACGATTCGAACGTACGACCTTCCCCTTAGGAGGGGGACGCTCTATCCAGCTGAGCTACGGGGCCAGGGCGCGCGAATTATCGCAGAAACAAACCCCCGTGGCCCCCGGGATTGCGCTCAAGCGAGGTCCACCAGCGAGGCGGCGGGGCCGGCCACCGGGGAAACATGCGCATCGCTGTCGAGGCCGGCGCCGGCGAAGGCCTGGCGCATGGCCCCGGCGGCGCGCTGCGCGGTCGCGGCGTCCGTGCACCAGGCGAACACGCTGGGGCCGGCGCCGGACAGGCTGGCGCCCATGGCGCCGGCGTCCAGCGCCGCCTGCTTCACGGCCGCGAAGCCGGGCACCAGCGGCGCGCGGCGCGGTTCGACCAGCACGTCGCGCAGTCCGGCGCGCACCAGGGATTCGTCGCCGCGCTCGCAGCCCAGCAGTACCTGCGCCAGGTTGGCGCCCTGTTCGACGACCGTGGCCAGCGGGTAGGGCGGCGCCAGCACGGCGCGGGCGACCAGCGTTTCAAGCACGAAATGCGGGTGCACCACGGCGCATTGCCATTCGCGGGGAACCCGCAGCGGCACCAGCCGCGTGGGGGTCGCCAGCACCAGGCCGCCCAGCAGCATCGGCCCGACGTTGTCGCCGGTGCGCGCGCCGCTGGCCAGCGACTCGCCGTCCAGGGCATGCGGGTAGAGCCCCTCGCGCGACAGCGGCGTGTCCAGCAGTGCATTGGCCGCCACCAGCGCGGCTACGCAGGAGGCGGCGGAGCCGCCCATGCCGGAGCCCAGCGCGATGCCCTTGTCGAGTTCCACCTCGAAGCCGTGGCGCAGCCCCAGCGCCGCCGCCAGCGAGAGCAGCGCCGCGCCGGCGGTGTTGCGGGAGGCTTCGAGCGGCAGTTCGGTGACCACGCCGCGGATGGCGCTGATGCGCACGCCGGGCGTGTCCACGCGGCGCACCGTGGCGCGGTCTCCGGGGCCGGCCACGCTGTGGCCCAGCAGGTCGAAGCCGACGCCGATGTTGCCGACCGAGGCGGGTGAGAAAGCGGTGGCGGTGCGGCCGGTCACGTCGGTGGGGTCGGATGGGCTGGGAAAAAGAAAGGGCCGGGCTTGCGGCCCGGCCCTTTCGGAATCGTGGTGGAGAGGATGGGGATCGAACCCACGACCTCGTCATTGCGAACGACGCGCTCTCCCAGCTGAGCTACCCCCCCACGGAAGGTCGGGAAATTATAGAGGCATGTTCCGGCGATGGCTAGCCGCCTGAAAGAATCGGCGCCAGGCGTGGTTCCAGCAGCTCGCGGCGCCAGCCTTCCAGGGCCTCGGGCCAGCCCCGGCCCTCGAGCAGGGCCTCGAGGTGGCGGCGGGCGCAGAGCAGACCCTCGGGCAGGCCCTGGGCCTCGGCCAAGGCCGCCACGGCCTGCTGCAGGGCCTTGATGCGCTGCTTGTCCAGGCTGTCGCCGCTGACCAGCGGGATGGCGCGGTCGGACTCGGCCACCGGCGCTGACAGCGTTTCCCAGAGCTCGCCGCGCGACTTGCGCGGGGCCTTGGGGTGGCGGTCGAGCACGGCGCCGAAGTCGCGGAAATCGACGGGCGGGCGGCGCGCCAGCGCCACGGCCAGCTCGTTATCGAGGATCCAGCTCTTGGGTTTGTCGGCGCGGCGCGCTTCGACCTCGCGCCAGCGCAGCATGCGGCACAGGCGCACCTGGCCGTCGGCGTCGAGCGCCTGCGCGCTGCGTACGCCCAGGTGCGGGTAGGGGTCGTCGCCCTCGTTCGCGGCGTTGCGCAGGGCGCGCTCGGCGTCGGCGCGCAGCCAGGCGTGGCGGCCGCGCTGGGCCAGTTCCTTGTCGAGGAAGGCATGGACGGCGTGCAGGTGGCGCACGTCGTCGGCGGCGTATTCGCGCTGGGAATCGCTGAGCGGGCGGCGCAGCCAGTCCGAGCGGGTTTCGCCCTTGGCCAGCTGCACGCCGGTGACCTGTTCCACCAGCTTCTGGTAGCCGAGGCCGGCACCGAGCCCGCACATCGCCGCGGCCACCTGGGTGTCGAACAGCGGCGCCGGCAGCGCCTGGCAGCCGCGCTGCAGGGCCTGCAGGTCCTCGCTGGCGCTGTGCATCAGCTTGGTCACCGACGGGTCCTGAAGCAGCGGGCGCAGGGCCTCGGGCATGCCGGGCACCAGCGGGTCCACCAGCACGATCTCGCCGGGCACGGCCAGTTGCACCAGGGCCAGCTGAGGGTAGTAGGTGCGTTCGCGGATGAATTCGGTGTCCAGCGCCACCAGGGGCTGGCCGGCCCAGCGGGCCAGGGTTTCGGACAGGGCTTGCGGGGAGGAGATCCAGTGGTGCACGGGGTTCGCTGCGGTTGCCAGGAGCCGGCACCTTAGCCTAAGTTCGGCTCGCCAGACCGTTCCGACGCCAGGGGCGCCGCCGTTCCACGACGATGACCACGCTTGAGCGAATCCTCCCGGTCGGGCTGCTGGCCGCCCTGCTGCTGGGCGGCTGCGGCGCTTCCCAAGATCCCGATGCCGCCGCGCCGGCCAGCGCGCCCGCGCCCGTGGACCCGGCCGAACTCGAGGCTGAAGTCGTGCTGGCGCCCGCGGCCGAAGAAGCCGAGGTGCCGGCCTGGACGCCGGACATCGCCCCGGTGCCGGCGAACCGTTTCCGCCAGGCGCTCAAGGCCGCCGCGGAGGACGAAGCGAACGGCCGCCTGCTCGCCGAGCCGGAAGCCCCGGCGCCCGGCGCGCTCGAACGCTACCTCGGCGTGCTCGCCACCGACGCCACCGAGGCCGCCGCCCTGACCGGCGTCGAACGCATCCTCACCGAACTCCAGCAGCGCGGCCGCGCCGCCCTGGCCGAGGCGCGTTTCGCCGACGCCGAACGCTACGAACGCGTCTGCGCCCGCGCCCAGCCGCAGCATCCGGGCCTGGCGGCTTATCGCGAGGCGATCGCCGCGGCCCGCCGCGCCCAGGAAAGCGTCCGCCTGGCCGAAGCGCGCGCCGCCGCGAACCGCATCTTCAAACCCGAAGGCGGCGGCGCCGTCGTCGCCTACCGCGAGGCGCTGGCCGCGTTCCCCGAATACGCGCCGGCCCGCGACGGCCTGGCGCGGCTGCAGGCGGCGCACCTCAACCGCGCGCTGCAGGCGGCGCAGGAAGGAGATTACGCCGGCTCCGAGCGCCTGCAGGCCGAAGCCGGCCGCATCGTGCCCGACTCGACCGCGCTGCAGGACATGGCCGCGCGCATCGTCGAACTGCGCCAGTCGCGCACCGAACAGCTGCTGGCCCAGGGCCACGCCGCGGTGGATGCGCTGGACCTGGAGCTGGCCACGCGCCGGCTCGCCGAAGCCGAGCAGGTGTCGCTGCAGGCCCAGGGCCTGGACGCGCTGGGCGAACGCATCGTCATGGCCCGCCACTACGGCCGCTTCCGCCCGGGCCAGGTGTTCCGCGAGCCACTGGCCATCGGCGGCGAGGCGCCGGAGATGGTGGTGCTGGCACACGGCCGCTTCGACATGGGCTCGCCTGAAGAAGAATCCGGCCGCCTCGACAATGAAGGCCCGCGGCACGAGGTGGAACTCGCCCGCGGCTTCGCCATCGCCCGCAACGAAACCACCGTGGCCGAGTTCCGCGCCTTCGTCGAAGCCAGCGGCTACCGCAGCGTCGCCACCCGCCGCGGCCGTTCCACGGTGTACGACGAAAAGGGCGGCGTCATGGGCGAACACGGCCGCGTGGACTGGCGCCGCGATTACGCCGGCAGCCCCGCCCAGCCGGAACTGCCGGTGGTGCACGTGGCCTTCGAAGACGCCGAGGCCTATGCCGCCTGGCTGTCGGCGCAGACCGGCCAGCGCTACCGCCTGCCCAGCGAAGCCGAGTTCGAATATGCGCTGCGCGCCGGCCGCGCCGAGGCCTACCCTTGGGGCGAGGGCGTGCCGCCGCGCGTGGTTGGCAACCTCACCGGCGACGGCGATCAGTCGCGGCTCAAGCGCAAGTGGGCCAACGCCATTCCCGGCTACGCCGACGGCCACTGGGGGCCGGCGCCGGTGCGCAGCTACCCGGCCGAAGCCTTAGGCACCTTCGACCTGGTCGGCCACGTTTACCCTAGGGGGCCCCGCCGGGGGCCCCCCCCCCTACGGGCCCGCCCCGCGCGACGGCAGCGCCTGGGTCAACCCGGGCTGCGGCGAACGGGTGCTGCGCGGCGCCTCGTGGGCCAGTTCGCTGGAACGCGCGCGCTCGGCCTACCGGCAGTCGGCGCCGGCCGGCACCACCAATGCGCGCGTGGGTTTCCGCGTGGTGCGCGAGCTCTGAGCGGCTTCAGAAACTGATGAACAGGCCGCCGTTGACCGGCAGGTTCACGCCGGTGAGGTAGCCGGCGTCGTCGCCGCACAGGAACACTACCGCCCGCGCCACGTCGGCCGGTTCGCCGATGCGGCCGGCGGGCACCATGGCCAGCACCTGCTCGCGCGCGGCCTCGGGCATGGCGTCGGTCATGGGCGTGCGGATGTAGCCGGGGCTGACGGTATTCACGGTGACGCCCTTGCGCGCCAGTTCGCGCGCCAGCGCCATGGTGAAGCCGTGCAGGCCGGCCTTGGCGGCGGCGTAGTTGGTCTGCCCGAACTGGCCGGTCTGGCCGTTCACCGAGGAAATGTTGACGATGCGGCCGAAGCCGCGCGCAGCCATGCCCTCGGCCAGCAGCTTGCACAGCACGAAGGCGCTGTCGAGGTTCACCGACATCACCTGGTCCCACTGTTCGCGGCTCATGTTGCGCAGGGTGGCGTCGCGGGTGATGCCGGCGGCGTTCACCAGCACGTCCACCTCGCCGTGGCTGGCGCGGCCGGCGGCGATGGCGGCGGCGCAGCCGGCCTCGTCGGTGACGTCCATGGGCAGCAACACCACGTCGTGGCCGGCCATCTCCGCGTCGAAGCGGGCCTGGCGTTCCGGCGACAGCGGCAGGTCGGCGGCGAGCACGCGGTGGCCGGCGCGGGCGAGCTGGCGGCAGGTTTCCGCGCCGATGCCGCCGGCGCCCCCGGTGACCAGGGCGATGCGCCGGGGCGTGGCCATGTCAGCGCGTGCGCGGCTTGGCGGCGGGGCGGGCCGGCTTGCGCGGCGGCGTGGTGCCGGTGCCGCTGCCCAGGCCCTGCTGGAACGAACGCCAGAGCTCGAGGTTGCGTTCGGCGAGCTGGTTGAGCAGCGACCACGGCGCCTGGCCCACCAGCTGGCCTATCTGCCCGCGCACGTTCTGCTGCTGCTCGAGGAAGAACTGCAGGCTGCGCTCGAGGAAGTTGCCCAGGTGGCCCTGCATGGAATCGCCGCGGAAGCGGATCACCTGGATCAGCAGCTCGGTGGTGAAGATCGGCTGCCCGTGCTCCTCGTGCTCGGCGATGATCTGCATCAGCACCCCTCGGGTGATGTCGTTGCCGCTGCGGGCGTCGCGGACGACGAAGTCTTCCTTGTCCACGATCAGCTGCCGCACGTCTTCCAGCGTCACGTAGCTGGAGATCTCGGTGTCGTACAGGCGACGGTTCGGGTACTTCTTGATGATGCGGACGTGCGACATGCAGGGCACCGGAAGTTCGCGACGGCAGGCGAGTTTTGGAGCATCCCGCATGGGCGCGCGCCATGCAAGCGCGCCCGTGCCCGCCTTCACGGCTTCCCGACGGCCTCGGCGGAAGCCGGCGCGGCATGGCGCGGGATCCGGGCCGGGTCGAAGGCGGGCAGGGCGCGTTCGAGCGCCTTCGCCGGCGCCAGCGTGGCCGGCCAGCGCGCCGCGTCCTGGCCCAGGAAAGACCAGGCCGCGGCGAGCGCCGGGCCCGGGTCGGCGGCGTCCACCGGCAGCGCGGCCAGCGATTTTCCGAGCTTGCGGCCGTCCGTGCCCAGCACCAGCGGCAGGTGCGCGTAACCGGGCGTGGGCAGGCCCAGTCGCCGCTGCAGCAGGATCTGCCGCGGCGTCGAATCGAGCAGGTCGGCGCCGCGCACCACATCGGTGATGCCCTGCGCGCCGTCGTCCACCACCACGGCCAGCTGGTAGGCCCATAAGCCGTCGGCGCGGCGCAGCACCACGTCGCCGACCTCGCGCGCCAGCGCCTGTTCGAAGTGGCCCTGGATGCGGTCCTCGAAACCCAGCACCTCGTCGGGCACGCGCAGGCGGATGGCCGGCCGGCGGTGGCCGCCGCGGCCGACGCAGGCACGGTGGATGCCGCCCACGGCTTCGAGCTCGCTGCGGCTGCAGCGGCATTCGAAGGCCTCGCCCCGGGCCAGCAGGCCGGCGAGCGCGGCGGCGTAGAGCTCGCCGCGCTGGCTCTGGAACACCGGGGGCTGGTCGGCCTCCAGGCCGAAGGCGGCCAGGGTTTCCAGCTGCTGGCGGGCGGCGCCGGGAACCTCACGTGGCGGGTCGAGGTCTTCCACCCGGACCAGCCATTGGCCCCCGTGATGGCGGGCGAACAGCCAGCTCCCCAGCGCGGCCACCAGCGACCCGAAGTGCAGGGGGCCGGTGGGCGAGGGCGCGAAACGACCGCGGTAGGGCGTGGCTGGATCCATCACGACTTGAATTTAACCGTCACTGCGTACATTTAACCCCAGAACGGCGGACTTTCCGCCCCAGCCAATCCCACGGGAAAACCATGTTCAAGCGCGTCGCCCTCTTCCTCGCCACCAACCTGGCCGTGCTGGTGCTGCTCGGCTTGGTGATGAGCGTCCTGCAGAACGTCTTCGGCGTCACCCTTGGCGACAACGGCGCGCTGCTGCTGTTCGCCGCGGCGTTCGGCTTCGGCGGCGCCTTCATCTCGCTGGCCATTTCCAAGTGGATGGCCAAGCGCAGCACCGGCATGCACCTGATCACCCAGCCGCGCAACGAAGGCGAAGCCTGGCTGGTGAACACCGTGCGCCGCCAGGCCGAGGCGGCCGGCATCGCCATGCCCGAGGTGGGCATCTACGACGCGCCGGAGATCAACGCCTTCGCCACCGGCCCCAGCCGCAACAACGCGCTGGTGGCGGTGTCCACCGGCCTGCTGCGCAGCATGTCGCGCGACGAAGCCGAGGCGGTGCTGGCGCATGAAGTCAGCCACGTCGCCAACGGCGACATGGTGACCATGGCGCTCATCCAGGGCGTGCTCAACACCTTCGTCATCTTCCTCGCCCGCGTGGTCGGCCGCGCGGTGGACGCCGCGCTCAGCGGCAACCGCGACGGCGGCACCGGCCCGTTCTACTTCCTGATCGTGCTGGTGCTCGACCTGGTGTTCGGCGCGCTGGCCTCGGTGGTGGCGATGTGGTTCAGCCGCTGGCGCGAGTTCCGTGCCGACGCCGGCGGCGCCCGCCTGGCCGGCCGCGACAAGATGATCGCCGCGCTGCAGCGCCTGGCCCAGACCTACGGCCAGAGCACCCTGCCCAACGAAGTCCGCGCCTTCGGCATCTCCGGCGCCGTGGGCCACGGCCTGCGCAAGCTCTTCATGACCCACCCGCCGCTGGCGCAGCGCATCCAGGCCCTGCGCGACATGCCGGCTTCGATGTGAGGTTTAATTTTTGAACGCGGATGACGCGGATCCAAAAGCCGATCAGAGCCGATAAAGCGAAATTGGTTGGGAGCAACAACACGATGGCCCGGAAGCTCACGCTCCCGGGCCATTGTTTTTCATTCCAATCGCTTTTGCCCTATCGGCTCTGATCGGCTTTTGGATCCGCGTCATCCGCGTTCAAAAACCCAAACCACCCCGAAGCCCGAATCAGCCGAAGTCGTAGTTCATCTGCGGCCCGGCGGCGGCCAGGAAGTTGCCTTCGACGAAGTCCACGCCCATGCCGAACAGCACGCTCATGGTGCCGGCGTCGGAGACGAATTCGGCCAGGGCCAGCTTGCCGGCCGCGTGGGCCTTATCGACGATGCCGCGCACCTGCTTCTGCACGTCCGGGTTCTTGCCCAGTTCCATGATGAAGCTGCGGTCGATCTTGAGGATGGCCGGCTCGAAGTGGGTGAGCATCTGGAACGAATTGAGGCCGGTGCCGAACTGTTCCAGCGCCACCCGGCAGCCCAGGGCCGAGACGGCCTTCTGGAACGACTGCAGCGCCTTGAGGTGGGTGAAGACCTTCGATTCCGGGATCTGCAGCACCAGCCGGTCGCCCGGCACGCCGTGTGCCTTGAGCTGCTCGGCGATGTGGTTTTCCAGACCGCCCTCGACCAGCGAGGCCGGGGTGATCTTCACGAACAGGTTGGTGTGCTTGCCCGCCTTGGCACGTTCGGCGATGACGCCGACGGCGTGGGCGATGACCCAGCGGTCGATGTCGTCGAGCAGGCCGTGTTCCTCGGCAATGGCCAGGTAGGTCACCGGCGGGATGATTTCGCCGCCCGGGCCCTTCATGCGCAGGTAGACGTCGTAGTTCTCTTCCTCGGCGCCGGTCAGGCTGATGATCGGCTGGTAGTGCAGCACGAACTGGTCGCCGTCGAGCGCCTCGCGGATGCGCGCCACCCAGGCCTGGATGCGCTCTTCCTCGGCGCGGTCGCGCGCGGCCGGGTCGAAGATTTCGATGCGGTTGCCGCCCATGCCCTCACAGGAGGCCAGGCACTGGCTGGACTTGGCCATCACCTGGGTGACCGAGGCGATCTTCTCGCCGATCTGCACGCCGCCGACGCTGACGCTGAGGTTCACCGAGCGTTCGCCGACTTCCAGGATGTGGTCCTTGAAGGCCTCGCGCAGGCGATCGGCCTGGGCCTGGCTCTGATTGTGGTCGTGCGCCAGGCACAGCACCGCGAAGCCGTGGTCGCTCATGCGGGCGGCGACGGTGTCGGCGTCGAGCGCGCCCTGCAAGCGCAGCGCGAAACCCTTGATCAGGTCGTCGGCGGCGGCCAGGCCGATCTCGGCCAGCAGGTTTTCGTAGTGGTCCGGTTCGACCAGCAGCAGCGCCTGCTTGTCCTTGCCCTCGGTGGCGCGCATCACCGCGGACTCGAGTTCGCCCATGAAGAACTGGCGGTTGTACATGCCGGTTAGCGCGTCGCGCTGGCGCAGCGTGTCGAGCTCCTTGACCATGTCGGCGTCCACCGCCTGCTGGCGGAACACGATCTGCAGGCAGCTCTCGCCTTCGTAGGTGGCCTGGGTGAATTCCATGACCGCGTCGAAGGTGCTGCCGTCGGTGCGCTGGGCCTGGATCTCGAGCTGCTTGGGCGGGGCCTCGCCCTTGCCCAGCTTCTTGAGCAGCTGCTTGAAGCCGTCGGCATGCTGGGGCGCGATCAGGTCGAGCACCGACAGGCCCTCGATCTCGTCGAAGCCCTCGAAGCCGAACATCTCGAGGTAGGCGTCGTTGGCGCGGATGTGCATGCCCTCGTGCACGTAGGCGATCGGGTCGCGCGAGGAGGCGATGAGCGCGTCGCAGCGGCGCTCGGTCTCGCGCAGCGAGGCCTCGAGGTGGCGCAGGCCGCGGCGGGCGGTGAGGGCGGAGAATTCGGAGCGCACCACCGCCTGCACGTGCTCGGCGCGGTGGCGGATGGCGACGTCGCGGGTGCCGGCGGCCAGGGCGGCCAGCGCGGTCTTTTCGTCGAGCGTGGTGACCGAGGCGATCACCGGGATGTCCTTGCCGGTGGCGTTGACGCGCTCGACCACGGTGGCCAGCGGCAGGTACTTCGCCTCGAAGGACGCCAGCACCATGTCGATGCTCTGGCTGGCCAGCAGCTGCACCAGTTCGTCTTCGGATTCCGGGCGCTGCGGGCGCACGGCCATGCCACCGTTGCGGAGGTGGCTGATGAGTTGTTCAGCGTCCTCCAGGCGGTCTTCGACCAGGAGCAGGCGGATCACGGCGTCCTGCTGTGCCATCCGGGGGTCACTCCTTATGCATCAATGGCTTGCGCGGGGGGATTGAGACAATACCAGAATGTCCGCGGAGGCAACATCCTGGCCGGGGCTCAGAGCGGTGTTTTCGACGGGGCGCCGGCGACTTCCCGGACCAGCCGCGGCACCAGGTAACCCGGCAGCCGGGCGGCCAGTTCGCCGTGCAGGGCGCGGGCCTCGGCGTCGGGCACCTCGAAGTGGGCCGCGCCGGCGACCCGGTCGAGCTGGTGCAGGTAGTAGGGCAGGGTGTCGGCGGCAAACAGGGCCTCGGACAGGCCGGCCAGCGCGGCCACCGAATCGTTGACACCCCGCAGCAACACGGCCTGGTTGAGCAGGTGGGCGCCGGCCCCGCGCAGGCGGGCCAGGGCCGCCGCCACGGGGGCATCGATCTCGTTGGCGTGGTTGGCGTGCACCACCACCACCACCTGCTGGGGCAGCGCCGTGAGCCAGGCCAGCAGCTCCTCGTCCACCCGCTCGGGCAGCACGATGGGCAGGCGGGTGTGCAGGCGCAGTCGGCGCACGTGCGGCAGGCCGGCCAGGGCCCGGGTGAACTCGGCCAGCTTGGGCGTGGCCAGCGACAGCGGGTCGCCGCCCGAAAGCAGCACCTCGGACACGCCGGTATCGGCCGCCAGGTAGTCCAGCGCCTCGCGCCACTGGCCGGCGGCGGCGGTCTGTTCGGCATAGGGGTAATGCCGGCGGAAGCAGTAGCGGCAGTGCACGGCGCAGCTGCCGGTGGCCACCAGCAGCACCCGGCCGCGGTACTTGTGGATCACGCCGGTGCCGCCGCTGGCGGCGAGGTCGCCGACGGCGTCGAGGCCGTAGCCGGGGACCGGCTGGTCTTCGTCGTCGAGCGGCAGCACCTGGCGCAGCAGCGGATCGTTCGGGTCGCCCGGGCGCATGCGGGCCACGAAGCCACGCGGCACCCGCAGCGGGAACTGCGTGGCGGCACCGGCCGACACCCGCGCGGCCAGCCCGGGCAGGCCCACCAGGGCCAGCAGTTCGGCGGGATCGCGCACGGCGTCGCGCCAGAGCTGCTGCCAGCGGGCGGGCGTGGTGGGGGTCTGCTGCAGGGACAGGGCTGGGGCGGTTATCATGTCGGGCTTGGACGGGGCCCGCCTGGGCGCCCGGAAAGATCACCCATTGTAGCCGTCCCGCCCGCCGTGGCGGGCGACCCGACCCCAGGAGATACGCATGGCCAGCTATGGCATGAACGACGTCAAGAACGGCATGAAGATCATCGTCAACAACGAGCCGTGCGTGATCACCGACACCGAGTACGTGAAGCCGGGCAAGGGCCAGGCCTTCACCCGCGTGCGCTACCGCTTCATCAAGTCGGGCCGCACGGTCGAGCTGACCATGAAGGCCACCGACAGCCTCGAGGCCGCCGACGTCGTCGACACCGACATGAACTTCCTCTACGCCGACGGCGAGTACTGGCACTTCATGCAGCCCGAGACCTTCGAGCAGGTGCAGGCCGACGCCACCGGCATCGGCGAGACCAAGAACTGGCTCAAGGGCGAGGAAGCCTGCGTGGTCACGCTCTGGAACGGCACCCCGATCGCGGTGCAGGCGCCGAACTTCGTCGAGCTCAAGATCGTCGAGACCGACCCCGGCCTGCGCGGCGACACCTCGGGCGGCGGCGGCAAGCCGGCCAAGCTCGAGACCGGCGCGGTGGTGCGCGTGCCGCTGTTCGTGAACCAGGACGAGATCATCAAGGTGGACACCCGCTCCGGCGAGTACGTCTCCCGGGTGAAGTGACCGGATGACCACGAGCGCCGCGCCGCAGGCCTGCGACCTCCTGATCGAAGCCGGCTGGGTCGTCCCGGTCGAGCCGCACGGCGTGGTGCTGGAAGACCACGCCGTGGCCGTCGGCGGCGGCCGCATCCTGGCTGTGCTGCCGCGGACCGAGGCGCGCGCTCGCTTCGCCGCCGCCGAGGTGGTGAGCCGGCCGGACTCGGTGCTCATCCCCGGCCTGGTCAACAGCCACTGCCACAACCCCATGACGCTGATGCGCGGCATGGCGGACGACCTGCCGCTGATGACCTGGCTGCAGGAACACATCTGGCCCGTCGAGGGCCAGGTGATCGGCCCGGAATTCGTCGCCGACGGCATCGAGCTGGCCGTGGCCGAAATGCTGCGCGGCGGCACCACCGCCTGCGCCGAGAACTACTTCTTCCCCGACGTGCAGGCCAGCACCTATTCGCGCCTGGGCTTCCGCGCGCTGGTGGGCCTGCCGGTCATCGACTTCCCGACTGCCTGGGCCCGCACCCAGGACGAATACTTCGACAAGGCGCTGGAAGTGCACGACAACTGGCGCCGCGACCCGCTGGTGTCGCTGTGCTTCGTGCCGCACGCGCCCTACACGGTGAACGACGCCGGCTTCGAGCGCGTGCGCATGCTGGCCGACCAGCTCGACCTGGTCGTGCACTGCCACATCCACGAGACCGCGCACGAGAACGCCGAGGCCATGAAGGCCCACGGCATGCGCCAGCTGGCGCGCCTGGATCGCCTGGGCCTGGTCAACGACCGCCTGATGGCCGTGCACATGACCGACCTCACCGACGCCGAGATCGCCCTGTGCGCGGCGCGCGGCGTGTCGGTGGTGCATTGCCCGGAATCGAACCTCAAGCTGGCCTCGGGTTTCTGCCCGGTGGCGAAGCTGCAGCAGGCCGGCGTGAACCTGGCCATCGGCACCGACGGCTGCGCCAGCAACAACGACCTCGACATGTTCGGCGAAATGCGCACCGCGGCCCTGCTGGCCAAGGGCGTGTCGGGCGACGCTTCGGCGCTCGATGCCGCCAGCGCGCTGCGCGCCGCCACGCTTGGCAGCGCGCGGGCCATGGGCCTGGGCGAGCAGGTGGGCTCGATCGAGCCGGGCAAGCTGGCCGACCTGGTCTGCGTTGATCTTTCGCCGCTGGAAACCCAGCCGCTGCACCATGTCGTCTCGCAGCTGGTTTACGCCACCGGCCGGCACCAGGTGGCCGACGTGTGGGTGGCCGGCAAGGCGCGCGTCGCCGCCGGCCGCCTGCTTGATATCGACACCGACGCCATCCGCGCCAAGGCCCGCCGCTGGCGCGAACGCATCGCCGGCCTGAAGGGAGGCGCATGAACGCCACGCACACCAATGCCAGCCAGGCCGAACTCGACAAGTTCGGCGCCCTCGCCAGCCGTTGGTGGGACCCGCAGGGCCCGGAGCGCCCGCTGCACGAACTCAACCCGGTTCGCCTGGGCTATGTGCGCGACCGCGTCGCGCTGGCCGGTGCCCGCGTGCTCGACGTGGGTTGCGGCGGCGGCCTCCTCAGCGAGGCGCTGGCGGGCGAGGGTGCCGAAGTCATCGCGCTCGACCTCGCGCCGGAACTCATCGACGTCGCCCGGCTGCACCTGCTCGAATCGGGCCGCAAGGTCGACTACCGCCTGCAGTCGGTGGAATCGCTGGCGCAGGAAATGCCCGGCGCCTTCGACGCCATCACCTGCATGGAAATGCTCGAGCACGTGCCCGATCCGGGCGCGGTGCTGCAGGCCTGCGCCACCCTGCTCAGGCCGGGTGGCACGCTGCTGGTTTCCACGCTCAACCGCACGCCGGCGGCCTTCGCCGTCGCCATCGTCGGCGCCGAATACGTGGCGCGCCTGCTGCCCAAGGGCACGCACGACTACAAGCAGTTCATCCGCCCGTCCGAGCTGGCGGCCTGGCTGCGCGCCGCCGGCCTGCGCCTGGACGACGTCAGCGGCCTGGCCTACGACCCGCTGCGCCACAAGGCCTGGGTGGGCGGCCCGACCGCGGTGAACTACCTCGCCTGCGCGGTGAAGCCCTGATGGCGGACGCGCCCGGCGCGGTGCTGTTCGACCTCGACGGCACCCTGGTAGACAGCGCGCCCGACCTGGCGCGCGCCGCAAACCGCGTGCTCGCCGACCACGGCCGCCCGCCGGTGGCCTACGAACGCCTGCGCCAGGTGGTTTCCAAGGGCGGCCGGGCCATGCTGGCCGTGTCCTTCCCCGATTTCTCCGAAGCCCAGCGCGAGCCGCTGCTGCCGGTGTTCCTGCGCTACTACGGCGAGGCGCTGGCGGTGGACAGCCTGCTGTTCGACGGCGTCGAAGAACTGCTGGCGGCGCTGGACGCGCGCGGCATCCGCTGGGGCATCGTCACCAACAAGCCCGAGGGCCTGGCCCGCGGCGTGGTGGAAGGTTTCGGCTGGCGCCAGCGCTGCGCCGTGCTCGTGGGCGGCGACACCCTGCCCACGCGCAAGCCCGACCCGGCGCCGCTGCACCACGCCTGCTCGCAGCTGGGCATTGAAGCCGCGAGCGCGCTGTACGTCGGCGACGACCTGCGCGACGTGCAGGCGGCCCGCGCCGCCGGCATGCCCAGCGTGGCCGCGCTCTGGGGCTACCGCGAGGATGGCGACGACCCGCACCGCTGGCAGGCCGACCACGTCGCCGCCCGCGCCACCGACGTGCTGGCCCTGCTGCCATGAGCGGCAACGACCAGGCCATCGCCCACTTCGTGGCCAAGTGGCACCGGCGCGAGCCGGAAATGGCCCAGGCCGAAGTGTTCTGCCCGCAAGACCAGCGCCTGCGTTTCCGCGCCTGGGGTGCGCTGGTGCATGAACTGCGCGAGGCCGGCTTCGAGCTCAGCGACGTGCGCGTTTCGGCCGTGAAGAGCCAGTGGTGGGCCGAAGAACTGGCCAACCTGGCCGACGGCCGCAGCCGCCACCCGGTGACGGCACCGCTGCTCGGCGCCGCTGCCGACTGGCCGCGCCTGGGCCAGGCCCTGATGCGCCAGGTGGTGGACGAACAGCGCCCCGCCGACGTCGCGCAAGCCTTGGGCCAGGTGATGCCGCTGTCGACGGCGCTGGCCGAAGTGGAAGCCGCGGTGTTCGGCGCCCGCGCCGGCGAGCACGATGCCCGCGCACTGGCCGTGCACCTGCTGCTGCAGCGGCTGCCCGCCGGCCTGGCCGCCGACGACCAGGCCCTGCTGCCCATGAACCTGCTGGCCCGGCACGGGCTCACCGCGGCCCAGGTCGCGGCCGGGCAGGGCGAACCCCTGCTGTGCGACTGGGCGGCCGCGCTGGCCGCCGAACTGCCCGAGGCGCGCGCCCACGACAGCCTGTTCCGTCGCCTGCGCAGCGGCTTCGACCGCGCGCGGCTGGCGCGCCTGGCCAAGGGCCGCGGCTTCGACCCGCCCGGCCCGGTGGCCACGCTGCTGCGGGCCTGGCGGCTCGCCCGACGGGCCTGAGACGCAACGTTGCGTCGCGTCCCGGCGGCGCTTCCGCCACATTGACGTAACCTGCATCCCGCCCCATCTAGCTTGACGTTCGAATCTTCCAGGAGAGCCGCCATGGCCCCCAGCAACCTCGATAACACCGCCCGCGTGCTGCCCGACGTGGCCAAGGAAGCCCAGCCGGCCCATTCGGGCGTGCTGGACTGGGTGGGCATGGGCGAAATCGAGATGCCCGTGAGCCTGGCCGGCGACGATGGCCGCACCACCACGGCTGGCGCCCGCGTCAACGCCTTCGTCAACCTCAAGCGCCCGGACGTGCGTGGCATCCACATGTCGCGCCTGTACCTGCACGTGGACAAGGCGCTGTCGAACGAATCCGCCACGCCGGGCGCAGTGCGCCGCCTGCTGAAGGACTTCCTGGAGTCGCACTCCGACCTGTCCGACCGCGCCATGGTCAGCCTGCGCTTCGAGCACCTGGTGCGCCGCCCGGCGCTGGCCAGCGACAACAGCGGCTGGAAGACCTACCCAGTGTCGATCACCGGCGTCATGGACCGCGGCCAGTTCGCGCTCGAACTTGGCCTGACGGTGGCATATTCCAGCACCTGTCCGTGTTCGGCGGCGCTGGCGCGCCAGTTGATCCAGGAGCAGTTCGCCAATGATTTCGCCGAAGGCGGCACGCTCGATCGCGAGGCCGTGCTGGCCTGGCTGGGCACCGAGCAGGGCATCCGCGCCACGCCGCACAGCCAGCGCAGCTACGCCGAGGTGAAGCTGCGGCTGGTTCCGTCGTTCCAGAACTTCCCGATCGTGGAAATCATCGACCGCATCGAGCAGGCGCTCAAGACGCCGGTGCAGACGGCGGTGAAGCGCGTGGACGAGCAGGCCTTCGCCCTGCTCAACGGCCAGAACCTGATGTTCTGCGAGGACGCCGCCCGCCGCATGCAGGCGGCGCTGGAGCGCGACGAGCGCATCAGCGACTTCTGGCTGCGCGCCGCGCACCACGAAAGCCTGCACCCGCACGACGCCGTGGCCGTGGCCACCAAGGGCGTGCCGGGCGGCTACACCGCGCTGCCCGACGGGCTGGCCTCGCGCTGACCGCGGCGGGGCTCAGTCGCAGCCGAGCCCTTCGGTGCGGCCCAGCCGCTCGAGCACCATCACCTTGTTGCCGTCGGCGCCGGCCAGTTCGGCCAGCGCACGGTCGCAGTTCTCGAACGTGAGCGTCAGGCTGCCCCACACGGGCCGCTGGATGGCGCCCGCGTCGAACTGGTTGAAGCGCCCGCCGGTGGTGGCGCGCATTTCCAGCACCAGTGGCTGGCCGTAGTCGAAGGGCCCGGTGCGCTGGCCGAGCAGGAAAATGTTCCCGCCGTCGTCCTGGTGGCCGTAGAAGAACACCAGCAGGGTTTCGCCGTTGATCCACAGCACCTCGAGGCCCTGGCCGCTGGTGCTGGGCTCGAACCACGCGCCCATCAGGCCGCGGGTGTCGTTGATCGCGTTCACCGCGCTGCCGACGCGGAAGGTGTGGCGCTTCACCTTGCCGGCGAACTCCGCCTCGTAGGTCCAGAGGCCTTGCGGGGCGTTGGCGGGCAGGGTGTTGTTCCAGTACCAGTAGGCGCCGTTGTAGTACGCGGGCGCGCCGGGATCTTCGGCCATGTCGAAGGTCCAGTTGGCGAACGGGCTGCCGTCCGGGCGAAGCACGCGGAAGCTGCTGATCATGCCGCGGCCGATGTCGCGGTAGGCGGCCAGGAAGCTGATCGGGTCACCGGGCTGGAAGACGTCCTTGAACTTCGGCTGGTCCACCGTGTTCGGGCAGTTCGGGAACACCGGCCCGCCGGAATGGGTGCTGATGCGGTTGATGGCTGGGTCGCGGTAGGGCCGCTGCTGCGCCCAGGTGGAGCTGGAAGCGTTGCAGGCGCCCTGGTGCGGTTCCACGGTGGGCGCGTTGACGTTGTTGCTGGCGCGCACCTCGAAATGCAGGTGCGGCCCGGTGGAAATGCCCGAGCTGCCGACCTTGCCCAGCACCTGCCCGGCGGCGATCTGCGTGCCGATGGGCAGCGGCGTCACGCTGCCGCGCTTCATGTGCAGGTAGCGGGCGATGGTGCCGTCGGCGTGCAGGATGATCACGTAGTTGGCGGTGTCGGGCGCGTCCCAGTTGCAGGAGCGGTCGTTGTAGCCGTCCTGCTTCTCGATGAGCGTGCCCGGCGCGGCGGCGCGGATGTCCACCGGCGCCGTGTCCATCAGGTGCCAGGGGAAGGGCCAGATGAAATAGTCGGTGCCGCGGTGGTTGTAGCCGGCGCTGGTGTCGTAGGTGCGGGTGCCGCAGGTGTAGTCGCGGATCTGGTTGGGCCAGGCCAGGTTGAGGTCGACGAAGCCGGAAATGCCGTGCCAGTCCACGCCGACGCCCGGCACCGGGCCCAGCGGCCAGGCCAGGCCGCCGACTTTCGGCGCCACGCTGTCGGGCAGGCGGCCCTCGGCGCGCAGGCGTTCGATGTTGGCGGCCACCTTTTCCACCATGCGGCGGTCCTGCGCCTCGGACACCTGGTCCATGGCGGCGTCCGCCGGTAGGGCGTGGCCACCATCGGGCGGCACCGCGTGGGCGGGCAGGGCCAGCAGCGCGGCGCAGGCGGCGAGCAGGGCGGTCTGGCGCATGGGAACCTCCGTTCAGCGGTTGCCGGTGGGGTCGAGCAGGGTTTGCGGATCCACCCGCACGTCGAACCAGTTCATTCCCCAGTGCATGTGCGGGCCGGTGGCGCGGCCGGTGGCGCCGACCAGGCCGATCACCTGGCCCGCGTCCACGCGATCGCCCACTTTCACGTCGATGCGGCTCAGATGCAGGAAGTTCGAGCTTACGCCGTGGCCGTGGTCGACGAGCACGGTGCCGCCGGTGAGGTAGAGCTCGGGTTTGGCGAAGGTGACCACGCCCGGCGCCGGCGCGTGCAGCGGCGTGCCGGCCTTCGCGGCCACGTCCAGGCCGGAGTGCGGCGAACGCGGTTCGCCGTTGTAGATGCGCTGGCTGCCGTAGACGCCGCTGACCCGGCCGGTGACCGGCCAGCGGAAGCCGGCGGCGAAGTCGCTGCGGGCGTCGTCGCGTGCGCGCGCGGCCGACACCTCGGCCTGTTCGCGGGCGATGCGCGCGGCGATCTCCGGCGAAGGCGTCACGGTGGATTGCGGCACGCCGTCCACGCGCTCGATTTTCCATTGGCGCGGCTGCACCGGCGACTCGACCGTTTCCATGCGGCCGTCGGCGTGCAGCACGGTCAGGCGCACGGGGCCGGTTTCATCGCGGCCCACGCCGAAGACGAAACGGCCCTGCGCGTCCACCCGCAGGCTGCGTTCGCCGTAGGCCACCTGGCTGCCCGGCGTGGTGCGCCCGAGCACCAGGTCGCCCTGCGACACGCGCCCGGGGAGCTGCGTGGCGGCGTGGCCGGCCGGGGCCAGGGCCAGCAGCAGCCAGGCGAGCAGGGCGCTCCGGGCAGGGCGCCGGCTCATGGCTTGTCCTCGCCGGGCCAGGTTTCCGGCACGGGGTCCACGCCGCCGGGGTTGAACGGGTGGCAGCGGCCGATGCGCTTGGCGCCCAGCCAGCCGCCGCGCAGCACGCCGAAGCGCTCCACGGCTTCCATGGTGTAGGTGGAACAGCTGGGATAGAAGCGGCAGCGCTGGCCCAGCAGGGGGCTGATGGCCAGCTTGTAGCCGCGCAGCAGCAGGATGACGGGCTTTTTCACGGATTGCGCCGGCGGGGCGGCCGGCATAAGGTTGCTGCTCGTGGAGGACTAGGCTATAACACGCCGCCTTCGAGCCTCAAGGAAAGAGAGGAATCGCCCTAGTGGCCGCCAAGAAAACCACCAAGAAGGCCGCCAAGCCGGCCGCCAAGAAGCCCGTCAAGGTCGCCAAGCCGGTGAAGAAGCCGGTTGCGAAGGCCAAGCCGGCCGCCAAGCCCGCCAAGAAGGTCGCCAAGAAGGTCGTCAAGCCCGTGGCCAAGAAGGCCGCCAAGCCCGTCGCGAAGGCCAAACCGGCCGCCAAGCCGGTGAAGAAGGCCGTGGCCAAGGCCAAGCCGGCCGCGAAGCCGGTGGCCAAGGCCAAGCCCGCACCCAAGCCGGCCGCCAAGGCCGCGCCGAAGCCGGCGCCGAAGCCCGTCGCCAAGGCCGCCCCGAAGCCCGCGGCCAAGCCCGCGCCGGCTCCGGTGGCCGCGAAGGCCAAGCCGGCCGCCGCACCGTCGAAGCCCGCGCCCGCCCCGGTGGCCGCCAAGGTGGCCCCGGCCACGCGCACCGGCACCGGCGTGCGCGCCGGTTACGTCAAGCCGGCCGCGCCGCGCCCGGAGCGCATCAAACCCGCCCCGACGCGCGAGCGCGTGGAACTCCCGGCCGGCTACAAGCCGAGCCCGAAGGAGGAGTACATGGGCCCGATGCAGCTCGAGTACTTCCGCCAGCGCCTGCTGCAGTGGAAGGACGACCTGGTCGAGGAGTCCAAGCAGACCATCGAGAACCTCAAGGAGGAGGTGCGTGACGTCGGCGACGAAGCCGAGCGCGCCAGCCGCGAGTCCGAGAACAGCCTGGAACTGCGCACCCGCGACCGCTACCGCAAGCTGATCAGCAAGATCGACAGCACGCTCAAGCGCATCGAGGACGGCAGCTACGGCTACTGCGTGGACACCGGCGAGGAAATCGGCCTCGAGCGCCTCGAAGCCCGCCTCACCGCCGAACGCACCATCGACGCCCAGGAGCGTTGGGAACACCGCCAGAAGCAGATGGGCGAATAAGCCCCAGCTTCAGGCTGTTGAACAGGGCCCCGGGAAACCGGGGCTTTGTTTTTTTCCAAAAAAAATGGGGTGGCGAGAACAAATTTTTTTAAAAAAAAAATTTGTTCTGGCACCCCATTTTTATTTGGCTCTATCCGCGGTCGTCCGCGTAAATCTGTGGCAAAAAGTCCTACTTCCCGAAGTCGTAGAACTTCCAGTCGGCCTTGAGCTCGCCGGCGGGCACTTCGCCGCGCAGGCGTGCGCGCACGGCGGCGACGGGCATGGGGCCGCCCTTGAGGATGGCGTCGTGGAATTCGCGTTCGCTCATCTTGCCGGCGCCGACGATTTCCTGGTGCAGGGCGCGGAACTGCAGCCCGCCGATCATGTAGGCGATCTGATAAAGCGGCCCGTAGTCGCCGGCGAAGCTGCGGCGCACTTCGGCGCGGGCGTTTTCGCGCTCGTGGCCGACGCGTTCGACCAGCAGGTCCACGGCCTGGTCCGGCGTCATCCTGCCCAGGTGGAAACCCAGCGAGAACAGGATGCGGGCGGCGCGGTGGCTGCGCCAGAACAGCATGCCGATCCTGTCCTCGGGCGTCTTGGCGAAGCCGCGGTCGTACAGGCGGAACTCCCAGTACAACGCCCAGCCCTCGGTCCAGAACGGCGTGTCGAACAGCTCGCGGTGGGTCTGGTAGCGGGTGTTGTAGAAGTACTGCAGGTGGTGGCCCGGGATCAGCTCGTGGTGCACCACGGCGCGCGAGAAATGGCGGTTGTTGCCGCGCAGCGCCATCAGCTTCTTGTCGTGCGGCATGGTGTCGGTGGGGTAGGCCACCCACACGTCCTGGCCGCCCAGGAAAAACGGCGCCTGCAGCTGGTATTCGGGCGAGAGCATGGTCATGCGCCAGTCGCGTTTGGCCAGTTCGGGCACGCTCACCAGGTCGTTGTCGACAAGGTAGTTGATGGCCTCATCGGCCAGCTCCACCACCAGCTTGGGCTGCTCGCCCGGGGCGGGGTGGCGCGACTTCACGATTTCCAGCGCCTCGTGCCAGTCCTTGGCGCCCATTTCGGTGGCGGCCTTGGCGAGCTCGCGCTGGCACCAGGCCAGCTCGCGCTCGGCCAGGTCCATCAGTTGTTCGGGCGTGTAGGGGATCAGCTCGTGGCGCAGGCCCTCCAGCAGCGCATCGCGGCCGATGGGGTCGCCGATGATGGTTTCCGGGTCCTGGGCGCCGGCCAGCTTGTCGCGCAGCAGCGCGCCGTAGGCCTCCAGTTGCTTGTCGAGCGCCTCGTAGGGCTGGCGCGTCCACCAGCTGAAGTCGGGGTCGTAGCCGGCGTGGAATTCCTGCCACTGCTTCAGGTCGGCGCGCACGCCCTCGAGCAGGCGCGAGCCGCGGTAGGCCACGATGGGCGTGCTGCCCAAGGCCTTGGGGTCCTTCTCCAGCCGGGCCTGCAGGTCGGCCAGGGCCTGGCGGGCCTGGTGCAGGGTTTCGGCGCTGGCGCGGCCCTCGGGGTATTCGAGCGCGCGCCGGGCTTCGGCCAGCGCGATCAGCGTGTCGACGCGGGGCAGCAGCGGGGCGGCTTCCTCGTAGCGATTGCGCTGGAATTCGAGCTGGGACAGGCGGTAGGCCAGGTCGCGCTGGAACAGCGCGGCGTCGAGGCGGTCTTCCAGGCCCAGCGAAGCCACGTCGAGCTCGCCGAGGCGCGTCTGCCAGTCGCGGTAGAGCTGGTACAGCGCGGCCTGGCGGCGCGGGCCGGCGGTGGTGTCGCGCACGCGCTCGAGGCTGGCCAGGTCGGCGCGGAAGCGCGCGATGACCGGCGCCAGCACCTGCGGCGACGCCGGCATCTCGGCCAGGGCCGGTGCCAGCGAGGGTGGCTGCGCGGCCTGCGCCGGCAGGGCTAGGGCGAGCGCGAGGCAGCTGGCGAGCAGGCGGAGGCGGGGCATGGCGGTTCCTCGGGTCAGGCCGGGGCGTGCCGGCGCGCGGTGTCCTGGATGAACTGCAGCAGCGAGGCGAGGCCGTTGCTGCGGGTCTGCGAAAGGTGCTTGGCCAGGCCGATGGCCGCGATGTAGCCGGGCGAGGTGGCCAGGATTTCGGTGGCGCTGCGGCCCGAATAGACGCGCAGCGCTAGGTAGATCAGGCCCGAGACGATGGTCGAGTCGCTGATGGCGTGGAATTCGAGCTCGTCCGCCGTGCCTTCGGCCACGATCCAGACCATGGACTGGCAGCCGTGCAGGCGGTTGGCCTCGGTTTTCCATTCCTCGGGAAAGGGCGGCAGCTTGCGGCCCAGGTCGATCAGGTACTGGTAGCGCTCGGACCAGTCGCCGAAGAAGCTGAATTCCTCGGCGATGGCGGCCTGGGCCTCGGCGGCGCTGGTTTCGGTGGGGCGCATCAGGCACGCCTCCAGCGCACGCCCTGCGCGGTGTCCTCGAGCAGCACGCCTTCTTCGGCCAGCTGCTTGCGGATGGCGTCGGCGCGCAGGAAATCGCGCGCCTTCTTGGCGGCGTTGCGTTCGTCCACCAGGGACTGGATGCGGGCGTCGTCGCCCTCGGCGCCGCCGCGGCCGAACCAGGCCGCCGGCAACTGCTGCAGCAGGCCCAGCAGCAGGCCGCCACCAAGCAGCTCGGCCTTCAGACTGGCGCGGGCGATGGGCGATTCGGCCTTGCGGGCCTCGCCGGCGATGCGCGCCAGTTCGGCCAGGGCGGCCGGGGTGTTGAGGTCGTCGCACAGGGCCGCTTCGATGGCCACCGGCACGATGGGCTCGATGACGGGCACGTCGCCCAGGTCGCGCAGGGTGCCGTAGAGCCGGTCGAGCGTGCGTACGCACTGTTCGATCAGCGAATCCGACCACTCCAGCGGCTGCCGGTAGTGGGCCGAGAGCAGGGCGTAGCGCAGGGCTTCCGGCGGGTGCTGTTCCAGCAGTTCGTGCACCAGGGCCACGTTGCCGATGGACTTGGACATCTTGGCGCCGCCGAAGTTGAGCAGGCCGTTGTGCAGCCAGAAGCGCGCGAAGGTGCGGCCGCCGTGGGCGCAGGTGCTCTGGGCGATCTCGTTTTCGTGGTGCGGGAACTGCAGGTCGACGCCGCCGCCGTGGATGTCGATGGTTTCGCCCAGGTGCGCCTCGGCCATGGCCGAGCACTCGATGTGCCAGCCGGGGCGGCCCACGCCCCAGGGCGAGGGCCAGCCGGGCAGGTCGGGCGGGGAGGGTTTCCAGAGCACGAAATCGCCGGCGTCGCGCTTGTAGGGCGCCACTTCGACGCGGGCGCCGGCCAGCATTTCCTCGGGGTCGCGGCGCGAGAGCTTGCCGTAGTCGGCGAAGCTGGGCACCGAGAACAGCACGTGGCCCTCGGCCGCGTAGGCGTGGCCGGACTCGATCAGCCGCTCGATCATGGCGATGATGTGCGGGATGTGCGCGGTGGCGTGCGGGGTCACGTCGGGCGGGGCGACGCCCAGCCGGGCCATGTCCTCGGCGTAGGCCTGGGCGTACTTGCCGGTGATTTCCGAGATGGGCACGCCCAGCTCGCGGGCGGCGTGGTTGATCTTGTCGTCCACGTCGGTGATGTTGCGGGCGTAAACGACCTTGCCGTAGCGCCGGCGCAGCAGGCCCGCCAGCACGCCGAACACCACCGGCGGGCGGGCGTTGCCGATGTGCACGTAGTTGTAGACGGTGGGTCCGCAGACGTACATCGTGACCCGGTTCGGGTCCTGGGGTTCGAAGACCTCCAGCTGGCGGTTCAGGTTGTTGTAGAGTCGCAGTTCCATGGCGCGGCGCAGGCGGAAACCTTGAGTCTAGCAAGCCCGCGGCCGGCGTTTAACGAAAATCTTAGGCCAGGGTTCAGCAGTCCGGTGCTTGAATTCCAGCGTCTGCCCGGAGAACGAACCATGAGCTTCGCCACCCGCGTCCTGCCCCTGCTGGTCCTGGCTTCGGCCCCGGCCTTCGCGCAGTACGAATCCGACCCGTACGAAGACGCCGGCTACGACGAGTACGCCCAAGCGGTGCCGGAAAACGTGAGCTACGGCTACGCCCAGGTGCTGCGTGCGGAAGAGGTGGTCGAGGTCGTCCGCACCCGCACCCCCGAGGAGCGCTGCGAGGACACGGTCGAATACCGTGACTCCCGTCGCACTACCAACGGCACCGTCATCGGCGCCATCGTCGGTGCGGCCCTGGGCAACCAGGTCGGCAAGGGCGACGGCCGCAAGGCCGCCACCGTGGCCGGCGCGGTCGCCGGCGGCATGATCGGCAACAGCGTGGCCCGCAACAAGGCCGAGGCCGAGGCCCGCGGCTGCCGCATCGTCGAGGTCGAGCGCGAGGAGCGCCAAGTGGTCGGCTACGACGTGGAGTACATGTACAAGGGCGACAAGTACATGTCCCGCCTGCCGTACGACCCGGGCAACCGCCTGCGGGTCCGGGTCTCGGTGACCCCCGACGAGCCCTCCGCGGCCGTCCGCTGAGCTTGCGGCCGGGAGCCCCGGCCGGCATACTCCCACCCCCATGAACCTGCGCCTTTCCGCCGCCGACGTCCTGAGCTCCGCCTACATGGCGGCGGGCATGACGTCTCGCGCGCGCCGACCGGAACCCCACATCTTCGCTGGGTAACCGGACGCCGTCGCTCGTTCACCGGAAAAAGCCCAGCCTCGTGCTGGGCTTTTTTGTTTTGGTTTTCCCCTTTCTCCTCAGGATTCCGCGATGAAGCACTTCCTCAACACCCAGGACTGGTCCCGCGCCGAGCTCGACGCCGTGCTGGCCCAGGCCGCCGCGTTCAAGCGCAGCAAGGCCGGTGACCAGCTCAAGGGCAAGTCCATCGCGCTGGTGTTCTTCAACCCCTCGCTGCGCACCCGCACCAGCTTCGAGCTCGGCGCCTTCCAGCTCGGCGGCCACGCGGTGGTGCTGCAGCCGGGCAAGGACGCCTGGCCCATCGAATTCGAGCTGGGCAAGGTGATGGACGGCGAGGCCGAGGAGCACATCGCCGAGGTGGCGCGGGTGCTGTCGCGCTACGTGGACCTGGTGGCCGTGCGCGCCTTCCCGAAGTTCCAGGACTGGGCCGTGGACCGCGAGGACAAGGTGCTGCGCGCCTTCGCGAAGTATTCGACGGTGCCGGTGATCAATCTCGAAACCATCACCCACCCTTGCCAGGAGCTGGCGCATGCGCTGGCGCTGCAGGAGCACTTCGGCACCACCGACCTGCGCGGCAAGAAGTTCGTGCTCACCTGGACCTACCACCCGAAGCCGCTCAACACCGCCGTGGCCAATTCGGCGCTCACCATCGCCACGCGGATGGGCATGGACGTGACCCTGCTGTGCCCCACGCCCGAGTACGCGCTCGACGAGCGCTACCTGGGCTGGGCGCGTGACAACGTGGCCGAATCGGGCGGCTCCTTCCGCATGAGCCACGACATCACCGAGGCCTACACCGGCGCCGATGTGGTGTACGCCAAGAGTTGGGGCGCCATTCCGTATTTCGGCCGCTGGGAGCAGGAAAAGCCCATCCGCGACGCGCACAAGCACTTCATCGTCGACGAAGCCAAGATGGCGCTGACCAACAACGGCGTCTTCAGCCACTGCCTGCCGCTGCGCCGCAACGTGAAGGCCACTGATGCCGTGATGGATTCGCCGCAGTGCATCGCCATCGAGGAAGCCGAGAACCGGCTGCATGTGCAGAAGGCCGTGATGGCGGCGTTGGCCAATCAGTAATTCCCTCTCTCCCCTGGAAACAGACATGACCGACAAGCACATCGTCCTCGCCTTCTCCGGCGGCCTCGACACCAGCTTCTGCATTCCCTGGCTGAAGGAGCGCGGCTGGGCCGTTCATACCGTGTTCGCCGACACCGGCGGCGTGGACGCGGAAGAGCGCGCCTACATCGAAGCCCGCGCGGCCGAGCTGGGTGCGGCCAGCCACGTCACGGTGGAAGGCGGCCCGGCCATCTGGGACGGCTTCGTGAAGCCGTTCGTGATGGCGGGCGAGGGTTACCAGGGCCAGTACCCGCTGCTGGTGTCCGACCGCTACCTCATCGTGGACGCCGCCCTGAAGCGCGCCGCCGAGATCGGCACCCGCGCCATCGCCCACGGCTGCACCGGCATGGGCAACGACCAGGTGCGCTTCGACCTGGCGGTGAAGGCCGCAGGCGACTACCAGATCGTCGCGCCCATCCGCGAAATCCAGAAGGAACACACCCAGACCCGCGCTTACGAGCAGGCCTACCTGGAAGAGCGCGGCTTCGAAGTGCGCGCCAAGCAAAAGAGCTACACCATCAACGAAAACCTGCTGGGCCTGACCATGTCCGGTGGCGAGATCGACCGCTGGGAAGCCCCGGGCGAGGGCGCCCGCGGCTGGTGCGCGCCGCGCGCCGAATGGCCGGCGCAGCCGCTGCGCGTGGCCCTCACCTTCAGGCAGGGCGAGGCCGTGGCGCTCGACGGCGTGGTGATGCCCGGCGCCGAGCTGCTGGCCAAGCTCAACGGCCTGTTCGCGAAGTACGGCGTGGGCCGCGGCCTGTACACCGGCGACACCACCATCGGCCTCAAGGGCCGCATCATCTTCGAGGCCCCGGGCCTGGCCGCGCTGCTCACCGCGCACCGTGCGCTCGAGGAAGCCGTGCTCACCAAGCACCAGAACCGCTTCAAGCCGGAAGTGGCGCGCAAGTGGGTGGAGCTGGTGTACGAAGGTTTCTACAACGACCCGCTCAAGGCCGACCTCGAGGCCTTCCTGGCCTCCAGCCAGTCCTGCGTGAACGGCGAAGTGGTGCTGGAAACCCAGGGCGCCCGCGTGGACGCCGTGGCCGTTCGCTCGCCGCACATCCTCAATGCCAAGGGCGCCACCTACGCCCAGTCGGCCGACTGGGGCGTGGCCGAGGCCGAAGGCTTCATCCGCCTGTACGGTATGTCCAGCACGCTCTGGGCCGAGATCAACCCCAAGGGCTGACATGACCGACACCCTGCTGCCGGACGTCCTTCGCCACCTCGACGCGCTGGTCTCCTTCGACACACGCAACCCGCCGCGGGCCATCGGCACCGGCGGGATATTCGATTACCTGCGCGCGCAGCTGCCGGGCTTCACCGTGACGGTGACCGACCACGGTGCGGGCGCGGTGTCGATGCTGGCCGTGCGCGGCAACCCGAAGCGCGTGTTCAACGTGCACCTGGATACCGTGCCCTCGTCGCCGAACTGGAGCGCCGACCCGCACGCGCTGCGCGTCGAAGGCGGCAAGGCCATTGGCCTCGGCGCCTGCGACATCAAGGGCGCCGCCGCGGGCCTGGTGACCGCCGCGCAGCGCACCACCGGCGACGCCGCGTTCCTGTTCAGCAGCGACGAGGAAGCCAACGACGCCCGCTGCATCGCCGCCTTCCTGGCCAGTGACCACGGTTTCGAAGAAGCCATCGTCGCCGAACCCACCCGCTGCGAGGCCGTGCTGGCCCACCGCGGCATCAGTTCGGTGCTGATGCGCTTCCAGGGCCAAGCCGGCCACGCCTCGGGCGCCAACGCCTTCGACCTCAGCGCCGTGCACCAGGCCATGCGCTGGGGCACCCAGGCGCTGGACCATGCCCAGGCGCAGTCGCACGCGCGCTTCGGCGGGCTCACCGGCCTGCGCTTCAACATCGGCCGCATCGAGGGCGGCATCAAGGCGAACATGATCGCGCCGGCGGCCGAGCTGCGCTTCGGCTTCCGGCCGCTGCCGTCGATGGACCTGGACGCCATGCACGCGCACTTCCGCAGCCTGGCCGACCCGGCCGCGCTGGCGCACTACGAAGAAACCTTCCGCGGCCCCTCGCTGCCGGCCGGCGACATCGCCCGGGCCGAGGAAAAGCGCCTCGCCGCGCGTGACCTGGCCGATGCGCTCGTCCTGCCCATCGGCAACGCCGTGGATTTCTGGACCGAAGCCTCGCTGTTTTCCCAGGCCGGGCTCACCGCCCTGGTCTATGGCCCGGGCGACATCGCCCAGGCCCACACGGCCGACGAGTGGGTCGAGCTCGACCAGCTCGCCACCGCCGCCGCCACCTACACCCGCCTGCTGGAGCAAAACGCGTGACCGAGATGCGCACCACGATTGTCCGGCTGCTGTCGAACATGGCCAGCGCCAAGGAGATCCAGCAGTACCTCAAGCGATTTTCCCAGGTGGACGCCGCGCGCTTCGCCGTGGTGAAGGTGGGCGGCGCCATCCTGCGCGACGACCTCGACGCGCTGGTGTCGTCGCTGTCCTTCCTGCAGCAGGTGGGCCTGACGCCCATCGTCATCCACGGCGCCGGCCCGCAGCTGGACGAGGAAATGGCCCGCGCCGGCATCAGCAAGAAGACCGTGGACGGCCTGCGCGTCACCGACGCCGACGGCCTGGCCATCGTGCGCCGCGTCGGCCAGCAGGAAAACCTGCGCCTGGTCGAAGCGCTGCAGGCCCAGGGCGTGCGCGCCACGTCCATCACCTCGGGCGTGTTCGAGTGCGACTTCCTGGGCAAGCGCAAGTACGGCCTGGTGGGCAAGGTGGAACAGGTGCATACCGCTGCCATCCAGGCCGCCATCAAGGTGGGCTCGATTCCGGTCATCGCCTCGCTGGGTGAAACCGCCGGCGGCCAGATCCTCAACGTCAACGCCGACTGGGCCGCGAACGAGCTGGTCAAGACCCTGCAGCCCTACAAGATCATCTTCCTCACCGGCACCGGCGGCCTGCTGGACGGCGAGGGCAGCGTCATTGATTCGATCAACCTCAGCACCGAATACGACGACCTGATGGCCCAACCCTGGCTGCATTCGGGCATGAAGGTGAAGATCGAGCAGATCCACGACCTGCTGATGCAGCTGCCGCCGTCGTCGTCGGTGTCCATCACCCGGCCCGACCAGCTGGCCAAGGAGCTGTTCACCCACCGCGGTTCCGGCACCCTGGTGCGGCGCGGCGAGCAGGTGCGCAAGGTCACGAGCTGGAAGAAGCTCGACCTCAAGCGGCTCAAGGCGCTGGTGGAATCGGGCTTCGGCCGCAAGCTGGCGCCGGACTACTTCGAGCGCACCAAGTTGCTGAAGGCCTACGTGAGCGAACACTACCGCGCCGCGCTCATCATCACCGAGGAAAACGGCATCCCGCACCTCGACAAGTTCGCCGTCAGCGACGACGCCCAGGGCGAAGGCCTGGGTCGTGCCGCCTGGCAGGTGATGCGGGCCGAAACGCCGCAGCTGTTCTGGCGCGCGCGTAACGGCAATCCCGTGAACGACTTCTACTTCGACGAATCCGACGGCTGCCTCAAGGGCGAGAAGTGGAACGTGTTCTGGTATGGCCTGGAAGGCTGGGACCAGATCCGCTACGCCGTCGACCACTGCCTGGCCCGCCCGGCCACGCTCAAGGGCTGAGCATGCAAAGCCTGCACTGGACCATTCCGCCGATCCTCGAGGGCCACCACGTGACCCTCGAACCGCTGCAGCCGCACCACGCCGAAGACTTGCTGGCCGCGGCCAGCGACGGCGAGCTGTGGAACCTCTGGTACACCACCGTGCCGGGCCCGGAAACCGTGTGGGCCTACCTGGCCCGCGCCATCGCCGACCGCGAGGCCGGCACCGCCATGCCCTTCCTCGTTCGCGACGCCAGCGGCGAGCCGGTGGGCAGCACGCGCTTCTTCCGCATGGACCCGGTGGTGCCCAGCCTGGAGATTGGCTACACGTGGTACTCGGCGCGGGTGCAGCGCAGCGCGCTCAACACCGAGGCCAAGCGCCTGCTGCTGGGCCACGCTTTCGACGCCATGGGCTGCAGCGTGGTGGAACTGCGCACGCACGTGATGAACCACCGCTCGCGCGCCGCCATCGAACGCCTGGGCGCGCACTTCGACGGCATCCTGCGCCGGCAGATGCGCATGCCCGACGGGCACCTGCGCGACACGGTGGTCTATTCCATCCTGGACAGCGAATGGCCGGTGGTGCGGCGCAACCTGGATTTCAAGCTCGAGCACGGTGGCGGCCATGGCTGAGCGTATTTCGCTTGGGCTGGTGGGCGCGCGCGGTTACGTGGGCGCCGAGCTGATCAGGCTGGTGGCGGCGCACCCGCGCTTCGAGCTGGCCTTCGTTTCCTCGCGCGAGCGCGACGGCCAGCGCCTGGCCGAGCACGAACCGGCCTACACCGGCGAGTTGCGCTACACGAACCTCGACGCCACCGCGGCGGCCGGGCAGGGCACCGATGCGCTGGTGCTGGCCCTGCCCAACGGCATGGCCGCGAACTTCGTGGCCGCGCTCGACGCCGCCGACGCGAACCCGGTGGTGGTGGACCTTTCCGCCGACTACCGCTTCGACGACGCCTGGCACTACGGCCTGCCCGAACTCACCCGCAGCCGCGCCGCCGGCGCCCGCCGCATCAGCAACCCGGGCTGCTACGCCACCGCCATGCAGCTGGCCGTGGCGCCGATGCGCGACGCGCTGGCGGGGCCGGTGCAGTGTTTCGGCGTTTCCGGTTACAGCGGCGCCGGCACCAGCCCTTCCGACAAGAACAACCCGGAAAAGCTGCGCGACAACCTGATGCCCTACGCGCTGGTGGGCCACATCCACGAGCGCGAGGTGACGCGCCAGCTGGGCCACGCCGTGGAATTCATGCCGCACGTGGCGCCGCACTTCCGCGGCATCATGCTCACCGCCAACCTGCACCTGGCGCGCGCCTTCAGCCGCGACGAGGTGCAGCAGCGTTACCAGGCCGCCTACGCCGGCGAACCGCTGGTGCAGGTGGTGGACGAGGCCCCGTGGGTCAGCCGCATCGCCGGCCGCCACGGCGCCGAAGTGGGCGGCTTCACGCTCAGCGCCGACGGCCGCCGCCTGGTGGTGGTTTCCACGCTCGACAACCTCCTGAAAGGCGCCGCCACCCAGGCGCTGCAGAACCTAAACCTGGCCTTCGGCCTGCCTGAAACGATGGGAATCCCGACATGAGCGAGCTGCTTTGGCAGAAACCCGGCGTGGAAGTGGACCCGCGCATCCAGGCTTTCCTGGCCGGCGACGACGTGCTGCTCGACCGCGAGTTCATCCAGGACGACATCACCGCCTCGGCCGCGCACGCGCGCGGGCTGGCGCGCATCGGCCTCCTGACAGCGGAGGAGGGCGAGGCGATCTGCCGCGAGCTGGCCGCGCTGTCGGAAGACCTGAAGACCGGCGCCTTCGTGCTCGACGAGCGCTATGAAGACTGCCATTCCGCCATCGAATCGCGCCTGATCGAGCGCCTGGGCGACGTGGGCCGCAAGGTGCACACCGGCCGCAGCCGCAATGACCAGATCCTGGTGGCCTCGCGCCTGTGGCTCAAGCGCAAGCTGGGCGAAGTGCGGACGCTGTGCCATGAAGTGGCCGGCGTCTGCCTGCAGCGCGCCGAGGCCGAGGCCCTGCCCATGCCCGGCTACACCCACCTGCAGCGCGCCGTGGTCTCGTCCACGGCCATGTGGTGGGCCGGCTTCGCCGAGGCCTTCATCGACAACGCCGTGCGCGCCCAGCAGGCGCAGGAATGGATCGACGCCAACCCGCTGGGCACCGCCGCCGGCTACGGCGTGAACCTGCCGCTCGACCGCGATGGCAGCACCCGCGAACTGGGCTTCGCGCGCATGCAGGTGAGCCCCATCTACGCGCAGCTTTCGCGCGGCAAGTTCGAACTGGCCGCCGTGGACGCGCTGGGCGCCGCCGTGCTCGACCTGCGCCGCCTGGCCTGGGACCTGAGCCTGTTCACCACCGCCGAATTCGGCTTCGTGAAGCTGCCGCCGCAGTACACCACCGGCAGTTCCATCATGCCCAACAAGCGCAACCCCGACCTGGTGGAGCTGATGCGCGCCACCTACGCCAGCATCGCCGCCGCCCGTACCGAACTGGAGCAGCTGCTGTCGCTGCCCAGCGGCTACCACCGCGACCTGCAGTTCACCAAGGGCGCCCTGGTACACGCCTTCGGCCGCGGCCTGGGCGCCCTGGCGCTCCTGCCCAACCTGCTGCGCGGACTGCAGTGGCAGCCCGAGCGCCTGGCGCAAGCCTTCGACGACGGCATGTACGCCACCGACAAGGCCGTGGAGCTAGCCGTGTCAGGCCTGCCGTTCCGTGAGGCCTACAAGCTGGCTGCGGTGGAGCCGCTGCCGAAGCATGGTGCTGATCCGCAGGCGAGTTTGAATGCGCGGGTGTCGCCGGGTGGGGCGGCGGACCTGGGGATTCCCCTGCTCAGGCAGCGACTCAACGGGCTGTAGGCGTTTCCTTATCCCTCGTTGAAGTCCCTGGCGATCTTGGCACAGCTTACGCATTCGCCGTTCTGGGGCTGAGCAGAGGCTTCGGCGGTCGGGAAGCTGGGGGCGGAGCCTGGGGATATGTAAATGGCTACCGCCTTGCCCTTTCGCTGGGCGGAAACACCAAAGATGGCGGCCGCAACCTTGGCCCCGGCGCTCGGCTCGCTCACGGCGTCGAGGATGACGGCGTTTGCGCCCAGCTCTCCGGCCTTCTTTTTCATCGACTGAAACATCCTTGCCTCGTCGGTGAATCCCGAATCGCCTGCAGAGTTCAGCAGTGCGATCTCCTCGTACTTCCCGGGCACCTGGCTTGCGAGGCGATACAGGGCTACCTGCTCAGGGGCTAGCGCAGGGCGCTGTGCCGTGGCGGTGCCGAGCGTCGTGGCATTTGTGGTCACGCAGCCAGTGAGCGATGCCACCAAGAGCGCCAATACAAAAGCGATTGCGGCCTTTTTCATTTGTTTCCCCTGTAGTTGAATGCCTGGCATTCGATCAGGCGAAATACCCTCTCGGTGATCGACTGCGGCAGTCATGGAATATCCGCCTTCCTTTGCCCGCATGCGCTGAGACTTTTTCGCAGGCGCACGAGGTCGGCGCCGAATCCCTTGGCGCATATCGAGCCCAACGATGGGCAGGCTGTGCACAGGCCTCCTGCGCGGCCCGTGTTCGGCTTCGTGACGCTGTGCGGGCGGCGGCGATGCTGGCGTAGGTGGCGCGCATCAGCTCCACCAGGTCGGGGTTGCGCTTGTTGGGCATGATGGCGCTGCCGGTGGTGTACTGCGGCATGCATTCGGCCGCGGCCTGGGCGCACTGGCGCTGCGGCCAAACCTGGTGGTACGCGGCCTGCAGTGGCAGCCCGAGGGGTTCCACCCCGTCTCCCCCTGAGAGACTTAACGCCTGAATTAAGCCGCGCCGCGAAGCGGTGTCGGTTTGAATGAATTATTAGCGCCCAAACAGGCCGAGCTGGTTGTCGCTCTCCAGTGGGATCACGTATTTGAGTATGAGTGTGGGGCGGCGCTCAGCCTCAGTGTGCTGTTTGAGCAAGCGAGTGACTGTTGCGACAACGCGGCACCGCAGGAACAGCGCCGGCTTGAACTGGATAATGCTCCCTGCCTCTGGAATGCAGTTGAGAACGTGACCGCTGTACTCAAAGCCAATTGAATTGGTGTTCTCATTGCCGCGGGTCAAACGACCCTCTAGCTCAACCACTTGGCCGTGCTCAAGCTCCGGGAAGAGAAATTCTTCTTCGTTCGAGGCAGTCTCATGGCCAAAATAGGCTTTATCAGATGTGGTGATGATAGTTTGCTCGACTTGGCCATGGTGCTCGCTTCCGATAACAAGTGAGCGGTTGTCTTGGATTGGGCCAGTGAGCTTTTTCAGGACGTTACTAGAAATTCCGGTGTACCACTGGAAGTACTCCAAGGGAATGTAAAATATCTCACCTTGGTCGTTTTGCACCCCAACTGTGCCATCTGCTATCCGCCATGAGAGATCTGGAGATGAGAAGTCGAGCTTTCCCTTGGTGTGCTTGGCAAGTTCGACAAGCTTTCGTAGGGCGTCTACAGACTTGCGAAGCACGTCCTTAAAGCCGAACTCGGCAAAATCGTTCTCCGCCATTTTTTCTGCGGCTTTCTTGATGTAGGCGGCAGCGAAGATGCCAATGCCGCCGAGAACAACAACCTCCCACGAACCCTTATGTGTCTTAACAGTGATTTCGTAAGGAAGGGAAGAGAATCCCTTGGACTGTTGCCGATTGAAGTAGCGAATTAGCTCATCAAGCGCAAGCAGTGAGTTGCCCGCAGCATCTGCCCCAATAGCTCCGTCCTCAACGGCAGAGCCAACGAATTTGATATACCCGACGCCTTCGTTCTCGATCTCTGAAGTCACGAAGCTCCCCCCTGTTTGGCACTAACGCCTGAATTAAGCCGAGCCGCGAAGCGGCTTCGGCTTGAATGAATTGTTAGCACTCACCCCGCAGCCCGCAACAGCTTTGCAAGCGCGTTGTCTCCGGTAGCCTCAATCTGCTCATCCAGATCTTCCTTGACCTCTGAAGCTTCCATCTCTTGGATGTAGGAAATGTAGCTTTGCTTTGATTGCTCTGCGGTTGTGAGGAAGAAGTTGTCATTGCCGGAAGCAACCCGCATGGCTGTGACCGCATCCTGGATGTTTCGACCGTTTGCCAACAAGTGATAGAAGGTGGCAAACGCTACAGCAGTTTGTGGCCAGGTCGGTTTGTCGCAGTTTCCGATGATGGCGAGAAATGGGTGTTCCGTGCTGTCCGGAACCATGGCCATGCGCTGGCCTGAGTAGCCCTCGCACGTGGACATGCAGACAACCAAATTGCCGTTGAAGGCTCGATTCACGGGAATCAAGAGGTCCCGCAACTGATGCCACTCAAGGATCTCTCCAGAGGAGAGCTGAATCCCGTGGGCGTACCCATGCGCACTAATGTGCAGGATCGGAATGCTGTTTGGCGTCGCCTGCATAGCCTCGGATAGGCCAATGCTTAGGGCTGCTTGAAATGCTTCGAGGTTGATTGCGAGTCTCAATGTGCATGAGATTACATTGTGGTTGACAGCTTGCCTAAGCAACTCACCTTCGCCCCTACGGTGGTAGAGATCTACGGACGATGGCGATTCAACGATATAGACAAAGAATCCTGGGCCTTGGTCTTGCGGATTCGCGATTTCATTCATTGTGAGTGCTAACTAATGGATGGTGGTTCGGATCCTTGGATAATCCCAATATCGGCGGATGTCCTGGGGCGGCTGCGCCGGTAGCGTCAAGCTGTGTCCACAGGGACTGCACTCATCAACTAGGACGGAGCTCCGCAGATCAAGTTTCCATCCGTCCTTAGCCTTTTTGTAACGATAGGTGTGTTGGCCCTGATCCTTGCACTGGGTGAATGAAATATCCGCGCCCACGGGCAGGTCGTCCAAGGCAAACGATTCAACGCACCCCAGCGTCTTGCACGATGGCGTCCAGGCAGTGTTCGACGGCTCGGCAACTTGAGTTGTGCAGCCGGCGACAAGAACCACGGCCACAGCAAGGAAAATCAACCGTCCCATCGGCCTGCTCCCCTGATGCCCTGTTTCCCCAAGGGCAAGATGGAATATCCCGCTTCCGCCGCCTGCAATCCCTGAGACTTTTTCGCAGGCATACGAAACCCGCGCCGAACCCCTCGGCGCCTATCAGGCCCAACGAGGGGCGGAATCCGCCCCGGCCAGTTACTCCGCCTTCGGCTGCCGCAGCACCTTCAGCGACACGGCCAGCACCAGCGCGGTGCCCATGCCCAGCACGGTCCACAGCAGCCAGCGCTGCCAGTCTTCGCCACGGCTCGGGGCGAGGGCGGCCTTGCCGCCGGCGTCGCTGCCGGGGCCCAGCGTGGCCGCTTGCGGCGGCGTGGTGCTGGCGGCGAGGGCGGCTTGCACGGGGTAGTCGTCGCGGGCGGCGCGGGCGCTGCCGGCCAACAGCACGTAGGGCGCGGGGCCCTGGGCCAGCAGCACGAAACGTTCGGCGCGGTAGCCCAGCTGCAGCACCGGCGGCGTGGCCAGCGCGGGCTGGGTGGTGACGCGCCACTGGCGTTCGCGGTGCAGGCCCGTGGCGGGCGGCACGTGGCGCACTTCGTCGCCGTTGTTGCCCAGGCGGAAGGCGGTGAAGTTGGCGATGGGCAGCCACCAGGCCTCGTCGCCGTCGCGCGCGGCCACGGTGACGGCGGCCACGGCATTGGTGGTGGGCAGCTCCACGTCCACGCGCTCCACCGCCACCGGCGCGGGGCTGCGGAAGTCGAACACGCCGGGCTGGTCGGCCACGGCCACGCCGGTGAGCGACAGCGTCTTGGACTCGCGCTCGTCGCCGGCGCGCTGCGGGCGGCCGGTTTCCAGCGCGGCCAGCGCGGGCCAGTTGCCTTCGTTTTCGATGGACAGGCGCAGGTAGCGCGCCCCGGTGCGGCCCAGTTCCAGCTGCAGGCGTTCGATGCGCAGTCCGTTGTCGTCCAGCGCCACCAGCGGCAGGCCGGTGCCCAGCACCTGCCAGTCCACCAGGTCGTTGGACGCGGCCACGCGCACGCGCAGGTTCACCGGCAGCTGCGCGCTGTCGGCTAGGCGGAAGTGCAGGCGGGCGATGGCGGGCGGCTCGTCTTCGCCGCGGTCCACCAGCAGGTCGTGGCGTTCGGCGGGTGGCGGCGTGGTGTCGTTGGTGCGCAGGTCCAGGCCGCGCAGGCGGCCGTCGGCGTCGCGCTCCAGGCGCAGGGCCAGGCTTTCCGGCTGGCCGGGGGCGGGCAGGGGCACGCGCAGCCAGGGCGCGGGTTCGCGCAGTTCCTCGTCGCTGCGCTCGGGCGGCCAGGGCGCGAAGGGCACGGGTTCGCCGTTGGCGTTGAACACGGCCAGGTCGCGCAGGTCGGCGCGGGTTACGTGTTCGAGCACGCTGGCGTCGAGCTCCAGCACGTAGGCGGCGGCGCCGGGCTCGGCTTGAATCGGCCACTGCCGCGCGTAGTCCTGCGGCGTGGCCGCGTGGGCGGAACCGGCGGCCAGCAGGGCCAGCAACAGGGCATTACGCATGCGTTTGCTCCGAACGGGGCGGGGTGGGGGCGATGCGGCCAACCAGCACCAGCAGGCCGCCCACCACCAGGAAGGAAACGATGCCGGCGATGTCGCCGACGAACTGCCGGTCCACGAACACCAGCTTGAGCATCACCACGCCCAGCAGCACCGCGCCCAGCCACCACAGCGGGCGGTCGCGGCGGCGCGAGCCCAGCACCCAGGCGGCCACGCCGGCCACGCACCAGGCCACGGTCAGGCTGGCCTGCACGCTGGTTTCGCCCAGCAGGCTGGGGCTCCAGGGCAGATTGGCCAGGTGGTGGCAGGCGCGCAGCACGCTCATGGAAAGCATGAAGAGCGCGGCGCCGGCCCAGGCCAGGCTGCCCAGCCGGTGCGGGTCGGGATGGGCGCGCAGCGCCATCGCCGCAGCCATCAGGCCCAGCAGCAGCCACAGCTCCAGCGGGTTGAACAGCGGCAGCCAGGGCAGCGGCGCGCTGTCGCCGGGCAAGAAGTGGCCGAACAGCCAGCCCAGGCCCAGGCCGGCGCCGGAAATCGCCAGCCACACCACGCGCCAGCGCGGGAACTGCTCCGCCACCGGCCAGCCGGCCAGCGCGGGTTTTTTCCAGGCCAGCGCGAACAGCAGCGCCAGCGGCGCCAGCACCGCCGGCAGCAGCCAGCCGTCGGCCAGCGCGGCGCGGTCGTCCAGCACGCGCAGCAGGGTGATGCCCGCGGCGGTGGCCACCGCCACCAGCCAGGCGATATGCGCCACCGGCAGCCCGCGCGAACGCGGCTCGCGCAGCGCGCGCAGCGTCACCAGCGCGGCGGCCAGCAGCGGCCACCACAGCCACAGCGGGTGGTCGAACAGCGTCACGTCGTAATGGTCCTGCGAGGCGATCGACAGCGGCAGCATCAGCACCAGCGACGCCACCAGCGGCCACGACAGCCGCGGCCAGGCCAGCGGCCCGCGTAGCAGCGCCGCCAGCGCGGCGGTCAGCAGCGCGAAGCCGCCGTAATACAGCGCGTCGAAGCGCGGGCTCAGGTTCACCTCGATCTCGCGCAGGCCCAGCAGGCTCCACCAGCCCATGCCGCCCAGCAACAGCACCACCTGCAGCAGCGTGTTGCGGCCGGCGCGATGGTAGAGCCAGCTCGCCGCCATCCAGGCCAGCGTGAGCAGGGCCAGGTTCATGGCGTGGCCGTTGAGCAGGAAGCGGTCTTCGTGGCCTAGGTTCCAGTCGAACAGGCTCACGCACCAGGCGCCACCCGCCAGCACCAGCAGGGCCAGGCCGCTCCAGCGCACCAGGCGGCGTTCCTGGCGCAGGCCCAGCCACACCATGCCGGCGCCCTGGATGGCCCAGGCGGCCGAAGTCCAACGCGCCGTCAGCGCCAGCGGAATGGCCAGCGTGGCGAACACCACGCCCATGCCCGCGGCGCTCTGCGCCAGGTCGCGCAGGCGCTGGTTGCCGCGCGCCCACAGCGCCAGGCCGCTGTAAATGCCGGCCACGAACAGCGCGCTGAAGGCCAGGCCCATGCGGTCGTCGCCCAGCAGGCCCACCTGCATGGGGAAAGCCAGCAGCGGCGTGCCGAATAGCAGGGTGCCGTCCACCTTGCCGTTCTTCTGCCGGCCCGCCAGCGCATACAGCACCGGGATGGCCACGTAGAACAGGAAGAACAGCACTAGGAAGGGCTCGACGGTGGCGAATTTTTCCGGCTGGTAATACTTCGCGCCCCACATGCCGCCGATGGCGAAAGTGAACACGAAACCCACCAGGTTCAGCGCCCGCCACGGCTTCTTCCAGGCGATGCCGAACACGGCCGCGTTGAGCACCGCGTAATACGAAAACAGCGCCACGTGGTTCCCGCTGCCCGTGGACAGCAGCACCGGTGCCAGGTAACCGCCGATGAAGCCCAGCACGGCCAGCGCGGGCGCGTCCTGCTTCACCGCCAGCACGCTGGCGCCCGCCACCAGGATAAGCACCATCACGAAGGCCGGCATCGCGCCCAGCACCTCGTAATTGCGGAAGGCCGCGAACACCACCAGCAGCAGCACGCCGATGGCGCCGCCCTGCAGGCTCAGGCCGAAGGCCGGGCGCTCGGCGGCGCTGCGCAGGCCCCACACCAGGCCGGCAATGGCGCCCGCGGCGATGCCGGCCAGGCGGAATTCGATGGGCATGGTCAGCCAGCCGGCGTCGGCGGCGTACTTGATGGCCGCGGCCACGCCAAACAGCAGCACCAGCACGCCCAGCTTCACCGGCACGTTGCCTTCGAAGAACCAGGCCTTGAGAAGGCGGGCGGCCTTGGTGACGACGTCGGGTTCGGCAGGTTCGACCGGTCCGGCGGGCGCCGGGGCAGGGCGGGGCGTGGCCGGCGGTGTTTCGGCGGCGGGAATCGGTGGGGGCACGGGGGCGGCCGGTGCCGGCGTGGGCGCCGCGGTGGCTTCGGCCCGCGCGGGCTCGGTGCCGGCCGGCTCGGTGCGGGTCGCCGCGGGGGCGGCTTCCGCCTGCGCGCAGGGCGCCACGGCCTCGGCGGCGCGGACGCCGGCCACCCGTAGCGCGGCGACCTGTTCTTCCAGCTGGGCCACCCGGCTGCGCAGCTTCAGGGCCTGGGCCAGCAGCACGCCCAGCAAGGCGCCGGCCACGAACCCGAACAGCATGCGGCTATCGTCGGCCAGCGCGGCCCCGAATATCGCGCCCAGAATCCCCAGGATCCAGCCCATGCGAATGCTCACGTCCCCTAGACGGGACCGAGTGTAGCCGAGGGGGCAGGGCCGGAAACAAAAACGCCGCCCTGCGGGGGCGGCGTTTCGTTCGTGCTCGATTGGTCGGGGAGACAGGATTTGAACCTGCGACTTCTACGTCCCGAACGTAGCGCTCTACCAGGCTGAGCTACACCCCGAGGGATCGAGCCGGCAATTCTAGAGGCTCATCGGCGGTTCGGCAAGTCCATCGTTTCCGGGTCACGCCCCGGCGACGCGCCCGGGTGGCCGCAGCCGCTAGAATGCCGGGGTTCGCACTGGAGTTTCCCGCCTTGATCAAGCCCCGCACCACGCCCGGGGTCATGGAGCTTCTGCCCCGTGACCAGATCGCCTTCCAGCGCATGCTGGACGTGATCCGCCGCAATTACGAGCGCTTCGGCTTCCTGCCGGTGGAAACGCCGGTGTTCGAGCTGTCCGAGGTGCTGCTCACCAAGACCGGCGGCGAAACCGAGCGCCAGGTCTATTTCGTGCAATCCACCGGCGCGCTGGATGAGTTCAAGGACCGGGTCCGGAACCTCCGCGACCCGAACGAGGCCCTTGCTCCCGAACTGGCCCTGCGCTTCGACCTCACCGTGCCCCTGGCCCGCTACGTGGCCGAGCACGAGCACGACCTGGCCTTCCCGTTCCGGCGCTACCAGATCCAGCGCGTGTACCGCGGCGAACGCGCCCAGCGCGGCCGATTCCGCGAGTTCTACCAGTGCGACATCGACGTGATCGGCAAGGACGCGCTGGGCATCCGCCACGACGCGGAGTTGCCCGCGGTCATCCACGCCGTGTTCACCGAACTGGGCGTGGGCCCGTTCACCATCCAGCTCAACAACCGCAAGCTGCTGCGCGGCTTCTTCGAAGGCCTGGGCATCGCCGACGGCGAGCGCCAGGCGCTGGTGCTGCGCGAGATCGACAAGCTCGACAAGCGCGGCGCCGACGCCGTCCGCGCCACGCTCACCGGCGCGGATTTCCAGCTGGCCGACGACGTGGCCGACCGCATCATGGCCTTCGTGCAGGTGCGCTCCACCTCGCACGCCGACGCGCTGGCGCGCCTGGCCGCGCTGGGCGAGGGCAACGCCACCCTGGCCCAGGGCGTGGCCGAGCTGCGCGAGGTGCTGGAGCTGCTCAAGGCCCACGGCGTGCCGGAAAAGAACTACGCGGTGAACTTCTCCATCGCCCGCGGCCTCGATTACTACACCGGCACCGTCTACGAAACCACGCTCGACGAGCACCCGCAGATCGGCTCGGTCTGCTCGGGCGGCCGCTACGAAGACCTGGCCAGCCACTACACCAAGTCGAAGCTGCCGGGCGTCGGTATTTCCATCGGCGCCACCCGCCTGTTCTGGCAGCTGCGCGAGGCCGGCATCCTCTCCACCGCCGAAAGCTCGGTGGAAGTGATGGTGGGCCTGATGGACGAATCCCGCCTGGCCGATTCGCTCGACATCGCCCGCCGGCTGCGCGCCGCCGGCATCAATGCCGAGGTGCAGTTGGAGGCGAAGAAGCTGGCCAAGCAGTTCCAGTACGCCGACCGCGCCGGCATCCGCTTCGTGGTGCTTTACGGCGACGACGAGGCCACGCGCGGCGTGGTCAAGGTCAAGGACCTGCGCTCGCAGGAGCAGTTCGAGGTGGCCCGCGAGGAGTTGGCCACGGCCCTGAAGGTCGAACTCGAGCAGCAGCGTGCGATGGGGATGCGCTGAATGAAGCCCATCACCCTAGACGGTCGCCACCTCAGCCGCGCCCAGGTGGCTGAAATTTCCCACGGCGCCCCGGTGCGCCTGGACCCGGTGCAGATGCAGGCGGTGCAGCGCGCCGCCGACTTCCTGGCCGAGCAGGTCAAGAAGCAGGAACCCATCTACGGCGTCTCCACCGGCTTCGGCTCCAACGCCGACAAGCTGCTGGGTTCGCGCCGCGTGCGCGAGGGCCTGCCGGGCGCGGCGGCTTCGGGCGAAAGCGTGCTCGAGGAGCTGCAGCGCAACCTCATCGTCACCCACGCCGTGTGCGTGGGCGAACCGTTCGCGCCCAGCGTGGTGCGCGCCATGCTGGCCATCCGCATCAACACGCTGATGATGGGCCACTCGGGCATCCGCCCGCAGGTGCTGGAATCACTGGCCGCGCTGCTCAACGCCGGCATGGTGCCGGTGGTGCCGCAGAAGGGCTCCGTGGGCGCGTCGGGCGACCTGGCGCCGCTGTCGCACCTGGCCATCGTGCTGCTGGGCGGCGGCGAAGCCTTCTACGACGGCGAACGCCTGCCTGGCGCCGAGGCGCTCAAGCGCGCCGGCCTGAAGCCGGTGTCGCTGTCGCACAAGGAAGGCCTGGCGCTCAACAACGGCACCGCGCAGATGCTGGCCACGGCCGTGCTGGCCATCGAGCGCCTTGAAGACCTGCTCGACACCGCCGACCTCGCCGCGGCCATGACGCTCGACGCCTTCGCCGGCCGCCTGCGCGCCTTCGACCCGCACGTGCACGCGCTGCGCCCGCATCCGGGCCAGGTGCACGTGGCGGCGCAGCTGCGCCGGCTGCTGGCCGGCTCCACGCTGTCCGACATCGCCTACCACCTGGTGCCGCGTTTCCGGCAGTGGCTGCCGGAAAGCTGGAGCACGGCGGAGCAGCAGGCCCTGGGCTTCGACATTGGCTGGGATTGGGTGCCGCTTTCGCAGCGCCACGGTCGCGAGCGCTTCTACCAGCGCTTCCGTCCCTTCCGCGGCGGCAAGAAGCACCAGCCGCAAGACAGCTACTCGCTGCGCTGCATCCCGCAGGTGCACGGCGCCGTGCGCGACGCGCTGGAACAGGCCAAGCGCGTGGTGGACATCGAACTCAACGCCGTCACCGACAACCCGCTGCTGTTTCCGGACCTGCCGGGCGCGCGCGAAATCGAGGACCAGGTGGTCTCGGCCGGCCACTTCCACGGCATGCCGCTGGCGCTGGCCATGAGCTACCTCAAGGCCGCCATTCCGGTGCTGGCTTCGATTTCCGAACGCCGCCTCAACAAGCTGGTGGACCCGGCCACGAACGACGGCCTGCCGCCTTTCCTCATCGGCAACGAAGACGGCACCGAATCCGGCTTCATGATCGTGCAGTACACCGCCGCCGCGCTGGTGAACGACCTGGCCAGCCGCGCGCACCCGGCCAGCGTGTATTCCATCCCCACCAGCGCCAACGCCGAAGACCATGTGTCCATGGGCGCGAACGAAGGCCGCCACGTGCTCGACATGACGGCCGACCTGGGCCACGTGCTGGCGCTGGAGCTCTACACCGCCGCGCAGGCGCTGGACTACCGCCGCGACATGATCAACGCCGCGCGTCAGCTGGCCCGCGAGACCGATGCCGAAGCGCTGGCGGCGAAGGTGCAGGGCGCGCCGCTGCCCGGCCACGCCGACCGCGCGCCGTTCCTGGCGGAAGTCGAAGGCCTGCGCCGCGAGCTGGCCGAAGCCCCGGAGTTCGAGCCCGGCGTGGCCGTGCGCGCCGCCTGGACCGCCCTGCGCGAAGCCATCCCCTTCATGCCGCGCGACCGCGCCATGGATGGCGACGTGGCCACCGCCGTGCGCCTGGTGCAGGAAGGCAAGCTGCTCTCCGCAGCCCGCCAGGCGTTGGGTTGACCCCCGGGTTCAACCGGTGACGTCGGCTGCGGCGTGCACGCGGTTGCGGCCGCCGTCCTTGGCCGCGTACAGGGCGTCGTCGGCGCGGTGCAGGGCGTCGTCCACGCCCACGCCGGTGCCGGGGCGCAGCACGAAGGCGCCGATGCTGGCGCTGATGCCGATGTTGTTGCCGGCGTAGCGCACGGGTTCGCTGCAGATGCGCACGCGCAGCTGCTCGGCCAGGTGCATCAGCCGGTCGCCGTGCATGTCCGGCACCACCGCCACGAACTCCTCGCCGCCGAAACGCGCCAGCAGCGCGCCGTGCACCGATAGGCTGTCGGTGAGGCAGCGGCCCATCCAGCGCAGGCATTCGTCGCCGGCCAGGTGGCCGTAGGTGTCGTTGACGCGCTTGAAGTGGTCCAGATCGATCAGCAGCACGCCCAGCGACTGCCGGTGCTCGGCGGCGTGGTGCATCTGGTGTTCGAACACGTCGCGGAAATGCCGGCGGTTGAACAGGCCGGTGAGCGCGTCGCGGCGGTTGGATTCGCGCAGGCGCTGGTTGGCTTCGGCCAGCTGTTCCAGCGCCGTGCTCAGCTCCGACGTGCGCCGGGCCACGTGACGTTCCAGCTGCTCGTTGTGCTCGCGCACCAGGATTTCGTTTTCGCTGCGCAGCCGCGCATAGCGGTAGGCGAGGGCGAAGGACAGCAGGATCATCTCCAGCGCCGAACCGATCTGGATGCCGTACTCGGTGAAGAAACCCTTCTGCAGCAGGCCGAACGACACCGAGGCGTACAGGGCCGTGCCCAGCAGCAGGAAGCCCCAGGCCATCAGGAACACCCTGGCCGGCGCGTACCCGCGGCGGATGGAAACGATGGTCAGGGCCATGATGAACAGCGCGCCCGGGAACACCGCCAGCGTCATCGGCTTCACCACCAGCCGGTAGTCCACCACCAGCGAAGCCAGGCCCATCAGCACGTAGAAGGCGATGATGGTGAGCGAGGCGGTGTTGGCCTTGGGCTGGCGCTCGGGCAGTTCCAGGAACACGCGGCAGAACTGGTGCATGGCCACCTGGGAAATGGCCATGGACAGCGGGATGGCGTGGTTGGCCATCCACGGGGAGTTCGGCCACAGGTATTCAAAGGCCAGGCCGTTGAGGCAGAGCATCACCAGCCCGAAGCCGGCGACGTGGAACATGTACCAGAAGTGGCTGGCGTCGCGCAGCGACAGCCACAGCACCAGGTTGTAGCAGAACAGCGCCAGCAGGATGCCGTAGAACAACCCGATGCCGAGCTGCGAATCGCGCTCGAGCTCGGCGAAGGCGGTGGGCGTGTACAGGGCCAGCGGCACCTGCAGCGAGCTGCGGCTGGCCACGCGCACCAGCACTTCCACCCGCGTGCGTGCCGGCAGGTCGACCCAGAAGTTGGGGTGGCGGTAGCGGATCGAGCGCGCCGTGAAGGGCAGGTTGTCGCCCGAGGCCATGTACTGCACGCGGCCGTCGGGGTAACGCAGGTAGACGTCGACGTTGTCGAGCAGCGGGTAGTGCAGCACCAGCAGCCAGCGCTGTTCGCGGGTGTTGGCGTTGAAGACCTCGGCATGGAACCAGTAGGCGCCTTCGGTGAAGCCGAAGGTGCTGGAGCCGCCGGGCAGGGGCTCGAAGCCGCCGCGGCCGGCCTGGGCGAACATGGCCGCGGCGTCGGCGCGGCCGTCCGGGTCCACCCGGTAGCCCAGGTGCGGGGCCAGGGTCAGGACCTGGGCGCCTTCGTCGAGCACGGCCGGGGTGGCCAGGGCGGTTTGCCCGGCCAGCGACAGCCAAAGAGCCAGCACCACGGTGATGAAGCGCATGTCCGCCCGGATTTCCCTTCCCCGGGGCCACTTTATGCCGGGGGCTCGGAGATGAACAGCGGGTTCAGTCCCGGATTCTGCTTGACTATGTAATAACGCGCTATTACATTAACGCAATGAAACGCCGCGAACCCGCCACCCGTCCGAGCGAAAGCGACCTGGACGCCCTCGTCCGGGCGCTGCTGAGCCTGCGCAACCCGGGCGAACTGCGGGCCTTCCTGGACGACCTGTGCACCCCGTCCGAGCTCGAAGCCCTGGCCGACCGCTGGCGCGTCATCCCGCTGCTGCTGGAAGAAGCTCCCTACCGTGAAATCCACGACCGCACTGGCGTCAGCGTCACCACCATCGGGCGCGTCGCGCGCTGCCTCGAACGGGGCGCCGGTGGCTATCGCATCGCCGCGGAACGCGCCGGTCTGGGCGTGGCCGCGAACGACGACTCGCATTAATCCCCCTTTTCCTTGATCCGGAGGGCGTCATGAGGACGCACGACCGCCTGCGTATTGCCATCCAGAAATCCGGCCGGCTCTCGGACCCGGCCCGCGACCTGCTCGCGCGCGCCGGCCTGGGCTTCCGCGAAAGCCGCGACCGGCTGTTCTGCTATGGCGAATCCCTGCCCATCGACCTGCTGCTGGTGCGCGACGACGACATCCCCGGCCTGATCGCCGAGGGCACCTGCGACCTGGGCGTGGTGGGCCAGAACGTGCTCGAAGAGCAGGCGCTGGAACGCGAAGCCAGCGGCCAGCCGGAAGCCTTCCGCGCCATCCGCGAACTCGGCTTCGGCCGCTGCCGCCTGTCGGTGGCCGTGCCCAACGACTGGGACTGGCCCGGCCCCGCGCGCCTGGAAGGCACGCGCCTGGCCACCAGCTACCCGCAGCTGCTGGCGCGCTGGCTGCGCGGGCAGGGCGTGCAGGCCGAGCCGGTGGTGCTGTCGGGTTCGGTGGAAATCGCGCCGCGCCTGGGCAAGGCCGAGGCCATCTGCGACCTCGTTTCCACCGGCGCCACGCTGCTGGCCAACCAGCTCAAGGAAACCGCCGTGGTGTTCGAAAGCCAGGCAGTGCTGGTGGCGCCGGCCCAGCCCTTCGGCGACGCCCGCGCCGAGCTGGCGGCCATGCTGCTGCGCCGCCTTGACGCGGTGCTGAGCGTACGTGCCAGCAAACTGGTGCTGTTCCAGGCCGCGCGCGACGCGGTGCCGGCGCTGCTGGAGCTGCTTCCGGACGCCGAACCGCCGACCGTGATGGCCATCGAGGGCCAGCGCGACCAGGTGGCCCTGCAGGCCCTGTGCCGCAGCGCCATGACCTGGCAGCGCCTGGAAGACATGAAACGCGCCGGGGCCACGGGCCTGCTGGTGCTTCCGGTGGAGCAGATGCTGGCATGAAGCGCGTGGACTGGAATGCCCTGGACGACGCGGCCCGCGCCGCCTGCCTGGCGCGCCCGGGCGGCGGCGACCAGGCCGACATCGAAGCGGCCGTGCGCCGCGTCTTCGAGCAGGTGCGCGCCGACGGCGACTCCGCCCTGCGCGCGCTCACCCGCCGCTTCGACGGCGTCGAGCTCGGCGCCTTCGAGGTCACCACCGACGAATTCGCTAGCGCCGAAGAAGCCGTCACGCCGGCGCTGCGCGCCGCCATGGTGGAAGCGCGCGGCCGCCTGCGCGCCTGGCACCGCGCCGGCATGGCCGCGCCGTTCGAAATCGAAACCGCGCCCGGCGTGAGCTGCGGGCGTTTGCTGCGGCCGATCGGCCGCGTCGGGCTGTACGTGCCGGCGGGCAGCGCGCCGCTGCCGTCCACCGCGCTGATGCTGGGCGTGCCGGCCGAGCTGGCCGGCTGCGGGGAAGTGGTGCTGTGCACGCCGCCGCGCGCCGACGGCAGCGCCGACCCGGCGGTGCTGGTGGCGGCGCGGCTGTGCGGCATCACCCGCGTGTTCAAGCTCGGCGGTGCGCAGGCGATTGCCGCCATGGCCGTGGGCACCGGCTCGGTGCCGCGTTGCGACAAACTCTTCGGCCCGGGCAACCGCTACGTCACCGCCGCCAAGCAGTTCGCCGCCATGATGGCTGGCGGCCCGGCCATCGACATGCCGGCCGGGCCTTCCGAAGTGCTGGTGATCGCCGACGCCGGCGCGCCGCCCGTGCACGTGGCGGCCGACCTGCTTTCCCAGGCCGAACATGGGCCGGATTCGCAGGTGATCCTGGCCACCGATTCGGCCGCGCTGGCCGAGGCCGTGGCCGCGGAAGTGGCGCGCCAGGTGGCGCAGCTGCCGCGCGAAGCCATCGCCAGCGCGGCGCTGGAGCACGCGCGCCTGATCGTCGTCGGCCAGCTCGAGGACGCCTTCGCGCTCAGCAACGACTACGCGCCCGAACACCTGATCCTGGCCGTGCGCGAACCGCGCCGCTGGCTCGAGGCGGTGCAAAGCGCCGGCTCGGTGTTCCTGGGCGACTACGCGCCGGAAGGCCTGGGCGACTACTGCTCGGGCACCAACCACGTGCTGCCCACCAACGGCGCCGCGCGCGCCTGGAGCGGCGTGAGCGTGGCCAGCTTCCAGAAGGCCATCAGCTTCCAGGAAGTGAGCCGCGCCGGCCTGGCCGCCATCGGTCCCTGCGCGGTGGAAATGGCGCGCGCGGAAGGCCTGGAAGCACACGCGCAGTCGGTTCTGCGGCGGTTGGAGGTGGGACCATGAGTGCCCTGTTGGATTTGGTGCGCGAGGACCTTCGGGGATTCTCGGGCTACAGCTCGGCGCGGCGCGCGGCTGTATCGGGTTCGATATGGCTCAACGCCAACGAAAGCGCCTGGCGCAACCCGGCCGACGCCGGCACCGGCGCCAACCGTTACCCCGACCCGCAGCCCGCCGAACTGCGCGCCCGCCTGGCCGCGCTGTATGGCGTGCGCGCCGAACAGGTGCTGGTGGGCCGCGGCAGCGACGAGGCCATCGACCTGCTGGTGCGCGCGCTGTGCAACCCCGGCCGCGACGCCGTGGTGGTGGCGCCGCCGGTGTTCGGCATGTACGCCGTGAGCGCCCGCCTGCAGGGCGCGCCGCTGGTGGAAGTGCCGCTGCGCGACACCGCCACCGGCTTCGAGCTCGACCTCGAGGGCCTGGCCAGCGCCGCCGTCGCCAGCGGCGCCAAGCTGGTGTTCGTGTGTTCGCCCGCCAATCCCACCGGCCAGGCCGTGCCGCCGGCCGACCTGCTGGCCCTGGCCCGCCGCCTGGCCGGCCGTGCGCTGGTGGTGGTGGACGAGGCCTACGGCGAGTACAGCGAATTCCCTTCGATGGCCGCTGAAATCTCCGCGCAGCCCAACCTGGCCGTTCTGCGCACGCTGTCGAAGGCGCACGCGCTGGCCGCGGCGCGCATCGGCTGCCTGCTGGCTGACCCGGCCCTGGTGGCGGTGCTGCGCAACTGCCAGGCGCCTTATCCGCTGCCGTCGCCCTGCGTGCAGATGGCGCTGGCCGGCCTGTCCGAGCCGGCGCTGGCCATCACCCGGGCGCAGGTGCAGACCGTGCGCGCCGAACGCGAGCGCCTGCGCGCCGAGCTGGCCGCCTGCCCGGGCGTGCGCCGCGTGTATCCCTCGCAGGGCAACTACCTGCTGGCGCGCTTCGACGATGCCGAGGCCGCCTTCGCGCGGCTGCTGGCGGCCGGTGTGGTGGTGCGCGACATGCGCGCCTCGCCGCAGCTGGGCGACGCGCTGCGCATCAGCATCGGCCGCCCCGAGGAGAACGACGCCGTCGTGGCGGCGCTGCAGGCGGGGAGGGCGGCGGCATGAGCGGCACGCGCATCGCCTTCCTCGACCGCGACGGCACCCTGATCGAGGAGCCGGCCGATTTCCAGATCGACAGCTACGCCAAGCTGCGCTTCGTCGAGGGCATGATCCCAGCGCTGCTGCGGCTGCGCGACGCCGGCTATGAGTTCGTCATGGTCACCAACCAGGACGGGCTGGGCACCGACAGCTTCCCGCGCGAAACCTTCGAAGGCCCGCACGCGCTGATGATGCAGCTGCTCGAATCGCAGGGCATCCGCTTTCGCGAAGTGCTGGTGGACGAGAGCTTCGAGCACGAGAACAAGCCCACCCGCAAGCCGGGCGTGGGCATGCTCATGCACTACCTGCGCGACCGCGGCATCGACTTGGCCAACTCGGTGGTGGTGGGCGACCGCGAGACCGACCTGCAGCTGGCGCGCAACCTCGGCTGCCGCGGCTTCCGGCTCGGCCCGGGCTTCGAAACCTGGGCCAGTATCGCCCACGCGCTGGTGGACGCGCCGCGCACGGCGGTGGTCGAGCGCAAGACCAAGGAAACCAGGGTGCGCGTGGCGGTCGACCTCGACCGCGCCAGCGACCCGCGCGTGCGCACCGGCCACGGCTTTTTCGACCACATGCTCGAGCAGCTGGGCAAACACGGCGGTTTCGCGCTCGAGCTCGACTGCGCCGGCGACCTGCACATCGACGAACACCACACCGTCGAAGACTGCGGGCTGGCCCTGGGCCAGGCGCTGAAGCAGGCGCTGGGCGACAAGCGCGGCGTGGCCCGTTACGGCGATTCGGTCGGCCGCGGCGCGATAACCCTGCCCATGGACGAGACGCTGGCGGGCGCGGCGGTGGATCTGTCGGGCCGTCCGTATTTCGTGTTCGAGGGCCAGTTCAGCCGTCCCGAAGTCGGCGGCCTGTCCACCGAACTGGTGCCGCACTTCTTCCGCTCGCTCAGCGACGAGGCCGGCCTGAGCCTGCACCTGCGCGTGCAGGGCGAAAACACCCACCACCAGGTCGAGGCCTGCTTCAAGGCGGTGGCGCGCGCGCTGCGCAAGGCCATCCGCCGCCAGGGCAGCGACCTGCCGAGCACCAAGGGCACGCTGTGAACGTCGTGCTGGTGGACTCGGGCGGGGCCAACCTGGGCTCGGTGCGCTATGCGCTGCAGCGCCTGGGCGTGGAGGCGGCGGTGAGCGGCGACGCGGCGGTGATCGCCGCCGCCGACCGCGTCATCCTGCCGGGGGTCGGCGCCGCCGGCCCGGGCATGGCGCGCCTGCGCGAGCTGGGCCTGGTGCAGCCGCTGCGCGAACTGCGGCAGCCGCTGCTGGGCATCTGCCTGGGCATGCAGCTGTTGTTCGAGGGCTCGGAGGAGGGAGGCGAAACCTGCCTCGGCCTCATTCCCGGCCTGGTGGGGCGCATGCCGGAATCGCCCGGCGTGCGCGTGCCGCACATGGGCTGGAACCGGCTGCAGGCGCGGCGCGAAAGCCCGCTGCTGCGCGGCATCGCCGACGGCGCCCAGGCCTATTTCGTGCACAGCTACGCCGCGCCCGTCACCGCCGACACCGTGGCCGAAAGCGTGCACGGCCAGGCCTTCGCCGCCATCGTGCAGCGCGGCAACGTCGCCGGTGCGCAGTTCCACCCCGAGCGTTCGGGCGCGGTGGGCGCGCGCCTGCTGGCCAATTTCCTGGAGTCCGGCGTCGCATGACCACCTACACGATCTACCCGGCCATCGACGTGCGCGACGGAGCCGTGGTGCGCCTGGTGCAGGGCGACTACGGCCGCGAAACCCGCTACCCGGCCGACCCGCTGGCGCTGGCGAAGCAATACGCCGCCGACGGTGCGTTGTGGCTGCACCTGGTGGACCTGGACGCGGCCCGCGCCGGCGGCTACACGCTGGCGCCGCTGCTGGCGCGCCTGAAGTCCGAAACCCGCCTGAAGGTGCAGACCGGCGGCGGCGTGCGCGGCGAAGCCGACGTCGAAGCGCTGCTGAAGGCCGGCGCCGACCGCGTGGTGATCGGCTCCCTGGCCGTGCGCGAACCCGGCCGCGTGGCCGCGTGGGTGGGCCGCTACGGCGCCGACCGCATCACCCTGGCGCTCGACACCCGCCGCGACGACGAAGGCCGCTGGCGCCTGCCCGTGCACGGCTGGACCGAGCCCGGCGAAAAGGAGCTCGACGTGCTGGCCGCGGCCTATGCCGAAGTCGGCCTGCGCCACCTGCTGTGCACCGACATCGCCCGCGACGGCATGCTTTCCGGTCCCAACCTCGACCTCTACCGCTACCTGTGCGCGCGTTTCCCGCGGCTGGCGGTGCAGGCTTCCGGCGGCGCCCGCGACGTGGCCGACGTGGTGGCGGCGCGCGAGGCCGGCTGCAGCGGCATCGTGCTGGGCAAGGCTCTGCTGGAAGGCCGGCTGGCACTGCCCGGCGCGCTGGCGGAGGCGCGGCCATGCTGAGCCGCCGCCTGATTCCCTGCCTCGACGTGCGCGACGGCCAGGTGGTGAAGGGCGTGCGCTTCCGCGACCACGTGGTCATGGGCGCCATCGAAGACCTGGCCCTGCGCTACCGCGACGAAGGCGCCGACGAACTGGTGTTCTACGACATCACCGCCAGCCCCCAGGGCCGCGCGGTGGACGCGGGCTGGGTGGAGCGGGTGGCGCGCCTGATCGACATTCCGTTCTGCGTGGCCGGCGGCATCCGCTCGGTCGAACAGGCGCGCGCGGTGCTGCACGCCGGCGCCGACAAGGTGTCGTTGAACACGCCGGCGCTGGAGCGCCCCGAACTAATCAGCGAACTGGCGCAGGCCTTCGGCGTGCAGTGCGTGGTGGTGGGCGTGGACAGCCTGCGCGACGCCGACGGCGAATGGCGCGTGCGCGCCTACACCGGCGACCCCGACCGCACCCGCGCGCTGCCGCGCCGCACGCTCGACTGGGTGGCCGAGGCGCAGGCCCTGGGTGCCGGCGAGATCGTGCTCAACTGCATGGGCGCCGACGGCGTGCGCCAGGGTTACGACCTGGAGCAGCTGCGCGCCGTGCGCGCCGTCTGCCGCGTGCCGCTGGTGGCTTCGGGTGGCGCCGGCACGGCGGAGCACTTCGCTGCCGTCTTCCTGGAGGCCGACGTGGACGCCGCGCTGGCCGCCAGCGTCTTCCACTCCGGCGCCGTCCGGATCCCCGAACTCAAGACCGCCCTGCGCGCGCAGGGCATCGAGGTGCGCGATGTCGCCTGATGAAATCGAAGCCCTGGCCTGGGACAAGCAGCAGGGCCTGCTGCCCGCCGTGGTGCAGGACGCCCGCACCCGTCGCGTGCTGATGCTGGGCTACATGGACCGCGCCGCGCTCGAGGCCACGCTGGCCACGCGCCGCGTCACCTTCTACAGCCGCAGCAGGCAGCGCCTGTGGATGAAGGGCGAGAGCAGCGGCGACGTGCTGGAGCTGGTGTCGCTGGAAACCGACTGCGACGCCGACACCCTGCTGGTGCAGGCCACGCCGCGCGGCCCCACCTGCCACCTCGGCCGCGCCAGCTGCTTCCCCGGCGCGCCCGGTGATTTCCTGGCCGAGCTCGACGCCATCGTCGCCCGCCGCGAGCGCGACCGGCCCGAGGGTAGCTACAGCACCAAGCTGTTCGAAGCCGGCCCGCGCCGCATCGCCCAGAAGGTGGGCGAGGAGGGCGTGGAAACCGCGCTGGCGGCCGTGGTGCAGGACGACGCCGCACTGCTGGGCGAAGCCGCCGACCTGGTTTTCCACCTGACCGTGCTGCTGCGCTCGCGTGGCCTGGGCCTGGCCGACGTGGAGGCCGTGCTGCGCGGCCGCCACGCCGCCGCTGCGCGCTGAGGCCGTCCCGGCGATAATCGGCGCAGTCCTTCCGGAGCGCCGCATGCGCCAGTTCCTGCTCGTCCTCGCGCTGGCCGCCAGCGCGCCCGCCGCCGCCCTGGCCCCCGCCTGCAACGCCGGCACCGTGTTCGAGGACCGCGACGGCGACGGGCAGCGCGGGCCGGGTGAGCTGCCGCTGTCGGGCGTGCTGGTGTCCGACGGCCGCCGGCTGGTGCGCACCGGTGCCGACGGCCGCTGGTCACTGCCGCTGGCATTCGACCACACCGTGTTCGTGGTGAAGCCCGCAGGTTTCGCTTTCCCCACGGGCGACGACGGCCTGCCGGTGTTCTGGCGCCATGTGCAGCTTGCGTCGGGCCCGGCCCTGCGCTTCGGCGGCATCGCGCCGTCCGTGCCTGCCTGCCGCGATTTCGCCCTGCGCCGCGTGGCCGCCGACGCCGCCGCGCCGTTGCGCGTGCTGGTGTTCGGCGACCCGCAGCCGAAGACCGGCAAGGACGTGGGCTATTACGAACGCGACATCGTGGCGCCGCTCGTGGCCAAGGCGGGCGGCCAGCGCGCCGCCGACCTGGGCCTGACGCTCGGCGACGTGGTCAGCGACGACCTGGCCCTGTACCCGGCCATGAACCGCATCACCGCACGCCTGCGCACGCCCTGGCTGCACGCGGCGGGCAACCACGACCTCGACTTCGACGCCGCCACCGACGACGATTCGCTGCGCACGTTCCGTCGCCACTTCGGTCCCGACACCTTCGCTTGGGAAGAGCCGCAGGCCAGCTTCATCGTGCTCGACGACGTGATCTGGCGCCCCGGGCAGTCGCCGGCCTACGTCGGCGGCCTGCGCGAAGGCCAGTTCGAATTCCTGGCCGCCTACCTCGCCACGCTGCCGAAGGACCGGCGCCTGGTGCTGGCGGCGCACATCCCGTTCTTCGACGAGCCCGGCAGGGAAACTTTCCGCCGCGCCGACCGCGAGCGCTTGTTCGCCCTGCTCAGGCCCTTCCGCAAGGTGCTGCTGCTGACCGCGCACGGCCACGTGCAGCGCCACCACCGCCACGGCTCCGCCGACGGCTGGTTGGGCGCGGAGCCGCTGCACGAATACAACGTGGGCGCCGCCTGCGGTGGCTACTGGAGCGGGCCGAAGGACGCGGCCGGCATTCCCGATTCGCGCATGTCCGACGGCACGCCCAATGGCTACGCCACCGCCGAGTTCACCGCGGCCGGCGACTACTCCCTGCGCTGGCACGTGGCCGGCGGCGGCGACGCGGCCATGCACCTGCACGCGCCCAAGGTGCTGCGCCGTGGCGCCTATCCGGCAGCGGGCGTGTACGCCAACGTGTACATGGCCGAGGCCGACACGCGGGTGGAATATCGCGTCGCCGGCGGCGAGTGGCGGCCCATGCAGCGCGTAGCCGAACCCGACCCGGCGCTGCGCACCGAAAACCTGCGCGACGACGCCAGCGACGTCCTGCGCGCCTACGACCGACTGCCGGAAGCCGACGCGCCCACGCACCTGTGGCGCGGCAAGCTGCCCACCGACCTGGCCGAGGGCGAGCACCGCATCGAAGTGCGCGCCTTCGACCGCTGGCGTGGCGAGGTGACCGCGGAAACGCGCTACCGGCTGGAAACCCGCGCCGACTGAGCGGCGAGGCCCGGCTCAGGGCCTGATGTCGGCGAAGCTCTCGACGCGCGCGTGGCCGTGCGTGGCCTCGCCCAGGCGCGGCTGCGGGTAGTCGTTGCGGCGGTCGAGCAGCACGGTGCCCAGGCCGGCTTCGCGGGCGGCGTCGAGCTCCTCCACCACGTCGGACAGGAACAGCACCTCGCCGGCGGGCACGCCCAGCGCCGACACGATGCGACGGTAGCTTTCCGCCTCGCGCTTGCCGCCGGTTTCGGTGTCGAACCAGCCGGAAATGAGCGGCGTCAGGTCGCCGGCGTCGCTGTGGCCGAAGAACAGCTTCTGCGCCGGCACCGAACCCGAGGAATACACGGCGATGCGGTGGCCCGCGGAATGCCAGCGACCCAGCGCCTCGACCGCGTCGGGGTACATGTGCGCGGTGAAATCGGCGCTGCCGTAACCCTTCTCCCACAGCATGCCCTGCAGGGCCTTGAGCGCGGTGTGCTTGCGGTCGGCATCGATCCAGCCCTGCAGCGTCTCGACGATCATCTCGTCCTGGCACAGCCCGCCACTCTCGGCCGCCACCACGTCCAGCCAGCGCCGCACTTCCGGCTCCCGCCCATGCGCCGCCACGAACGCGGGCAGCGCCCGCCGCGCATACGGAAACAGCACGTCCTTCACGAACGAAATACTGCTCGTGGTGCCTTCGATGTCGGTGAGTATCGTCTTCATGGTCTCGTTGGAGCTTTGTTTTTTGCCACGGATTTACGCGGATGAACGCGGATAAAGCCGGAGCCAATTCAGAATGCTTTTGCTCTATCCGCGTTCATCCGCGTAAATCCGTGGCCAAAAAACGCTCTCACCCGGCCTGGCCGGGTTCGTAGCGCGGGAAGCGTTGGGCGATGTCGGTGCCGGTGAAATGGCCGACCCAGCCGTCGGGCTGGGTGAAGAAGCGGATGGCAATGAAGCTCGGCTCCGGGCCCATGTCGAACCAGTGGGTGGTGCCGTCCGGCACGCCGATCAGGTCGCCGGCCTCGCAGCGCACCTCGTAGACCTTGCCGTCCACGTGCAGCGAAAACAGGCCCGAGCCGGCCACGAAAAAGCGCACCTCGTCTTCCTTGTGGTAGTGCTCGTCCAGGAATTTGGCGCGGGCCGCATCCTTGTTCGGGTTGTCGGGCGCGATCGACACCACGTCCACGCTGTTGAAGCCGTTCTCGGCCACCAGGCGGTCGATGTCGGCGCGGTAGGCCGCCATCACGTCCTCGGGCGGGGCGCCCGGCGCCACCGGCGCGCTGGCCCGCCACTGCTCGAAGCGCACGCCGATGGCCTTGAGGCGTTCGGCGATCAGCGCCAGGTCCTCGGTGGCCGAGAGCGGGGTGGCCGGGTCGGTATCGTTGAAGATGCGAAGGCGGCTCACGCGTGCAGTCTCCTCAGGTCGAGTTCGCAGGCCAGCAGGAATTCGAAGGCCTCCAGGTGCCGGCGCGCCTCGGCCATGTCCTTGCCCCAGGCGTAGAGCCCGTGGCCGTTGATCAGGTAGCCCCACATGGGCTGCCGGTCGAGCAGGGTTTCCACCCCGTCGGCCAGTTCGCGCATGTCCTGGGTGTTCGGCAGCACCGGCACGTCCACGGCCATTTCGTGGGTCTGGTTGCCGGCGAAGGCCTTGAGCAGTTCGTAGCCTTCCAGGTGCACGTGGCCCTGGGCGGCGTACAGGCGCGAGCACACCGTCTGCACGTGCGAATGGGTGTGCAGCACGCAGCCGATGTCCGGGTAGCGGGCATAGAGCTGGGTGTGCAGCAGGGTTTCGGCCGAAGGGCGGTGCGAGGTGGCCACCGGGCGGCCGTCGAAATCCACCACCATGATGTCGTCCGGGCCCAGCCGGCCCTTGTCGCGGCCGGAGACCGTGATGGCGGCATGGCGGTCGTCGAGCCGCATCGAGAAATTGCTGCTGGTGGCCGGGGTCCAGCCCAGGGCGGACAGCTCCCGGGTGTTGGCGACGATCTCGGCGGCCCGCTGGGCCAGGCGGGCGGGGTCGTAGGGCAGGTTTTCCATGAACCAAAGTCTAGCGGAAGCCGCGCGGCGCGTCGGCTTGACCTGCATCAACGCTGATTTCACACCGTGGGGGTATAGTCGTCTCCAGCCATCGGAATACCTCCGTAGCCAAGGGACCAGACCATGAACAACGTGAATTCCTCCCGCCGCGGTTTCCTCGTCAAGGCCGCCATGGTGGCCGCCGTGCCCTTCGTGGCGCCGGCGCTCATCGGCCAGGCCCATGCGCAGGAACTGAAGCCGCTGCCGCTCGACAACGCCCAGGCCAAGGCGCTCGCCTTCGCCGAGGACGCCAAGACCGTGAAACACCCGAGCTTCAAGCCGGACAGCAGCTGCAGCAACTGCCAGTTCTTCACCGCGGCTTCGGGCGCCTGCACCCTGTTCCCGGGCTTCAAGGTCCCCGCCACCGCCTGGTGCTCGGCCTGGGCCAAGAAGGCCGCCTGAACCCGCCCCCCGGCGCGCCTCCGGGGCCGTCTCGGCCCCTGAGACCGCCCCGCGGCTAGAATCCCCGGTATCGACCGATGCCGGGGATTTCTTTTGTCTGCTTCCGAAGCCACTTTCCTGCTGCTGGGCCTGCTGGCCGGCCTAATCGTGGCCGGCGCCGCGTCCTTCGTGGTCGCCCGCCGCCGCCTGGCTGAACTCGAGGGCGAACTGCGCCAGGTGCGCGAGGCGCGGGTGGCGGCCGAGGCGCGCGCCGCCGGCCTCGAAGCGCGGCTGCAGGAGCAGTCCCTGGCCGCCGAGCAGCGCTACAAGGACCTCGAGTCCGCGCGCGAGCGCCTCAAGTCCGACTTCCAGGCCCTGGCCGCGGAAATCCTCGAGGACAAGTCCAAGCGCTTCGGCGAGCAGAACGCCACCCAGATCGGCCAGCTGCTCACCCCGCTGCGCGAGCAGATCGACGGCTTCCGCAAGTCGGTCAACGAGGCCTACGAAAAGGAAAACAACGCCCGCGTGGCGTTGCAGACCCGCATCGACGACCTGGTGCGCCTGAACCAGACGCTGGGCCAGGAGGCGCAAAGCCTGAGCCGCGCACTCAGCAGCGACAACCGCAGCCAGGGCTACTGGGGCGAACTCAAGCTCGAGCGCCTGCTCGAAACCGCCGCGCTGGAAAAGGGCCGCGACTACTTCACCCAGGAAAGCTACAAGGACGGCGAGGGCGACCGCTACCGCCCCGACGCCGTGCTGCGCCTGCCCGAGGACAAGAGCATCGTCATCGACGCCAAGATGGTGCTGCTCGATTACCAGCGCGCCTGCGAGGCCAGTGACGATGCCGAGCGCGAGGCGCACTTCGGCCGCCACGTGGTGGCCCTGCGCAACCACGTGCGCCTGCTGGGCGAAAAGGACTACAGCCGGCTCGAGGGCCTGACCAGCCCGGAGCTGGTGCTGATGTTCGTGCCGGTCGAGGCGGCTTTCCTGGAAGCCCTGCGCCGCGACCCGCAGCTCTACGGCTACGCCTTCGAGCGCAAGATCATCCTGGTGGGGCCGAGCAACCTGCTGGCGTCGCTGCGGCTGGTGGCGCAGATGTGGCGCACCGAGCACCAGAACGCCAATGCCAAGGCCATCTCCGACCGCGCGGCGGTGCTCTACGACAAGTTCGTTGGCTTCTCGGAAGACCTGCTCAAGGTCGGCGACGCGCTGAAGAAGGCGCAGGAGCTGCACGGCTCGGCGGTGGACAAGCTCTCCCAGGGCCGCGGCAACCTGGTGCGCCAGGCCGAGATGCTGCGCAAGCTGGGCGTGGCGCCGTCCAAGCGCCTGCCGACGGGCCTGGTCGTCGACGACGGCAGCGACGAAGGCGAGGTGCCCGGGCCATGAGCGGCTCCTTGCCACCCGATGCCGGCAGGTCCCTGGGCGAACAGTTGGGTGACGCCATCGCGAACGTGAGTGATGGCTCGATTGAACTGGGCCAGCTGATGGAGCAGTTCGGCGACGAGGGCCTGCTGCTGGTCACGGCGCTGATGGTGCTCGTGTTCCTGGTCCCGGTGTCCATCCCCGGCGTCAGCACGGTCTTCGGCGGCGCCATCCTGCTGATTGGCATCAGCCGGCTCAGCGGACGGCCCGTCTGGCTGCCGCGACGCCTGCGCGAACGGCCGCTGCCCGGCGACAAGGTGCGCGCCGCGCTGGGCGCCGGACTGAAATGGGTGCACCGGTTCGAGCGCATCAGCCGCCCGCATCGCCTGCACTGGCTGGTCGAGCGGCGTGGCTGGCGCACGACGGGCAACCTGGCCTTCACCAGCGCTGCCCTCCTGCTGATGGCGCCGCTGGGCTTCGTGCCCTTCAGCAATACCCTGCCGGGCATCGCGCTGCTGTTCTACGCCATCGGCTTCATCCAGCGCGATGGCGGTTCGGTGCTGATCGGCCACGTGGCCCAGCTGGCAACCATCGCCTACTTCATCCTGCTGGCGGCCGGTGGCGGGGCCGCCTTCCAGGCGGTTCAGGACTGGCTGGGCTGATCGCGCCCGGCCAGCAGGCGGAAGCCGGCCCAGGCCAGCACCGTCACCAGCGCGGCGCCGCCCACCATGGACCAGGGCGAAGAGAAGATCAGCAGCGAACAGGCCAGCAGCGCGCCCACGCCCAGCGCCTTTTCCTTCAGGCCCGATGGCCGCTGCGGCGTGCCCACCAGCAGGCTCAGCCCGGCAGCCACGTAGGCCAGCACAACCAGCAGCACGACCATGCCGATGATCGTCTCGAACTGGCCCGACACCGTCGGTGTCAGGGTCAGGAAGGCGATGCCCGTCATGGCCGCAGCCACGATGGCCAGGCCCACGCCCGCGGCGCCGTTCGGCATCAGCCGCCCGAACACCGCTGGCAGGTAGCCGCGCTGCGCGGCGCGGGCGCCGGATTCACCCGACACCAGCATCCAGCCGCCCAGCGTGCCGGTGGCCTTGAGCGCGGCCGCGGCGGCGATGACCGGAATGGCCCAGGCGCCGAAGATCTGCCCGGCCACCAGCGCGAACGGGGCGCTGGACGCGGCCAGTTCCGCCGCCGGCACGATGCCCATCACCAGCACCGAGGACAGCAGGTAGACCACGCCGGCCAGCACGATGCCGCCCAGGGTGGCGCGTGGCACGTTCTTTTCCGGCTCGCGCACGATGCCCGCCACCATGGCGCCGGTTTCCAGGCCCACGAAGGCCCAGAAGATCGGCGCGAGGTTGGAGAACACCACGCTGGCGTCGGATTCGCCGGTCACGTTCCAGGCGGCCGCGTACAGGTCGCCGTCGAAGTGGCCCCAGCCGCCCAGCAGCACCACCGTCACCGGCAGCAGGCCGAACACCACGCAGAAGGACTGGAACTTCGCCACCTGGCGCGGACCCAGCAGGTTGATGGCGAACATCAGCCAGATCAGGCCGACCTGGCCGGCGATGCGCCAGGTGGTGTCGCTGCCGTCGATGGGCAGCAGGGTGACCAGGTAACCGAAGGCCGCCACCGCGATGGCGTTGTTGCCGATCCAGGACGAGGCCCAGTACAGCGTGGTGGCCAGGAAGCCCATGTCACGGCCCAGCGAGGGCCGCACGTAGTCGTCGGGGCAGTTGAGGTTGGGGTAGTCCCGGGCCAGGCGGGCGAAGGCCCCGCCCAGCACCACCGCGATCACCGTGCCCAGCAGCCAGCTGAGCGCGGTGACGCCGCCCTGGCCGGCCAGCGAGGCCGGCAGCAGGAAGAAGCCGGAGCCGATCATGTTGTTTGCCAACACGAAGGTGGCCAACAACACGCCGATCTTGCGCGGCGAAGAGCTGCTCATCCGCCGCGCCTTCCGTCAGTTCGCGGCTTCGGTGCCGTTCGCCAGGTGGCTGCGGCGGTAACCGTAGGAGTAGTAGAAGATGATGCCGATCGCGGCCCAGCCGAAGAACATGCCGAGCGTGTACATCGACAGGTTGAAGAACAGCAGCAGGGTGCCGGCGATGGCCAGCGGGCAGACCACCCACACGAAGGGCGTGCGGAACGGACGCGGGCGGTCCGGCTGGGTCTTGCGCAGGATCATCACGCCTACCGCCACCATCAGGAACGCGAACAGCGTGCCCGAGTTGGAGATGTCGGCCAGCACACCCACCGGGAACAGCGCCGCGAACAGCGACACCGCCACGCCGGTGATCAGGGTGATCACGTGCGGGGTGTGGAACTTCGGGTGGATCTTGGACAGCACGTTCGGCAGCAGGCCGTCGCGCGACATGGTGAAGAAGATGCGGGTCTGGCCGAACAGCATCATCAGGATCACCGAGGGCAGGGCCAGCGCGGCGGCGATGCCGATGGCGTTGCCCCAGCCTTCGAAGCCCAGCAGGCGCAGCACGTGGGCCAGCGGCTCCTTGCTGCACACCAGTTCCTCGGAGCCCTTGCAGGCGGCGGCCAGCTCGGCGCTGCCCGGCGCCAGGGCCAGGCCATCCGGACCCATCATCGGCTGCGAGCCGACCGAGCCGACGGCGGTGTAACCCACCAGCAGGTAGAAGATGGTGCAGACCGCCAGCGAGCCGATCAGGCCGATGGGGATGTTGCGGTTCGGGTTGCGGGTTTCCTCGGCCGCGGTGGACACGGCGTCGAAGCCGACGTAGGCGAAGAAGATGGACGCCGCCGCGCCGAGCACGCCGATGCCGCCCATCGGGCTGCCCCAGCCGGTGGGCATGAAGGGCTCGAAGTTCGGGTCCTTGACCGCCGGGAAGGCGATGATGATGAACGCGGTGAGCGCGATGACCTTGATGGCCACCAGCACGGCGTTGACCTTGGCGCTCTTGGAGGTGCCGATCACCAGCAGGCCGGTGACGGCCAGCGCGACCAGGAAGGCCAGCAGGTTGAAGGTGCCGCCGTCCCAGGGCCCGGTTCGCAAGGCTTCGGGCAAGGGGATGCCGGCGCTGATCAGCAGGCCGTTCATGTAGCCGGACCAGCCGACGGACACCGCGCCCGCGGCGACCGCGTATTCAAGCACCAGCGCCCAGCCGACGATCCAGGCCAGGCCTTCGCCCAGCACGCCGTAGGTGTAGGTGTAGGCGGAGCCGGAGACCGGCACCATCGAGGCCAGCTCGGCGTAGGCGAGGGCGGCCAGGGCGCAGACCACCGCGGCGATGATGAAGGCGATCATCATGGCGGGGCCGGCCTTCTGGCCCGCTTCGGCGGTGAGTACGAAGATGCCGGTGCCGATGATGGCGCCGATGCCCAGCAGGGTCAGCTGGATGGGACCGAGCTGGCGCTTGAGGCTCTTTTTTTCTGCCGTGGCAAGGATCTGGTCAAGCGACTTGACGCGCTGGAAAAGCATCTGGGAACTCCCCTGGATCGCATTGTTCTGGGCCGGCCCGCGGCTGCGGGCGACCTGTAATGGCCATGACCCTGAGCGGTCATGGGCGGCGCCTAACCTTAGCCGAGCAGGCGGGGGGCCACAAGCCGCCGCGCGCCACGCCGCCGGGATATCCTGTGCGCCCTCAAAGCCGGGTGAAAAATGGATACGGAAGGCTTCGATCTCGGTCATGCGCTGGCCTGCTTCCTGCAGGCGAACCCGGCGGAAGCCGCCACGGCGGCGCTGTTCAGCGACTTCCTGGCCTCGTCGCCGGCCGCATTCGAGCGTAGCCACCCGCCGGGGCATTTCACCGGTTCGGCCTGGCTGGTCAGCGCCGACGGCGAGCGCGTGCTGCTCACCCACCACCGCAAACTGGGCCGCTGGCTGCAGCTGGGCGGGCACGCCGACGGCGACACCGACCTGGCGCGGGTGGCGCTGCGGGAAGCGGAAGAGGAATCAGGCCTGGTGGGCCTGGTGGTCGAAGGCGGCCTCTTCGACCTCGACCGGCACGCCATCCCGGCCCGCGGCGCGGACCCGGAACACTGGCATTACGACGTGCGCTTCGTGGTGCGCGCCACCGGCAGCGAGGACTTCGCGGTCAGCGAGGAATCGCTGGACCTGGCCTGGAAACCGGTGGCGGAGATCGCCGCCGACCCGGCGATGGACGAATCCATGCGCCGGATGGCGACGCGCTGGCTCACACGCGGCCGTTGAACTCGCCGGTGGTGGTGCTGACCCAGATCTTCTCGCCGTTGCTGATGTACTCCGGCACCATGATCTCGAGGCCGGTGTTGAGCTTGGCCGGCTTCGGGCGCTTGGTGGCGGTGCCGCCCTTGAGCTCGGGCGGGGTGTCCACGACTTCCAGGATGACGCTCGGCGGCAGCTGCACGGCCACCGGCGCATCCTCGATCAGCTGCACGTAGCAGCCTTCCAGGCCTTCGGTGATGTAACCGGCAGCGTCGCCCACCACGTCGGCGTCGAGCTGGTAGGGCGTGTAGTCGTCGGCGTCGAGGAAGACGAAGGCGCTGCCGTCCATGTAGCTGAAGGTGCTGGCGCGGCGGCTGAGCTCGACCTCGCGCAGCTCGTCGTCGGCGCCCGCGCTCAGGTCGTACTTGGTGCCGCCGGGCACGGAGTAGAGCGTGAAGCGGAACTTGACGTTGCCGCCGCGGCCCTGCGGCGAGCTGCGCTCGATGTCGCGCACCTGGTAAACGGTGCCGGCGTGCTCGATGACGTTGCCTTTCTTGATTTCGGAAGCCTTCATGCGGATTACTCGCTGCGTGGGTTTGTTGCCGTTGTAGGAGCCAAGGGGTTATTTGGGGGCGAGGCGGACGGCGCCGTCGAGGCGGATCGTTTCGCCGTTGAGATAGCGGTTGCCGACGATGTAGGCCACCAGGTCGGCGAACTCCTCCGGCCGGCCCAGGCGGGACGGGAAGGGGATGGACGCCGACAGCGACTGCTGCACGGCTTCCGGCATGCCGTCCACCATCGGGGTCCAGAAGATGCCCGGGGCGATGGTGTTCACTCGGATGCCGAAGCGGGCCAGCTCGCGCGCCATCGGCAGGGTCATGCCGACCACGCCGCCCTTCGAGGCCGAATACGCGGCCTGGCCGATCTGGCCTTCGTAGGCGGCCACCGAGGCGGTATTGACGATGACGCCGCGCTCGCCGTCGTCGCCGGCGGCGTTGTGCTGCATCAGGTCGGCGGCGGCCTTGGCCACGTTGAAGCTGCCGACCAGGTTCACCATCACCGTGGTGGCGAAGTTCTTCAGCGGCATCGGCGCGTCCTTGCCCAGCACGCGGCCGGCGCCCAGGATGCCGGCGCAGTTCACGGCGGCATTGAGCCCGCCCATGAACGCCTGCGCCTCGGCCAGGTTGGCGGCTACCTGCGCTTCGTCGGTGACGTCGGTGCGCCAGTAGCGGGCCTTGGCCTCGCCCAGTTCGGCCACGGCGGCCGCGCCCTTGTCGTCGTTGATGTCGAGCAGCGCCACCTTGGCGCCGCCGGCCACCAGCTGCCGGGCCACGGCCAGGCCCAGGCCGGAAACGCCGCCGGTGATGGCGGCGCGGGTGTCTTGGATCTTCATGCGAACCCCCGAAGCGGTAAACCCCGGATTTTACCCTGCCACCCGCCCCCTGTAGGAGCGGCTTCAGCCGCGAATCTCTTCGCGAAAGGCTTCGCGGCTGAAGCC